>DAIOID010000022.1:0-24137 GCA_036744355.1 Brevundimonas sp.
GCTGTGGGCCGGGCGTTCCAGCTTGGGCGCGTGGGCTTCGGGATCGGCCAGGACGCGCTTCAACTCGGCGGTCAGTTCCAGACCCAGGCGCGATCCGCCAAAGCCCTTGGGCACCGAACGCAGACGGTTGAAGGCGTCCGGGTCGGTCGGGGCCTGGGTCGCGATCTCGTCGATGCCCTCGTCCTTGAGGATGCGGCCGCGCGGCTGATCACGCTCTTGGGCCGCGCGCTCGCGCCAGACGGCGGTGGCGACAAAGGCGGCCAGATATTTGGCGCTGAACTTCTTGGGCTTCAGACGCTTCCAAGCATTCTCGGGCGTGGTGTCATAGAGGGCCGGATCGGTCAGGGCGCCCATTTCGGACATGACCCAGTCCAGACGGCCTTCCTTCTGCAGTCGGTCGCGCAGCTTGGGATAGAGGGCGGCCAGGTGGGTCACGTCGCCCAGGGCGTAGACCAGTTGCGCGTCGCTAAGTGGACGGCGCGCCCAGTCGGTGAAGCGGCTGCCCTTGTCCAATTCCTGGCGCAGCATCTGGCGGACCAGCTGTTCATAGCTAACCTGATCGCCGAAGCCCGCGGCCATGGCGGCGACCTGGGTGTCGAACATGGGTTTGGGCATGGCGCCCAGGCGGTTGAAGATTTCGACGTCCTGACGGGCGGCGTGGAAGACCTTGATGATCGATTCGTCGCGCAGCAGCGCGAGGAAGGGCTCCAAGTCCAGATCCTCGGCCATTGGGTCGATGATGGCGGCGTCCGTCGGCGAAGCGGCCTGGATCAGGCACAGCTTGGGCCAGTAGGTCGTCTCGCGCATGAATTCGGTGTCGACCGTGATGAACGGGGCCTTGGCCAGGCGTTCGCAGAAGTCGATTAGCGCGTCATTGGTGGTGATTGGCGTCATTCCGATGCTATAGCCCCGCGCGACGCCGTCGTGGCAAGAGCGCTGCGACAGATTTTCGCCCCCGATTTCGAGCCGTGACCGATGAGCGACACCCCCGAAGCCCTAAAAAACGGCCTCACCTACGCCGATGCGGGCGTGGATATCGACGCCGGAGAAATGTTGGTCGACGCGATCAAACCCCTCGCCAAGTCGACTCGCCGCCCCGGCGCCGAGGCTTCGCTGGGCGGATTCGGCGCCCTGTTCGACCTCAAGGCCGCCGGTTTTGAAGACCCGCTGATCGTCTCCACGACGGACGGCGTCGGCACCAAGCTGAAGATCGCCATCGAGACCGGCCGTCATGACGGCGTGGGCGTCGACCTGGTCGCCATGTGCGTCAACGACCTGCTGGCCCAAGGCGCCGAGCCTCTGATGTTCCTGGACTACTACGCCACGGGCAAGCTGGACGTGGACGCCGCGCGCCGGGTCGTCGCCGGCATCGCCGAGGGCTGCCGTCAGTCGGGCAGCGCCCTGGTGGGCGGCGAGACCGCAGAAATGCCGGGCATGTATTCGGGCGGCGATTATGATCTGGCCGGCTTCTCGGTCGGCGCGGTCGAGCGCGGTCAGGTCCTGCCCTATCTGGACCAGCAGAAGGCCGGCGACATCATCATCGGCCTGGCCTCGTCGGGTCCGCACTCGAACGGCTATTCGCTGATCCGCAAGGTGGTCGAGAAGTCCGGCCTGGCCTGGGGCGACGACGCCCCCTTCGCCAAGGACAAGACCCTGGCCCAGGCCCTGATGGAGCCGACCCGCATATATGTGAAGCCGGTCCTGCCGCTGATGAAGGCCGGTCTGGTCAAGGGTGCGGCCCACATCACGGGCGGCGGCCTGATCGAAAACCCCCCGCGCTGCATCGCCGAGGGCCTGCAGGCCGCGTTCGACTGGAACGCCTGGTCCCTGCCCCTGGTCTTCGAATGGCTGGGTCAGGTTGGCGGCATCTCCGACCACGAACTGCGCCGCACCTTCAACTGCGGCGTCGGCTTCATCCTGATCGTCTCGCCCGAGAACGCCGAACCGGTCCTGGCCACCCTGCTGAACGCGGGCGAAGAAGCCTTCATCTGCGGTCAGCTCGAAGCCGCCTGAGCTTCCCCCGCCTGAAACGACAAAGGCCCCGGTCTCGCGACCGGGGCCTTTTTCTTTGAGTTCAGATCAGCGAACCCCGCCGTTCTGGGTCTCGTCATAGAACTTCGCCAGATCGACGTGCAGTTCCTCCAGCGCCTTGCGGCTCGTGTACATCATGTGCCCGCCCTCATAGTAGGTGAACTCCAGGTTCTGGCGCAGCTTGGGCTCCAGCATCATCTGGGCCAGGTCGAACTCGGTCGAGAAGAAGGGCGTGGCGGCGTCGTAGTAGCCGTTCAGCGCCAGCACCTTCAGATGCGGGTTGCGCCGCATGGTCGTGGCCAGATCGATCGCCGTGTTCGGCGTCGTCTGCATCCCGCCCACCGGCGGACGGTGACTCCAGTTCCAGTTGAAGCCTGGCAGGCCGCGCGCCGACTGGCGATAGTCCATGTCGGTGCGGAAGTTCAGCGTATTGGCGATGTAGTCGTTGAAGACGCCGAAATAGGCGCCGGTGATGGCGCTGCTCGACGGATCCTCCTCCGGCTCGCCGCCCACGGCGTCGGCGTCCATGCCCAGATAACGGGTGTCCAGGCGGCCAATGGTCTCGCGACGATCGCGCAGCAGCTCCTTGCGGAACGGCGACAGTTCGACCCGCAGGTTGGCGTTGTCGATGAAGGTCGGCGAGACACCGATCAGTTCGCTCATCTGCTGGGCGATCCGGGCGCGCTCGACGTCGGAGATCATGTGCCCCTTGGCCAGGGCCGCCGCATAGGGGCCCATGGCGAAATCGCGGGCGCGCTGGACGTGTTCCTCGACCGTGGCCGGGCGGTTCGGCACCTTGTTGTGATACCAGGCCGTCGCCGCATAGGTCGGCAGCAGGGTGATGAAGTTCTGCGCATAGCCCGGCTGGCGCACGCCATAGTTCATGATCGACGACAGCAGGATGACGCCGTTCAGCGACATCCCCCGGCTTTCCAGCTGATGCGCGACCGCGCCAGTGCGCAGGGTGCCGTAGCTCTCGCCCAGCACGTACTTGGGGCTGGACCAGCGGTTGAACTTGGACGTGTAGCGCATGATGGCACGGGTGAAGGCGTCTGCGTCCTGATCCACGCCCCAGAAGGCCGAACCCGGCGTCTCGGCCAGAGGGCGCGAATAGCCGGCGCCGACCATGTCGATGAAGACCAGGTCGGTCTTGTCCAACAGGGTCATGTCGTTGGGGCCGACGTTGAACGGCGCCGGGCGCTCGACCACCGGATCATCCGTCAGCACCCGCACCGGACCAAAGGCGCCCATGTGCAGCCACACCGTCGGCGAGCCCGGCCCGCCGTTGTAGAGATAGGTCACCGGACGGCGTCCGACCGGCTGACCGTCCAGGGTATAGGCGACGTAGAACAGGCTGGCCGTCGGCATGCCCGCATCGTCGCGAATGGTCAGGGTGCCGGCCGTGGCCTTGTAGCGCATGGTCCGGCCGTGGGCGGTGATCGAATGGCTGGTCGTCACCTCCTTCTCTTCCGGGGTCGCGCGGGCCCAATTGCGCTCCACCAGCTCGGCGTTGGCGTTGCGCAGACGGTCCGAAGCCGAGCGAACCGGGCCGCCGCCGGACGCTTCCTGAGCCATGGAAACCATCGGCACAGCCAAGATCGCAGCCGCACAGACGGCGGTAAGCAGATGACGCATTGTGAACTCCCCCTCACGCGCCGGACATCCCGGCGCCGGGACGCTAACGCCAAGCGGAGCCGTCGGGCAACGGACTTTATAACGCCCTGATCAGCAGCATGGGCTTGCCAAGGAGCTGCCGTCGCCGCATCCCTCGCCTCCTCCTCGACCTATCGCCCGAGCCGCTCCATGACTGAAACCTGCAAGCCCAAGACGCGCGTGGCCGTGCTGATCTCAGGCTCCGGCACCAACATGGCCTCGCTCATCGCGGCGGGTCAGGCGGCGGACGCCCCCTATGAGGTCGTGGTGGTCATTTCCAACGTCGCCGACGTGACGGGGCTGGAAAAGGCCCGCGCCGCCGGGGTCGAAGCCCTGACCGTCGAGCACAAGCCGTTCGGCAAGGACCGCGAGGCGCATGAGTGCGCGATCAACGCCCTGCTGGTCGAGCGAAACGTCGAGGTCATCGCCCTGGCCGGCTACATGCGCCTGCTGACGCCCTGGCTGGTGCAGGCATGGGCGGGAAAGATGCTGAACATCCACCCCTCGCTGCTGCCCCTCTATCCTGGCCTGAACACCCACGCCCGCGCCATCGAGGCGGGCGACACAGAGGCAGGCTGCACCGTCCATGTCGTGACTGAAGGGGTTGATGAGGGCCCAGTTCTGGGTCAAGCTCGCGTGCCGATCCTGGCGAGCGACACGGCTGAGACCCTGGCCGAGCGGGTCAAGACTGCGGAGCATGTGCTGTATCCGCAGACGCTGGCGGCGTTCGTCGCGCGCCAGGGCGACGCGCACCTTAACGATTTTTAATGCGACAGCCGGTCGCAGGCGGGAGCAGTTTCCCCGCGAACGATCGGACCAGTTCTGCTGGCGACCGCTCGCTGTTTCCACATGGGAAGACCTGATGTCCAAGACCCGCCTGATGGGCGCCGCCGGCCTGGCGCTCGCCTTCGCGCTCTCCGCCCAAGCCGCCTCGGCCCAAGACGCCCACGCCGGCCATGCCGCGCCAGCCGCCGCTGCGAACGCGCCGCAGATTCATCCCTGGGGCTTTGACCTGAACGGTCGCGACCTGACCGTGAAGCCGGGCGACGACTTCAACGCATACGCCAACGGGACCTATCTGCGGGATACCGAGATCCCCTCGGACAAGGCCCGTTTCGGCCCCTTCGACGTCCTGTACGAAAACGCACAGAGCCAGCTGAAGTCCATCATCGAGACCAGCGCCGCCAACCCGACCAACGCCAATGCGCAAAAGGTCGGCGCCCTCTACGCCAGCTTCATGGACGAGGCCCGCGTCAACCAGCTGGGCGCCCAACCGCTCGCCGCTGACCTGGCCGCCGTGCGCGCCGTCGCCGACCACAGCGGCATGGCTCGCCTGATGGGCGAGAGCCACGCCGGTTTCGGCGGCTCCCTGTTCGGCGTCGACGTGTTCGAGGACCTGCAGAACCCCAACCTGAACTCGGCCTATATGGGCCAGGGCGGCCTCGGCCTGCCCGACCGCGACTACTATCTGAGGGCCGACTTCGCGCCTCAGCGTGAAGCCTATGTCGCCTATGTCACCCGCGCCCTGACCGCCGCCGGCTGGCCGAACCCGGCCAAGGCCGCCGCCGACATCCTGGCCTTCGAGACCAAGGTCGCCGAAAAGCACTGGACCACGGTCGAGCGCCGCCAGATCGACAAGATCTACAACCCGGCCCCGACCGCAGACCTCGCCAAACTGGCTCCCGGCTTTGACTGGACCGCCTTCCTGCAAGGCGCCCAGATCGGGGACGTGAAAACCATCGTCCTGATGGAAAACACCGCCTTCCCCGGCATCGCCCAGGTCTTCGCCGACACATCGCTGGACACGCTGAAGGCGTGGGAAGCCTTCCAGATCGTCGATCAGGCCGGCCCCTACCTGTCCGACGCCTTCGTCAACTCGCGCTTCGAATTCCGCGGCAAGACCCTGCGCGGTCAGCCCGAAAACCGCCCGCGCTGGAACCGCGGCGTCGCCTTGGTCGATGGCCAGCTGGGCGAGGTTCTGGGCCAGGAATACGTCCGTCTGCACTTCCCGGCCTCTTCCAAGACCCAGATGGAGGCCTTGGTCGCCAACCTCAGCGCCGCCATGACCGAGCGCCTGAAGAAGCTGGACTGGATGAGCGAGCCGACGCGCGAGCAGGCCCTGCTCAAGATGTCCAAGTTCGGCGTCAAGATCGGCTATCCCGAGAAATGGCGAAGCTATGACGGCCTGGAACTGTCGGCGGGCGACCTTTACGGCAACGTCGAACGCGCCTCGGCCTTCGACTGGGCCTGGAAGCGCGGCAAGATCGGCCAGCCGGTCGATCCGCTGGAATGGGGCATGACGCCCCAGACGGTGAACGCCTACTACAATCCGCCGCGCAACGAGATCGTCTTCCCCGCCGCCATCCTGCAGCCGCCCTTCTTCGACCCGAACGCCGACCCGGCCGTCAACTATGGCGGCATCGGCGCCGTCATCGGCCATGAGATCACCCACGGCTTCGACGATCAGGGCCGCAAGTCGGACGCCAACGGCGTCCTGCGCGACTGGTGGACGCCGGAAGACGCCGCCCGCTTCGAGGAACGCGCCAAAGTCCTGGGGGCCATCTACGACGCTCAGGAGCCGATTCCCGGCACCCCCATCAACGGCCAGCTGACCATGGGCGAGAACATCGCCGACCTCGGCGGTCTGCTGATGGCGCTGGACGCCTATCACCGCAGCCTGAACGGCCAGCCGGCGCCCGTCATCGACGGCCTGACGGGTGAGCAGCGCGTCTTCCTCGGCTGGGCGCAGGTCTGGCGCGAGAAGTCGCGTGAGGCGGCGCTGAAGGAGCAACTGACGACCGACCCGCATTCGCCGGGCGCCGCCCGCGCCTCGACCCCGCCGCGCAACATCGACGCCTGGTACGCCGCCTTCGGCGTGACCCCGGATCAGGCGCAGTACATCGCCCCGGAAAGCCGCGCCCGCATCTGGTAAGCGGCTCGGTCCTATCGGACACGAAAACGGCGTCAGCTTCGCAGCTGACGCCGTTCTTGTATCCGGGGACGCCCGGATAGGGTCAGTTCGGCTTCTTCGGCGTGGTCACAGCACCGCCGATCGCGCCGATGGCGGCGCCGGCGACGGTTGCGCCAGTATTGCCGCCGATGGCCTGACCGGCGACCGCGCCGCCGATGGCGCCCGTGGCGGCGCGTTGTTCCGTGGTCGTACCGCAAGCGGCCAGCAGACCGACGACAGCTATAACCGGAGCCAGTTTGAGGATCGTTTTCATGGCGGTCTTCCTTGATGGCTGAACAGGGTAACAGGACCGTGAAAACGAAACGGCCCGCCTCCGGTTCCGGAAGCGGGCCGCCTTTATGCTCTCGCTAGGCCGCACAGGGCGACCCGGCTCAAACCTTAGCCAACGATGTCGGCGTCGGTGAAGAACTGCTCGATCTCGATCTTGGCGTTTTCCAGCGAGTCCGAACCGTGGACCGAGTTTTCGCCGATCGACAGGGCGAACAGCTTGCGGATGGTGCCTTCAGCGGCGTCGTTCGGGTTGGTGGCGCCCATGACTTCGCGGTACTTGGCGACGGCGCCTTCGGCTTCCAGCACCTGCACGACGACCGGCTCGGCGATCATCTGCGAGACCAGTTCACCGTAGAAGGGACGCTCGGCGTGCACTTCGTAGAATTTCTTGGCTTGGGCTTCGGTCAGCTTGACGCGACGCTGGGCGACGATGCGCAGGCCGGCGCCTTCGATCACGGCGTTGATGGCGCCGGTGATGTTGCGGCGCGTGGCGTCGGGCTTGATGATCGAGAAGGTGCGTTCGGTCATGGGAGGTGACTTCTTGTTGGGAGTTTGAGGGTCGGCGGCTTATAGCGAGCGCCACTCGTCTTTCCAATATCCCCCGCGCGTAAGCCTTTTTTCTCCCGGTTCTCATGCTGCAGATCAAAAACCTGACCTACAACGCCTGGGGCCGCGAGTTCCTGGATGACGCCTCCGTCAGCCTGCCGCCGGGCGCCAAGGTCGGCCTGGTCGGCCGCAACGGCATCGGCAAGTCGACCCTGTTCAAGCTGATCCTGGGCGAGTTGGCCGCCAACGGCGACGAAATCTCCCTGCCCAAGACCGCCCGCATCGGCTCGGTGGATCAGGAACACCCCGCCACGCCGGTCAGCGTGCTGGACACCATCCTGGAAGCCGACGTCGAGCGCCACGACCTGTTGACCCGGCTGGAAACCGCCGAGCCGGAAGAAATGGGCGAGATCTGGGGCCGGTTGATCGAAATCGACGCCGACAGCGCCCCCTCGCGCGCCTCGGAAATCCTGGTCGGCCTGGGCTTCAGCCAGGACGACATGCAGCGCCCCATGGCCGAGTTCTCCGGCGGGTGGCGGATGCGCGTCGCCCTGGCCGCCGCCCTGTTCGCCGAACCCGACATGCTGCTGCTGGACGAACCAACCAACTACCTCGATCTGGAAGGCGCCCTGTGGCTGGAGCAGCGGCTGAAGCGCTATCCGCACACGGCCCTGATCATCAGCCACGACCGCGAACTGCTGAACGGCGTCTGCACCCACATCCTGCAGCTGTCGAACCGCAAGCTGGACCTCTACACCGGCAACTACGACACCTTCGAAAAGACGCGCGCCGAGAAGCTGCGCCTGATGGAGGCCAACAAGTCCAAGCAGGACGCCGAGCGCGCCCACCTTCAGAAGTTCATCGACCGCTTCAAGGCCAAGGCGTCCAAGGCCACCCAGGCCCAGTCGCGCGTCAAGCGGCTGGAGAAGATGCAGCGCATCGAGCTGCCGCCGGAAGAGCGCGTCGCCCCCTTCACCCTGCCCTCGCCCGAACGGCCCCTGCCCCCGCCGCTGATCCGGCTGGAGAAGGCCAACGTCGGCTATGAGCCGGGTAAGCCGATCCTGAAAAACCTGAACCTGCGCATGGACCTGGACGACCGTATCGGTCTGCTGGGCGTCAACGGGGCGGGCAAGTCGACCTTCGCCAAACTGATCGCCAAGGCGCTGACCATCGAGACGGGCGAGTTCCATCGCGACGGCAAGATGCGCGTGGGCTGGTTCCACCAGCACCAGATCGAGGCGATGGACCCGACCGACACGCCGCTGGAGATCATCCGCCGCGCCATGCCCGACGCCTCGGAGAGCAGCCGTCGTTCGCGCCTGGCCCAGTTCGGCCTGCCGTTCGAGAAACAGGAGACCACCGTCGGCTCCCTGTCGGGCGGCGAGCGCGCGCGCCTGCTGCTGAACCTGGTGGCGATGGATGCGCCGCACATCCTGATCCTCGACGAACCGACCAACCACCTGGACATCGACAGCCGCCGCGCCCTGCTGGACGCGCTGAACGAATATACGGGGGCGGTCATCCTGATCACCCACGACCGCTCGCTGATGGAGCTGGTGGCCGACCGCCTGTGGCTGGCCGCCGACGGCTCGGTGAAACCGTTCGACGGCGACATGGACGACTATCAGAAGTTCGTTCTCGACCGCGCCAAGCAGGCCGGGATGAAGCCCAGCCAGGTGCGCGACGAAATCGCGGCTGTCGCTCCGACGCCCGCCGCGCCCAAGGCCGAGAAAAAGAAGGGCCCCTCGCCTTCGACCCTGCGCCATGCGGTTAAGAAGGCCGAGGAGAAAATGGCCCAGTTGACCGCCGACCTGGCGCGTCTGGACGACGACCTGGCCAACGCCGCGGTCAATGATCCGAAAAAGCTGGAAGGCCTGACGCGCGCCCGCGCCAAGGCCCAGGCCGATTTGGATCAGGCCGAGGCCGATTGGATCGCCGCCGAGGAAGCCCTGGCCGAGGTCGCATGACGAAGAAACCGCCCGCTTCGGCCCTGAGCCGCGAAGATATGCAGGACGCCGCCAGCCGCCTGCGCGCCTATCTGCGCGATGAAATGGACGTCGAGGTCGGGCAGCTTCCCGCCGAAATGCTGGTCGAGTTGATCGAGCGCGACATCGGCCGGCTGTTCTACAATCGCGGCCTGCGCGACGCCGAAACCGTGTTGCGCCAGAAGGTAGAGGACGTCGCCGACGCCCTCTACGGTCTGGAACGCTGAGGCCCGATCAGCCGCAGCTGACGCGCGTCACGATGTCGGTCTTGTCGTCGTAGGTGAAGGTCACGCGGTTATCGCGATAGTCCATCGTCGCGGCGCAGCTGCTGCAAAGAACGCGGAAGATGCGGCCAGCCGGGGCCGCCGGGATCGTCGAACGGTTGCGCCCGACATATTCCTGATAGTCACCGGCCTTGCACATGACCGGCGTCGGCTCCCCGCCGGGCGCAGTCATGCTCGGCGCGCAGGCCGAGAGCGCCGCAGCGCCCGCGAAAGCCGTCAGAATCAGAAGCGTCTTCATGGCGTCTCTCTCCGTTTCGGCCTAGCCGCAGCTCACGCGCTCGACGATGCCGGTTTGCTGATTATAGAAAATATTCAAGCGGTAAGGCGAATAATCTTCGGTGATGGGACAGGTCGTGCAAGCCACGCGACGGTTCACCACATCCACCGGAACGGGAATCTCGCTGCGAGGTTTCCCGACCAACCACTGAAGCTCGCCCGCCTTGCACATGTCGGCGTCGCCTTGGGGCATGCGCGTGCCGATCGGCTGATTCTGACGCGCCTGTTCGACGATGGCGGGCGCGGAAGGTCGCGCTGGCGGTGAGGACGAGCAGCCGGCGATCACCAGCAGGCTGACGGCGATCAGGCCGCCTTTTCCCAGCGCCCTTCGTCCGTCTGCTTCCAGTAGGCCAGGTTGGCATCGGCCGCCTTCAGCGTGCGCCAGCGCTCGCGTGCGTGCTGCAACGCCTGTTCGTTTCGACCGTCGAAAATGATGAAGCACCGCTCGTACCCTTCCGTGGCCCCCAGCTCTGTCTCATCCACGATGAACAGCGCCTGAGCACCATTCAGGTTCTCGTCCGATTCGGACAGAAGGATGGGCTGACGCGCGGCGTGAGGCTCGCTCGCCTGACCGTGCGGCAGGAAGCTGTCGTCGCGGTAGGTCCACAGATGCTCGTCGATGTCGTCGAGGCGGTGAGCGACCGCCCCGCGCACAAGGGCGCGCCAGCCCCGCTGGAGGGTCTTCTCCAGCAGGCCCGGCAGCACCTGATCCAGCGTCGAGCGCTCCAGATGGTAGAACCAGATTTCCGGCTTGGCGTCAGACACCCGGTCCTACCCTCTGAATGCGTCGGATCAGGCTTCGTATTTGTCGGCGACCATGCGGTCCAGCAGACGCACGCCATAGCCCACGGCGCCGTCCGGCACGGTCGGGTTGCGGCTGTCCTTGACCCAGGCGGTCGAGGCGATGTCGATGTGCGCCCACGGCACGCCGTTGGTGAAGCGCTGCAGGAACAGGGCGGCGGTGATCGAACCGCCGGCGCGGCCGTTGCCCGTGTTCTTCACATCGGCGATCGGGCTGTCGATGTGACGCTCATAGGCGGCCGGGATCGGCAGGCGCCAGACGTTCTCGCCCACCTTGGGACCGGCCGCCAGGATGCCGTTGGCCAGGTCGTCGTTGTTCGAGAAGACGCCGGCGTATTCCAGGCCCAGCGAGATGATGATGGCGCCCGTCAGGGTGGCCAGATCGATCATGAACTTCGGCTTGAAGCGCTCCTGCGTGTACCAGAGGGCGTCGGCCAGAACGAGGCGGCCTTCGGCGTCCGTGTTCAGGATCTCGACCGTCTGCCCCGACATGGAGGTGACCACGTCGCCCGGACGCTGCGCCTTGCCGTCAGGCATGTTCTCTACCAGGCCGAGGACGCCGACGACGTTGACCTTGGCCTTGCGGCCCGCCAGGGCGTGCATCAGACCGGCCACGGCGGCGGCGCCGCCCATGTCCCACTTCATCTCGTCCATGCCGTCGGCGGGCTTCAGGCTGATGCCGCCGGTGTCGAAGCAGACGCCCTTGCCGACGAAGGCGATGGGGGCTTCGCCTTCCTTGCCGCCGTTCCACTGAATCACGGCCAGTTGGCTTTCACGCTCCGAGCCCATGCCGACGCCCAGCAGAGTGTGCATGCCGAGCTTTTCCATCTCGGCTTCGCCCAAAATCTCGACCTTGGCGCCCAGGGCTTCCAGTTCCTTCACCCGGCGCGCGAACTCGGCCGGGTACAGAACGTTGGCCGGTTCCGACACCAGGTCGCGCGAGAACAGGACGGCGTCGGCGACAGCCGACAGAGGCTGGAAGGCGGCCTGAGCAGCGGCCACGTCTGAGGTGACCACGCGCACGGTCGTGACCGACGGAATCTTGTCGGCCTTCTGCTTGGTCAGATATTTGGCGAAGCGATAGGCGGCCAGACGCACGGCGAAGCCGACGCGAGCGGCCTGCTCCGCCGACAGGTGGGCGGCGTCGATGGTCAGGACTTCCGCGCCCGACAGCTTGGCGGCGTGATAGGCGGCGGCGGCGGCGGTTTCGACCGCCAGATCGTCGAACTTGTCAGCCGCGCCCGCGCCGACCAGCAGCACCGTGTCGGCGTCGACGCCCGCCGGAGCCGCAACCGTCAGATTGCTGTTGGGGGCGCCGGTGAAGCGGCTGTTGCCCATGGCCTTGGTCAGGGCGCCCGAGGCGGCGGCGTCCAAGGCCGAGCCCGTGCCGGCCAACGCGCGACCTTCGTGGACCAGAACGGCAAGGATTTGAGCGGCGCTGGGGGAAGCGACGAACTCGATCTTCATAAAACCTACTCCAGGCCAGGGTTCCATGCCCCGGTCGTGCTTGAATCAGACATAACGCAGCGGCTGTTCCACCGTCGCGTTGGGATGTGTATTACATGGCCCGCATCGCTCGCGGCTGCAACTCGCTCGCCCCCGAAACCCTTTCTTTCCCGACCATGACGCTGATTCAGGGCTACCTCTTCCGCCAGATCGGCCTGCCCGTCGTGGCGGCGTGCGCGGCGCTGGCCGGAATCGGTCTGCTGAGTCAGAGCCTTGATCAGCTCGAAGTCATCGTCGAGCGCGGCCAGAGCGTCTGGGTTATGGCCAGGCTGACCCTGCTGGCCCTGCCTCAGCTGATCGCAGTCATCCTGCCCATCGGCCTGTTCGTCGGCGCCCTGATCGCCCTGACTCGACTGCAACGCGAGCAGGAACTGACCGCCGCCTACGCCGCCGGGGTCAGCCGTTGGTCGCTGATCCGGCCGGCGATCCAGATCGCCGTCATCGTCGCTGTGGTCGCCCTGATCACCAACGTCTTCGTCCAGCCCTGGGCTCAGCGCGAGGGCCGTCGCCAGGCCTTCGCCATTCGCACCGACCTCGCAGCCCTGCTGGTCGAGGAAGGTCGCTTCGTCCAGGGCCCTGGCGGCCTGACGGTTTATGTGCAGCAGATCGAGCAGAACGGCCTTCTGAAGAACCTGTTCGTCTATCTGGACAACGGCAAGACGGTGACGACCTGGGATGCCGAGACCGCCCGCTTCGGCCGGGTCGACGGCGTGCCGGTTCTGACCATGCAGAACGGGTCCATGCAGCGTTATTCGTCGCGCGACGTGCTGAACCAGCTGTCGTTCGACCAACAGGTGTTCGACCTGTCGCCCTACGCCAAGACGACCGAGCGCATCCGCTTCAAACCGTCGGACCTGTGGCTGACCGAGTTGTTCGACCCGACGCCTGCCCAGCTGGAAAGCGCGGGCACGCGCGGCGAACTGCTGGCCGAGGCCCATTCGCGCCTGGCCTCGCCCCTCTATGCGCTGGCGGCGATGGCCCTGGCCCTGACCGCCATTCTGGGCGGCGCGTTCAGCAGGACCGGCTACAGCGGCCGGATCGCCAAGGCGGCGGGCGTCTTTCTGGTGGTGCGAGTGGTCGGCTACGGCCTGGTGGCGGCCAGCGCCTGGAACGGCGCGCTGAACCTGTTGCAATATCTGCTGCCGCTAGGCGTCAGCTTCGTGGCCCTGCGCCTGCTGTTCCGCGCGCTGAAGCCGCGCCGGCGGCGCGTCTGGGCGCCCTTTGAGCGTTTCAAGGCGAGGTTCGCATGAGGATCCGTCTCGGCCGCATTGAACGCTACGTTCTGGTCCAGCAACTGCGAGCCTTGGCTGTCGCCTTGGCCGTCATCTCGGCCCTGGTGATGCTGATCGACTTCGTCGAGGTGTCGCGCGGACTGAACTCGTCCGGCGAGTTGTCCAGCGCCCGCATCTTCGGGCTGGTCCTGCTGAAGTCGCCGACCGTCATCATCCAGCTCCTGCCCTTCGTCTTCCTGTTTGGCACCCTGGCCGCCTTCGTGGGGCTGAACCGGCGCAGCGAACTGATCGCCATGCGGGCAGCGGGCGTCTCGGCCTGGCGATTTGTCCTGCCGGCGGCGGCCTGCGCTCTGGTTCTGGGCGTGCTGACCGTCACCGTCTTCGGCCCCATGGCTGCGGCGGGCGACGGCTTGTGGCAACGCGAACGCGGACGGATTTCCGGCTCGACGCCCGGCGCTGACGCGCAACAGGCGGTCTGGCTGCGTGAGGGCGACGCCCATCGTCAGATGATCATTCGCGGCGCTCAACAGGACCCCGCCAGCGGACGCCTGCTGGACGCCAGCTTCTTCATTTACACGACCACGCCCGAAGGCCGCCGCACCTTCACCGAGCGGATCGACGCGACAACGGCTTCGCTGACCGCCGGGCGCTGGCGACTGACAGACGCCACAGGCGCTCAGACGGGGCAACGGGCGGTGCGCTACGCCACGCTCGACCTGCCGTCGAACCTGGCCGATGAAGAGGCCTTCCAGCGCTTCGCTCGGCCGCAGTCGACGCCTTTCTGGTCCTTGCCGAACCAGATCCGTCGCATCGAGGACGCCGGCTTCGCCTCGACCGCCTACCGACTGCGCCTGCAACAACTTCTGGCGACGCCGTTGATGTTCGCCGCCATGTCGATTCTGGCCGCCGCCTTCTCGCTGCGCCTGATGCGTCTGGGCGATCTGGCGAAGATGACCGTGGCCGCCGTGGTTCTAGGCTTCGCCTTCTTCTTCGTGAACCAGTTTTCGTCAGCCATGGGCTCGGCCGAGGTCGTGCCGCCCTTCCTGGCGGCCTGGCTTCCACCGGTCTTGACGGCCCTCGCCGCCTTTACCTTGCTGTTCTATACCGAAGACGGCTAATCGGACGGTTTCCGGTCGCCCGGCAAAGAGTGGATTCCGCATGAGTTATCGCCGCACATCCCGAGAGGGAGCCTTGCGCGCCCGGCTCCTGGCCGGTGCGGCCCTGATCGCGTGCATGCCGGCCTTGCCGGCCGTGGCCCAGGTGACCTCAGCCCCGGTGCAGGCGCAGGCCTCCGCTACCCCGCAGACAACGCAACAGCCCGCTTCCGACGGCCTGACGCCCGGCAGCCTCTATGTGAACGCCGACGCCGCCAGCCGTGACGGCGATGTCGTCACGGCCACGGGCTCACCGGATGATCGCGTGTTCGCCCGCACCCGCGACCACAGCATCCGCGCCGAAGCCGTCACCTACGACCTGAAGAGCGGCGTTGCGACTGCTGCCGGCCATGCCGAGGTCGTCGCGCCGGACGGCGCCGTGCTGCACGCAAGGCGCGTCGAGCTGGACGAGAATTTCACGGCCGGGATTGTCGTGGACCTGGCCATGCGCCTGTCCAACGGCGCCAGCCTGATGGCGGCCACCGCCGTGCGTCGCTCGGAAAACGTCAGCGAGCTGAATCGGGTGATCTTCACCCCCTGTCCGATCTGCGATGTGGATGGTCCAAAACAGCCGACCATTTCGATCCAGGCGGACAAGGCCGTCCAGGACGAGAATCTTCGCGCCATCCTGTACCGCAACGCGGTCTTCCGCGTCGGCGGCGTGCCCGTCTTCTATCTGCCCGCCTTCGCCCACCCCGACCCCAGCGTTGATCGCGCCTCAGGCTTCCTGATCCCTCGCGTGGACTGGGACGAAGGTCGAGGCGGCTCGGTCGAGATCCCCTATCTTCTCGTCGTGTCGCCGTCCGAGGACTGGCTGTTCAGCCCGCAGATCAACACCCGCGTCGCCCCCCTGCTGAACATGCAGTGGCGGCGGCGCTTCGACACCGGGACGATCGTCGCCCGCGGCGGCTACACCTACGGACGCAACTTCGGCGACTTCGATCTGGACGGCGACGGCGACACCGAGAGCAACGTCCGCTTCGGCGACCGCACCAGCCGCAGCTATCTCCTGGCCCACGGCAAGTTTGATCCCGAAGGCCCCTGGCGCTACGGCTTCACCGCCGAGCGCGTCTCCGACAAGACCCTGTTCGACCGCTACGACGTCAACGCCCCGTATCAGGACAACGGTCTTTACTACGGCGATCGTCGCCGCCTGATCAGTCAGATCTACGCCGAGCGGCAAACCCAGAGATCCTATCTGTCGGTCGCAGCCTTCTCGATTCAGAGTCTGCGTCTGGATCCGCGCTTTTCGGACACCGACTTCCGGGACCCGGACGGCTTCAAGGTGTTTGAAAGCGACAACACCCTGCCGCTGGTCGCACCGATCGTCGACGCACGCTGGGAACCTGAAGCTCCCGTGTTCGGCGGACGACTGCGCCTGCGCGGCTCCGCGGTCGCCTTGACCCGCGACGCCTATGTCGGTTTCCCGACCCTCCGCCCCGAATTGATTCCGCCCGGCCTGACCGACGACCTGCCTGGCGTCGACAGCCGCCGCGTCACCGGCCAGGTCGACTGGCGCCGAACGATCATCACGCCGATGGGGCTCCGCTGGGAGCCGTTCGTGGACGCCCGTCTGGACGTCTATTCCGTCGATGACCTGCCGCCGATGTTGAACAAGACGTCCGACGTCCTTTCACGCGGCCGCGCCAGCGCCGGCGTCGACGTCAGCTACCCCTTGTACCGCCGCCTCAGTGTCTCGTCGGATCTGGTGCTCGAACCCATGGCTCAACTATCGGCCTCGACAGACGCCGACCTCGATCCACGCATCCCCAACGAAGACAGCCAGACTCTGGAACTGGACGAGACCTCCCTGTTCCGTATGGATCGTTTCCCCGGCTACGATCTGATGGAAGGCGGCGTGCGTTTCACCGCCGGCGCCCGCGCCACCCTGCGCTGGGATGACAAGCGCTCAGCCAGTCTCTTCGTCGGCCGCTCCATTCGCGCGGACGACCAGCGCGAGTTCCTGACGCCGATCCCCGACGACCCCGCCAGGCTCTATGATCCCTCGGGCATCGCCTCGCGCACGACCGATTGGGTGGTCCAGGCGACATTCTCCCCGTCGGACCGCATGCGGGGTTGGTTCCACGCCACTGTTGACGAAAACGGTGAAGTTCGCCGTGCGGAAACGACCGTCGACGGGCGCTGGGGGCGTCGCAACGCGGCCAGCATGAGCTACATTCTGGATCGCTCCAATCCGGTCGGCGGCCCGCTCAACCGCAACTATGAATTCGTCCAGTTGTCCGGCCAGCAATTCATCCGCGGCAACTGGGGCATCGCGGTGAACGGCATCGCCGACCTGGAACGCGACATCATCACGCGCTCAGAAGTGGGCCTCCTGTTCGACGACGATTGCTTCCGATTCGAGTTGGGCTGGCGACGCGACAACACCCGGGTGCGGCCGACGGGCCCGTCCGAGGGCGTCTATGTTCGACTTAACCTCGCCACTTTCGGAGGTTCAGGTTATGAATGAAATGATATGCGATAAGCATGGCGTGCAGGGGCGTGCGCCCTACCTGGCCCGACACGTCTGATGACGCTGCTGGAACCGGGTCGAGACCGCTTTAGGGAATCAGGACTGACGATGCGTTTGATGCGTTACACGACGGGCGTGGCCATGGCCGCCCTCATGGCTGGCACGGCTGTCGGACAGTCTGTGGCCCAGACGGCGCCTGTGCAGCCTGCGCCCGCTGCAGGAACCCTGAACCCCGCAGCCGAGGAAGCCCCTCAACGCGCCGCGCCCACTGCTCAATTCCGCTTGTCCGACGGCATCATCGCAACCGTCAACGACCGCATCATCACCGGCTATGATCTGCGTCAGCGAATGCTGGTGTTGATGGCCATGACCCAGGTCCAGCCGACCGAAGAAAACATCGGCGCCATCCAGCAGCAGGCCCTGAACGATCTGATCGAGCAGCACCTGCAGGCGGCCGAGATCGCCAAGTTCGAGCAACTGAAGATTTCCGACGCCGAAGTGGACCAGGAAATCGCCGGCATGGCGCGTGAAGCCGGCACGACGCCTGAAAACTACATGGCTTTCCTTGAACAGGGAGGCATCCGTCCCCAAGCCTTCCGCGAACAGCTGCGGACCGAGATCGGCTGGCGCGATCTGGTCGGCGGCCGTTTCCGCGACCGCGCCAAGGTCACGCGCACCCAGGTCGAACAGGCCATGCGTCAGCTGACGGAATCAGCGACCAAGCCCCAGTACCTGGTTGGCGAAATCTACATCGAGGCCAGCCGCGTCGGCGGTATGCAGGAAGCCATGAACGGCGCCCGCCAGCTGGTCCAGCAAATGGTTCAGGGCGCGCCCTTCATGGCCGTCGCCCGCCAGTTCTCGGCCGCGCCTTCGGCCGCGCGCGGCGGCGACGCCGGCTGGGTAGTGCAGGGCACGGTGCAGCCCGCGCTGGAGCAGGCGATGGCCGCGCTCGACGTCGGTCAGTTGTCCAACCCCATTCCCGTCGATGGCGGCGTCTACATCATCTACATGCGCGACAAGCGCTCGGGCGCTTCCACCAGCCTGGTGCAGATGAAGCAGGTCATGATCGAGCTGCCGGAGACGGCGGGCGAAGCGGAAGTCGCCGCCGCCACTCAGCGCCTCGAGGCGTTCCGCAGCGGAACCACTTGCGACAACATCCTGCAGCGTGCTCGCGCCGAGCAAGGCATGCAGGGCGCTGATCTGGGTGAAAGCGACGTGGCCAACCTGCTGCCGCAGTTCCAGCAGGTCGCGCGTTCGGCCGACGTCGGGTCCATCAGCAGCGTCGTGCGCAGCCCCTTGGGCGTCCACGTCCTGGCCGTCTGCGGCCGTCGTCTGGGCGGCCCCGAGGCGCCGTCGGCGCAGCAGGTCGAAGCCCGCCTGCAAAACCAGAACTACGCCATGCTGGGCCGCCGCTATCTGCGCGACCTGCGGGCCGACGCCCTGATCGAAATCAAGCAGTGACGGCCGGGCGGCCGCTCATCGTCACGATGGGCGACCCCGCCGGCGTGGGGCCGGAGATCATCGCCAAGGCGTGGCCGGTTCTGGCCACGCCGCCCGGCCCGCTCGCCCCCATCACGCCCTTCGTCGTCATCGGCGACGCCGGCGTCTTGGCCGCCCAGGGCGCGCCGGTCGAGCAGATCTTCAGTCCATCGGACGCTCGCAACGTCTTCGGCCGCGCCATTCCCGTCCTGCACCATCCGGCCCCCGCGCCGGTCACGCCGGGCGTACCCGATCCCCGCAACGCCCCAGCCGTGGCCGATTGGATCGAGCGCGCCGTCGATCTGGTCATCTCGGGCGAAGGCTCCGGCGTCGTCACCGCTCCCATCGCCAAGGCGCCCATGTACGCCTCGGGCTTCCGCTTCCCTGGCCACACCGAGTTCATCGCTGAACTGACCGCCGACATGCCGTTCAGCGGCACGCGCGGCCCCGTCATGATGCTGACGGCCAAGGACCTGCGCGCCTGTCTGGTGACCATCCACGTCGCCATCGACCAGTTGCCCGAGCTGGTGACCGCCGACCGCGTCATGCGCGTCGCCCGCGTCGTGCATGAATCGATGAAGCGCGATTTCGGCATCACCGCCCCGCGCCTGGCCCTGGCCGCCCTGAACCCCCACGCGGGCGAAGGCGGCTCGATCGGTCTGCAGGAAATCGAGGTCCTGCGCCCGGCCGCCGCCGCCCTGCGCGCCGAGGGCCTGGACATCACCGATCCCCTGCCCGCCGACACCCTGTTCCACGACGAGGCCCGCGCCCGCTATGACGCGACCGTCTGCCTCTATCACGATCAGGCCCTGATCCCGGTCAAGACGCTGGACTTCTGGGGTGGGGTGAACGCCACTCTCGGCCTGCCCATCGTCCGCACCTCGCCCGACCACGGCACCGGTTTCGACATTGCCGGCAAGGGCGTAGCCCGCGCCGACAGCTTCATCGCCGCCGTGCGACTGGCTTCAGAGATGGCGGCGGCGCGCGCCACGCATTGATTTTCCCGCTCATCCCCGCGGAGGCGGGGACCCAGTGAGTGCCTCATTCGCTCCGTCCGGCCATTACAGCGGACAAATGCTCAACCTTTGAGTATGAAGCCCAAGCACTGGGTCCCCGCCTCCGCGGGGATGAGCGGATTGGAGTTTCAGTGGCTGACGCCCTGCCGAGTTTACGCGAGACGCTCGACGCCCACGGCCTGCTGGCCAAGAAGAGCTTCGGCCAGCACTTCCTGCTGGATCTCAATGTGACGCGCAAGATCGTCCGTTACGCCGGCCCCTTCGACGGCCGCGCGGTCATCGAGGTCGGCCCCGGGCCCGGCGGCCTGACCCGCGCCATTCTGGAAAGCGACGCGGGCAGGGTGGTTCTGGTCGAGAAGGACCCCCGCTTCATTCCCCTGCTCAGCGAACTGGACGACGGTTCGGGCCGCCTGACCATCGTCGAGGGCGACGCCCTGAAGGTGCGTGAGGCGCAACTGACCGAGGGTCCGACCCATCTGGTGTCCAACCTGCCCTACAACGTCGGCACGCCCCTGCTGATCAAGTGGCTGACCGGCCCGTGGCAGCCCTGCGCCCTGACCCTGATGTTCCAGAAGGAAGTGGCCGAACGCATCGTGGCCGCCCCCGGTGACGACGCCTATGGCCGCCTGGCCGTCATTACCCAGGCCGTGGCCGAGGCCCGCATCGTCATGCACCTGCCCGCTGCCGCCTTCACACCTCCGCCCAAGGTGGCCTCGGCGGTCGTGCATGTGGTCCCTCTGGCCGACCGCCCCTCGCCCGAGCGTCTGAAGAAGCTGGAACGCGTCACCGCCGCCGCCTTCGGCCAGCGCCGCAAGATGCTGCGCTCCAGCCTGAAACAGCTTGGCGGCGCCGCCCTGTGTGAAGCCGCCGGCATTGAACCGGACGCCCGGGCCGAAGTCATCGACATCGCCGGCTTCCTGCGCCTGGCCGACGCCCTCAAGTAAAGCTTGCCATGACCGTTGAAATCGAACCCTTCCGCGCCATCAGCGTCAGCCGCCTGGCCCATGAACTGAAGGCCCAGGGCCGCTCGATCATCCACATGGAGTTCGGCCAGCCCTCGACTGGCGCGCCCGCCGCCGCCATCGCCCAGGCCCACCGCATTCTCGACAGCGAGCCCGGCGGCTACTGGGAAAGCCCGGCCCTGCGCGCGCGTATCGCCAAGCTCTACGACGACCGCTACGGCGTCACCGTCGATCCCGAGCGGGTGGTCATGACCGCCGGCGCCTCGCCCGCCCTGGTGCTGGCCCTGATGATGCGGTTCCAGCCCGGCGACCACGTGGCCATCGCCCGTCCCGGCTACGTCGCCTATCGCAACACGCTGAAGGCCCTGCACATGGAGCCGGTCGAGATCGACTGCGGTCCCGAGGTGCGCTTCCAGCTGACCGCCGAAGCCCTGCGCGCGCTGGACCCGGCCCCCGCCGGCGTCATCATCGCCAGCCCCGCCAACCCGACCGGCACCATCATCCCCGAGGCCGAGCTGAAGGCCATCGCCGAGGTCTGCCGCGAGCGCAACATCTCGGTCATCTCGGACGAGATCTACCACGGCCTGTCCTATGTCGGCCCGACGCCGTCGATGCTGCAGTTCGAACCCAACGCCCTGATCGTCAACAGCTTCTCCAAGTACTGGAGCATGGCCGGCTGGCGTCTGGGCTGGCTGATCCTGCCCGAGGCCGAGGTGCCGCAGGCCCGCGCCCGCGTCGGCAACATGTTCCTGACGCCCGCCACCCTCAGCCAGCACGCCGGTCTGATCGCCATGGACGAGGAGGAGGAGCTGGAGGTCAACATCGACGTCTATCGCGCCAACCGCGCCCTGATGCTGGACGCCCTCCCGGCCATGGGCCTGCGCTCCATCGCCCCGCCCGACGGCGCCTTCTACATCTACGCCGACATCGGCCACCTGACCGACGACAGCATCAGTTTCTGCGAGGCCCTGCTGCGTGAAACCGGCGTGGCGACGGCGCCGGGCGTCGACTTCGACCCGGTCAACGGCCACCGCTTCATCCGCTTCAGCTTCGCCGTCTCAACGGCGCAGGTCGAGGATGCCTTGGCCCGGATCAAGCCCTTCTTCGCGGCGCGAACAGCGGCTGCCGAGGAACGTCTCAGCGCCTAGGGGCGTTCGTCAGGGCCCGAAACCTTCGGAGCCTCCATGTCGAAATCGCGTCTCGTTGCTTCCGCCGCCCTGCCCTTCGCCCTGGTCTTCCTGACCGCCTGCGGATCACCCGCCGAGACGCCAAAGCCCGAACAGCCATCCGCCGCTTCACCCGCGCCTTTGCTCACGCGAGAGGCGATTGAAGCTGCGGTGTTCGAAACCGCCCCGCCGCCCTCAGCGAACGGCGCAAGCACGCCTTCCGCGCCCGATCCCGCAGTCGCCCGCGCGCAAATCCTCCTGGACCGCGCCAACTTCTCGCCCGGCGTCATCGACGGCCTGGGTGGCGACAACACGCGTCAGGCCATCGCCGCCTTCGAAAAGGCCGCCGGTCTGCCTGAGGACGGCGTTCTGGACGCCGAGGTCTTTCGTCGACTGACGGCGGACGACACAGGCAAGGTCATGGCCGACTACACGATCACCGCCGCCGATCTGGCCGGGCCCTTCATCGGGCAGGTGCCGTCCGACCTTCAGGCCATGTCGAAGCTGCCGACCGTCGGCTACGCCACCCCGTTGGAAGCCTTGGCCGAGAAGTTCCACATGACCGAAGGCCTGCTGCGCGCCCTCAACCCCGGGGTCGATTTCGGCAAGGCGGGCCAGACCATCATCGTCGCCGCCGTGGCTCAGACCGACCTGGCCGGCGACGTGGCCCGCATCGTGGTGGACAAAACCGAACGCTCGGTTCGCGCCTATGACGCCAATGACCGGCTGCTGGCCTTCTATCCCGCCACCATCGGCAGTTCCGCCCGTCCCGCGCCGTCGGGCGATCTGACCGTCGTGGGCGTCGCGCCCGAACCCAACTACACCTACGATCCCGACCGGGTCAGCTATGACAGAGGCGACCGCAAGGTCATCGTGCCGCCGGGGCCGAACAATCCGGTCGGTTCGGTGTGGATCGACCTGTCGCGCGACACCTACGGCATCCACGGCACGCCGGACCCGTCCAAGGTCGGCAAGACCTTCTCCAGCGGCTGCGTGCGCCTGACCAACTGGGACGCCGAACAGTTGGCGTCGCGGGTCAAGCCGGGCGTCCGGGTGGTGTTCCGCTAAGCGCGCGGTCCGTAAAGGTCGGCCGCCGTGCGTCCCGGCACATCCAACTGCTTCAACGGCAGGGGCGCCGGGTCGGTACGGACGCCCAGTGCGGCATAGGCGGCCGTGCTGGAAAAGCCATAGGGCTCGGCGTCGGCGTTGCTGAAGGCGTAGTAGACGGCGCTGACGCGCGTCATCACCGCCGCCGCCAGACACATGGGGCACGGGTGCCCGCTGGCGTAGAGGACGCTGCCCGACAGGTCGACGGTCCCAAGCGCGGGCCCGGCGTGACGCAAGGCCTCCAGCTCGGCGTGCGAACTGGGGTCGCAGGTGGCCAACATCCGGTTGACGCCGGTGGCCACCACGACGCCGTCCTTGACCAGAACCGCGCCGAAGGGACGTCCGCCCCCACGGACGTTCTCCAGCGCCAGATCAACCGCCTGAGCCAGCCAGCGCCTGTGGTCGGCGTCGCTCATGGCCCTCAAACCACTTCCTTGAGCAGAGCTTCCTTGTAGCCCTCGACCCAAAGGTTGCGCGTCCGGCAGCTGCGCTCGGCGTGATAGATGTGCGCCAGCTCCGCATAGCTGCTGTCGAAGTCTTCGTTGACCAGGACGTAGTCGAACTCGTCGCAGTGTTCGATCTCGCCCTTGGCGTTGGCGACGCGGCGTTCGATCACGTCGTCGGCGTCCTGCGAGCGCGTCACCAGGCGGCGGCGCAGTTCTTCCAGGCTCGGCGGCAGGACAAAGACGCGCACGGCGTCGCCGGGGCATTTCTGGGCCACGTCGCGGGCGCCCTGCCAGTCGATGTCGAACAGGACGTCGCGGCCCTCGGCCAGGGCGCGGTTCACCGGCGCGGCGGGCGAGCCGTAGCGGTTGCCGTGCACGTCCGCCCATTCCAGGAAGGCGTCGGCATCGATCAGGCGCTGGAATTCCTCCTGGCTGACGAAGTTGTAGTCGCGGCCGTCGACCTCGCCCGGACGAATGCCCCTCGTGGTCATGGAGACCGACAGCTCCAGCCCCTTGTGATCGGCCATGAGGCGGCGGCACAGAGACGTCTTCCCGGCCCCCGACGGACTGGCCACGATCAGCAGGACGCCACGGCGGGGGGTGCGGTTATTCGACATTCTGAACTTGTTCTCGAAGCTGCTCGATGACGGCCTTCAGTTCGAGGCCGATTCCGGTGAGCGGCGTGGTAGCGGATTTCGAGCAGAGCGTGTTCGCTTCGCGCATGAATTCCTGCATCAGGAAGTCGAGTTTTCGCCCGGCGGGGGGTTGCTGCAACAGTG
>DAIOID010000022.1:24237-28468 GCA_036744355.1 Brevundimonas sp.
AGCTTCAGGGCGTCCAGCGCCTGTTCGATGGTGGCGGCGATGGCGGCCTCGACGGCGGCGTGAGCCTCGGCGTCCTCGACCTCTTCAGCCACCTCGATGACGCCGCGCAGCGACAGGAGGCCGTCGGCCGAGGGCGGCGTCGCCCCCTCCTCGGCCAGCTGGTTCGCCAGCTTCAGATAGGTCGCCAACACGGCCTCGTTGACGCGCGGCGCGGGCTCGCTGCCCTCGGCCCGCTTGGCCTGGACGCCCAGCGTCACCTGACCCCGGTTCAGACGCGCCTGCGCCGCCGCCTTGGCCAGACGCTCCAGGTTCTCGAACGCGCCCGGCCCGCGATAGCGAACCTCCAACGAGCGCCCGTTGACCGAACGCGCCTCGACTGTCCAGGTCCAGCCGTCCAGCGCACCGTCGGCCCGACCGAAGCCGGTCATGCCGGAAATGGTTTTGCTCATGGCGCGACCGCCGTGGGAACCGAGATGACCTTGGCGCCCGGCGGAATGACCACGGGTGCGCCCTCGCCCATCGGCGTCGGCGCCGCGTCGGGCGCCGACGCCGCCTGACCGGGCGGCAGGCCCGCCTTGCGGCGCTCGATCTCGCGCCAGCGCGCCACGTTCAGCAGGTGCTCGGGATAGGTCCGGGCGAAGACGTGGCCGCCGGTGCCGTCGGCGACGAAGAAGACATATTCCGAACGCGGCGGGTTCAGCACGGCTTTGATCGCCTCTTCGCCGGGGTTGGCGATGGGCGTCGGCGGCAGGCCGTCGATCAGATAGGTGTTCCACGGCGTCTGGGCGCGCAGTTCCGAGGCGCGGATGCCGCGTCCCAGCGGACGCCCCTTGGTCACGCCGTAAACAATGGTCGGATCGCTCTCCAGCCGCATCCCCAGCCGCAGACGATTGGTGAAGACCGCCGCCACCTCGGGCCGTTCCGAAGCCAGGCCCGTCTCCTTCTCTACGATAGAGGCCAGCACCAGGGCCTCTTCCGGCGTGGTGACGATAGTGTTGGGCGAGCGCTGCGCCCACAAGGCGGCCAGCTTGGTCTTGGCGGCGCGCTGCATGCGGGCCACGACCGAGGCGCGGGTCTCGCCGCGCGCCACTTCATAAGTATCGGGCCACAGGCTGCCCTCAGGCGGCACCTCGACCTCGCCGGTCAGGACCGGCTGCTTCATCAGGATCTCGACCGCTTGGGCCGAGGACCAGCCCTCGGGCAGGGTCACATAGTGGCGCACCGCCTTGCCGTCGACCAGCAGGCCGACCACGGTGGCCAGAGAGGCCCCCGACGGGACCTCATACTCGCCCGCGCGAATCTTGCGGTCGGCGCCGCTCAGGCTGACGGCGACGCGGAAAAGATCGGTCGAGCGGATCACGCCCGACGACTTCAGATTGGCGGCGATGGCCGAGACGCCCGCACCGGACGGCAGGGTGACGACGGTGGCGTCGCCCTCGGCCGCCTTGGGTCCCGGCCCCCAATAGACAACCCACAGGCCGATCAGGGCGGCCAGGACGAAGACGCCCAGCGTCCCGGCGGCGGTGATCAGCCCGACGCCGAAGCTCGATTTGGATGCTCCGCCGCCGCCCCGCTTCGGCACGCGGTTCTTGGGGATGCGAACCTTGGGCGTGGGACGACGCGACGGAGCCTTGGCCAAATCAGTCGACCTTCTTGAAGATCACGGCCGCATTGGTGCCGCCGAAGCCGAAGCTGTTGGACATGGCTACATCGATCTTCATCGGCTTGCCCTTGTGCGGGACCAGGTCGATCGGCGTCTCCATCTCCGGGTCGTCCAGGTTGATGGTCGGCGGGGCGATCTGATCGCGGATGGCCAGGACCGAGAAGATGCTCTCGATGGCCCCGGCGGCGCCCAGCAGGTGGCCCGTCATCGACTTGGTCGAGGACACGGCGACGTCCTTGGCGTGATCGCCGACCAGACGCTCGATCGCCTTCAGCTCGATCCAGTCGGCCATGGTCGAGGTGCCGTGGGCGTTGACATAGTCCAGGT
Organism: Brevundimonas sp.; assembly: GCA_036744355.1. Taxonomy (GTDB): domain Bacteria; phylum Pseudomonadota; class Alphaproteobacteria; order Caulobacterales; family Caulobacteraceae; genus Brevundimonas. The sequence goes on from DAIOID010000022.1 coordinate 26,228, forward strand.
CCGAGGGCTGCAGGCCCGCGCGCTTCAGCGCCGCCTTCATGGCCCGCAGACCGCCGTCGCCGTCCTCGGACGGGGCGGTGATATGATAGGCGTCGCCGCTCATGCCGTAGCCCACGACCTCGGCGTAGATCTTGGCGCCGCGCGCCTTGGCGTGTTCGTACTCTTCCAGGACCATGATCCCGGCGCCCTCGCCCATGATGAAGCCGGCGTGGCCGCGGTCATAGGGACGCGACGCCTTCTCGGGCGTGTCGTTATAGGCGGTGCACAGGGCCTTGCAGGCCAGGAAGCCGGCGATGCCGATCGGCACGACCGAGCTTTCGGCCCCGCCCGCCACCATGACCTCGGCGTCGCCCAGGGCGATCATGCGGGCCGCGTCGCCGATGGCGTGGGCGCCGGTGGCGCAGGCGGTGACGACCGAGTGGTTCGGACCCTTCAGGCCGTGGCGGATCGAGATCTGGCCCGAGGCCAGGTTGATCAGGGCCGAGGGGATGAAGAAGGGGCTGACGCGGCGGACGCCCTGTTCCTTCAGGATGATGGCCGTGTCGGCGATGGGGCCGAGGCCGCCGATGCCGGAGCCGACCATGACACCGGTGGCTTCCTTGTCGTCTTCGCTCTCGGGCTTCCAGTTGGCGTCGGCCAGGGCCTCGTCGGCGGCGGCGATGGCGTACAGGATGAAGTCGTCGACGCGCTTGCGGTCCTTGGCCGACATCACCTGATGGGGATCAAAGACGCCCGGCTGATCCGGCGCGCCGCGCCCACGACCATCCACAGACGGCACTTCGCCGGCGATGGTGCAGCCATAGCCTTCGGTGTCAAAGGCGGTGATCGGACCGATGCCCGAGCGGCCCTCGACGATGCCTTTCCAGACATGCTCCACGCCCGTGCCGAGCGGAGTGACAAGGCCGAGGCCCGTGATGACGACGCGGCGCATGGTTCGCGCTCCTTGGACTGCAGAATCGTGACCGAAAACAATAATGGCCGCCGGACGGTCCCGCTAGGGGCCCGCCACGGCGGCCATCATTCAGGAAGTGCGACGGATCGCAGCTGGATTAACCAGCCAGCTTCTCGTCGATGAACTTCACAGCGTCGCCGACGGTCTGGATGTGCTCAGCGGCGTCATCCGGGATCTCGACGTCGAATTCTTCTTCGAAGGCCATGACCAGTTCGACGTTGTCGAGCGAGTCGGCGCCCAGGTCGTCGATGAAGGAGGCCTTTTCCGTGACCTTGTCCGGATCGGCGTCCAGGTGGTCGATAACGATCTTGCGGACGCGTTCGAGGGTGTCGGACATGAGTGTCTCTCTGCCTGTTTGTTTGTCGCCGTGAAGGCGGGGTCTCAGTGTTCGCCGTGTCACGGCAGCCCCTTGGAAGCAAGACCCGAAGGGACTCACCGCCGCGAAGCGTTCCCGCCCTTTAGCACAGCCATCGGGGCGGGAAATAGATTGTTGCGCGTCGTGATCCCGACGCGCAACGCCTTAAATCATCGCCATGCCGCCGTTCACGTGCAAGGTTTGCCCTGTCACATAGGCGGCTTCTTCCGACGACAGATAGACGGCGGCGGCGGCGATTTCGTCGCCGGTGCCCAGACGGCCCGACGGAATCTTGGTCAGGATGGCCTCGCGCTGCTGGTCGTTCAGCACGTCGGTCATCGGCGAGGCGATGAAGCCCGGCGCGATGCAATTCACCGTGATCCCGCGCGAGCCGACTTCCTGGGCCAGCGACTTGGAGAAGCCGATCATGCCAGCCTTGGAGGCCGAATAGTTGGTCTGGCCGGGGTTGCCGGTCACGCCGACCACCGAGGTCACACCGATGATCCGGCCCGAACGGCGCTTCATCATCCCCTTCACCGCTGCGCGGGTCAGGCGGAAATAGCTCTCCAGATTGATCTGGATGACGGACTGGAAGTCCTCGTCCTTCATCCGCATCAGCAGGCCGTCCTTGGTGATGCCGGCGTTGGCGACCAGGATGTCCAGCGGACCGCCAGCGGCTTCCTCGGCGCGCGCCACCAGACCATCGACCGAGTCCGGGTCCGACAGGTTGGCGGCGGCGAAGAAGGCGCGCTCGCCCAGTTCCTCGGCCAGATCAGCCAGCACCGCTTCGCGCGTGCCCGACAGCACCACGGTCGCGCCCTGGGCGTGCAGCGAACGCGCAATGGCCCCGCCGATTCCGCCGGTCGCGCCGGTCACCAGGGCGATCTTTCCCGAAAGGTTGAACATTATGTCTCTCCGTAGTGGCGAGTGATGA
>DAIOID010000023.1:0-12027 GCA_036744355.1 Brevundimonas sp.
GGTCGGTCCGGCGCAAGCGCGGAAGCGCCGGTCGCTGAAAACGAAAAAGGCGGACCGGATGGCTCCGGCCCGCCCTTCGATATCGTCCAGCCCGAAGGCTGGCGGATCAGTATTTGACGCGCAGGGTCGCGCCGTAGGTGCGCGGCTGGCCCATGAAGGCGTTGTAGGTCTGGGTGTCCAGGGCCGGGTTGAAGTAGGTCCCGTTCGGCTGGACCGTCGACTGGAAGGCGGAGCCTTGCAGCGGAGCGTTGATCGCCACCTGCTTGTACTCCTCGTCTGTCAGGTTCTGGGCCCAGATGTCCAGAGCCCAGCGATCGTCCTCCGAGCCGAGGGTGACGCGGCCGTTCACCAGGGTGAAGGCGTCCTGCATCTTGTAGGGCAGCAGGTCCGAACCGGTGTTGTATTCGGTCGAATACTTGGCCGAGAGGTTGAAGCCGACCTTCAGACCCGCGCCGATCGAGCGGTCGAATGCGACCGAGCCCGTGGCCGACCATTCCGGGGCGAACGAGGCGCGCGCGCCCGGCAGCAGCGACAGCTGCGGGAAGTTGCCCGGGTTGGTCAGGTCGGCGGCGGTGAAGTCGCCGTACTTGGTGTCGGTGTAGGTCACGCCGCCCGAGAACGACAGACCCTCGACCGGGGTGAACCAGACGAAGTCGGCGTCGACGCCCTGCGACTTCAGCTCGGGGATGGATTCGACCACGAAAGCCGTGCCCAGGAAGGTGTTGAGCTGGAAGTCCTGGAAGGTCTGATGGAAGTAGGTCAGGTTCAGCAGGACGGTGCGGTCGAACAGGGTGTTCTTCAGACCCAGCTCATAGCTGTCGACGGTTTCCGACGGGAACAGGAGGGAGGCGGTCGGCGAGACGCCGCTTTGCACCCGGTCCAGGTTGTAGCCGAACGACTTGTAGCCGCGGGCGTACGAGCCGTAGGCCATGACCGAGTCGTTGAAGCGATAGGCGGCCTTGATCGTGCCGCTCAGCTCGCCGTCGTCGGTCTCTTCCGAGATGCGGCGGTTGTCGAACAGGGGGTTGGCCCAGGGCAGACAGATGTTGCCCGCCACGCGCTGGGCGCTGGCCGCGGCCGCGGTCGGAGTCAGGCCGGCGCCGATGAAGGCGTTGGTCAGGTTGGTCACGTTGGCCAGGGCGCCGCCGCAGGCCGCGCCGTTCGTGCCGAGGTTGTCCTGAAGGCCCAGCAGACGCTTCTTGTCCTGGGTGTAGCGCAGACCAAGCGTCACATCGAACTGATCGGTGACGTGCCAGGTGTTGTTGGTGAACAGGGCCAGCGAGTCCGAACGCTGGCTGTAGTGGTCCTGCACCCCATGGCCGACGCCGAAGCCCGGCCCGGTCGGCGCCAGCGGCCCCGAGGTCGACGTCCCGCCGTTCAGCAGGCAGCCGGCCAGGAAGGTCGGCGTGGTGCCCGAACGCGTCAGGCAGCCGATGATGTTTCCGCTTTGCGGAATGACGCCGCCGGTGCCGGCGTTCAGCTGCGACGAGATCAGCAGCGACAGGAAGGGCGTATAGCCGGCGCCGTACCAGTAGCTGTCGTTGCGGCTGATGTTCTCACGCGTGGCGAAGACACCGACCAGCCAGTCCAGCTTGTCCGTCGAGCCCGCCAGACGGAATTCCTGGGTCAGGTTGTCCAGCTCGAAGCCGTAGCCGCCGTCATCGACGCGATACAGCAGGTCCGCCGTCGTATAGTCGAGGTCCATGGCGTTGATCCCCTCCCAGCTCCGCCAGGAGGTGAGCGAGGTCAGGGTGGCGTTCCACGAAGGAATGTCGATGTTGGCTTCGGCCGAAAGCCCCATGTCTTCCATGGTCTGGGCCGTGCTGCGATTGGCGTAGGCCGTACGCGAGAACGGCAGGGCGCCGAAGCCGGGCGCCGGAGCCGCCTGCTGGCCGCCGACAGCCGTGATCGCGCCATAGGTCTGGCCAGTGCGGACCTGGGTCGAGACGCAGCAGTATTCATCGCGCTTGGAGTAGTCGGCGATCAGGCGGACCGAGACCTCGTCCGAAGGCAGGATCAGCAGCTGGCCGCGCGCGGTCCAGAAGTCCTGGTTCTGGTCGTCCTTTTCCTGACGCGGCCCGGCGCCGGTGACCACGTCGTAGAAGCCGTCGCGCTCGCGCTTGGCCATATAGAGACGGCCGGCGATCTGGTCAGTGATCGGGCCGGTGACAGAGCCCGCCACGCCCCAGGCGTTGAAGTTGCCGTAGGTGGCCTCGGCGCTGAAGCCCGGCGTGAAGGACGGCGCTTCGGTGATGATGTTGATGACGCCGGCCGAGGTGTTCTTGCCGAACAGGGTGCCCTGCGGCCCCTTCAGCACCTCGATGCGGCTCAGTTCGCCCAGGTCGCCGAAGCCGACGCCGTTACGCGAACGATAGACGCCGTCGATGACCACGCCGACCGAGCTTTCCAGGCCAGGGTTGTCGCCGACCGTGCCGACGCCGCGGATACGGGCCGTGGTCGAGGCTTCCGACTGGGTCGAGGTGACGGTCATGCCCGGCGTCAGGATCTGCAGATCCTTGATGTCGCGCACGCCCGCTCCGTCCAGCGCCTCCTGCGAAAGGGTCGTGACCACGATCGGCACGTCCTGGAGGTTCTGTTCGCGCTTCTGGGCGGTGACGATGATGTCGTCGATCGTCGTCGGCCCTTCCTGGGCCGAGGCGGCGCCGGCGAAGCCGAAGGCGACCGCGCCGACGACAGCGGCGGACGCGGTGCAGCGAAGAATATTATTGAAACGCATAAGGCGGCTCCCCGGCTCTATGCCCGGTCGCCCGCGGCGACCGTGGCGATTCCTGTCCCTGTCGATCCACGCTCATTGAACGGCGTGAATTCTCCATGAACAGGCGTAAGCCAGGGTCGTGAAAGCGACAAGAAGCCGCAAAGCTGCGAATGGCGATTTCAGCCAACGTCGCTCCACGTGTGGCGAGAAAGCGACAAAAATCGATTACGCTAGGTCAATATTATCAACGTTCACCGCAAGATCTTGGCGAGCGCGGCGTCTTTTCGTTGCTGCTGACGTCGCGCCGCGAGCTTCAAAATCGCCGCCGCCGCCAAGGCCGACAGCACCGAGCCGCCGATCACGCCCAGTTTGACCTCGATCTGCTCGGGCGAATCAACCGCGCCCGGGAAGGCCAGGACGCCGATGAAGAGGCTCATGGTGAAGCCGATGCCGCACAGCAGGCTGACGCCGTAAAGCTGCATCCAGCTGGCGCCCGAGGGCTTGTCGCCGATCTTGAGCTTGGCGGCCAGCCAGGCGGCGCCGAAGACGCCGACCTGCTTGCCGATGAACAGGCCCAGGGCGATGGCGATGACCAGGGGGGCGAAGGCCTGCTCCAGCGACAGGCCCGCGAATGAGACGCCCGCCTTGGCGAAGGCGAACAACGGCAGGACCAGGAAGGCGACGTAGGGGTGCAGGTCGTGCATCGCCTCCTTCAGCGGGCTCTGAGACGTCTCGGGACGCGGCTCGACCGGCACGATCATGGCGAAGGCCACCGCCGACAGCGAGGTCGACAGACCCGAAACGACGGTCAGATACCAGATCGCGCCGAAGCCCAGCACCCAGAAGGGCCCAGCCAGACGGCGACGCCCCAACAGGGCGAAGGCGGCCAGCAGCCCCGCCACGCCCAGCAGCGGAAGCCATTGCACGCCCTGGCTGAACAGGACGGCGATCAAGGCGATGGCCCCTAGGTCGTCGACGATGGCCAGGGTCAGCAGGAAGACCCGCAGCGACGACGGCAGGCCCTTGCCCACCACCGCGAAGACGGCCAGGGCGAAGGCGATGTCGGTGGCCAGGGGAATGGGCCAGCCCTGCGACGGCCCGCCCAGCAGACCCGCGATCGCCAGATAGACCACGCCCGGAACCGCCATGCCGCCGAGCGCAGCGATGATCGGCAGGGCCAGCTTCTTGGGATTGCTCAGTTCGCCCTTGAGAATCTCGTATTTGATCTCCAGCCCGACGACGAGGAAGAAGACCGCCATCAGGCCTTCCTTGATCCAGTTCGAGATCGTTTCTTCCAGCCGCAGCGGCCCGACCTGCAGAACGTGGACGCTCTTCAGCCAGGCGAAGTAATCGCCGGCCCAAGGCGAGTTGGCGACGATCAGGGCGGCCAGGGCGGCCAGGCCCAAAGCGGCGCCTGAGCCGGCTTCGGTCTTGAGGAAGGCGAGAGTGGATTTTCTGGCCACGGCGGTCTCCGAAATAAAAGGACTGTCGTGGCGTCAGGTTATCGACGGACGCCTGACCGGATTCGCGCGTCGGCGCCGGCCTGGCCCCGACGCGACTGGCGACACGGGACCTGATCTCTGCGGGTGAAAATACCCGAGCCGCCCGCAGGTTCAACCCTGGCTTCGCGGTTGCGAAAGGCGGCGCGAACGCGCATCTGCCGCCTCATGCCCGTCTCCCCCGTCTATCGCCCCGATCCTTGCTTCTTCGACCTCGGCCCCGAGTTCGGCGATCCGGTGCAGGCGGCCGACTTCCCGCAGACCCTTCTGCGCGTGCGCAACGACCGGGCGGCGGCGGACGTGGGGCTTGAGACGCTGACAGATGTGGAATGGCTGACCCACTTCGGCCGCTTCACCCCCCTGCCCGGCCAACCCGGCCCCGTCGCCATGCGCTACCACGGCCACCAGTTCCGCACCTACAACCCCGACATCGGCGACGGGCGCGGGTTTCTGGCGGCGCAGCTGCGTGAAACCCCTCACGCAGCCTCCCTCCGCGAGGGAGGCGATAGGGAAAACAAACAAGCCCGACTTCTCGACCTCGGCACCAAGGGCTCGGGCCAGACGCCCTGGTCGCGGCGCGGCGACGGACGGCTGACGCTGAAGGGCGGAATGCGCGAGGTCCTGGCCGCCGCCATGCTGGAAAGCCTGGGCGTGCCGACCTGCCGCATCCTGTCGCTGATCGAGACCGGAGAGGCGCTGGAGCGCGGCGACGAGCCCTCGCCCGCCCGTTCCGCCGTCATGGTGCGGCTGTCGCACAGCCACATCCGGTTCGGGACCTTCCAGCGCGCCGCCTATTACGGCCGCAAGGATCAGATCGAGGTGCTGCTGGAGCACGCCCGCAGCCTGTATCACCCCTCGGTCGCGGCTGGCGACGCGCCCGGCTTCCTCGCCGCCGTGGTCGAGGCGTCGGCGCGGCTGACGGCGAAGTGGATTTCCGCCGGCTTCGTCCACGGGGTGCTGAACACCGACAATCTGAATGTGACGGGCGAGAGCTTCGACTACGGGCCGTGGCGCTTCCTGCCGCACTATGATCCGGCCTTCACCGCCGCCTATTTCGACACCTCCGGCCTCTACGCCTTCGCGCGCCAGCCCGAGGCCGTGTTCTGGAACCTGACCCAGTTGGCCGGTTGTCTGAAGCTGATCGCCGAAGATCACGTAGCGGCCCTGACCGAGGCGCTGAATGGCTTTGGTCCGGCCTATATCCGCCACCTGCGCGCCGCCTTCCTGAACCGGCTGGGCGTCAAGAGCCTGGGCGAGGCGGCGGACCAGAGGCTGCTGGACGCGACCCTGGCCCTGCTGCGCGACAAGGGGGAGGCCCTGCGCTGGGAGCCGCTCTTCTTCGACTGGTTCGGCGGCTTCAGTTCGGGCGCGCGGGCCCTGGGGGGCGTGCGCGGCAAGATCTATCAGGGCGAAACCTTCGACGCCTTCCGCTTCGCCCTGCTGGAGCACGAGCCCGATCGGCCCGAGCGGCTGGAGCATCCGATGTTCGCCGCGCCCGAGCCCGAAGAAATGCTGATCGAGGAGGTCGAGGCCCTCTGGTCGGCCATCGAACAGGGCGAAGACTGGGCGCCCCTGCACGCCAAGCTGGCGCGGCTGGACGCCGCGCGGAGCGCCTGGGCGCTTTAAGTCATCAGTTGATGTCATCGGGCGTTGACAGGCCGCTTCGCGCGCCCTAATGCCGTTTGACGATCGCCGTCGGATTACGGGGAATTGTGGTTTCAGCCACGCCGCCGCCGCAGGTCGCGCCTACTCCGTTTCACAGATTGTTACAGTTCCTTGACGACGGAGCTCGGCGATCTGATCTAGCGACTGTTACCAATTCAACCTCCCCGGTTTCGGCCATGACCTCCGCCACCTTGACCCCCCGCTCCCGCGCAAAAGCCGATTATCTGAACCTAACCCTGTGGACCTTCCAGGGCTGGATCGCGATGTTCTTCATCGCCGCCGGCTACGCCAAGCTGACGGAGTCGATCGAGAACCTGACCGTGCTGATGCACTGGCCCGCCATGGCCAGCGCCAGCTTCGTGCGCGGCCTGGGCGTGGTCGAGATCGTCCTGGCGGCGATGATGCTGGCCCCGCTGATCTCCTGGCGTTTCGGCCGCCCGCTGCTGCTGACCGCCAGCGTCGGCCTGCTGGCGCTGCAAAGCATCATGCTGATCCTGCACGCCACCGAACTGAACATCGGCCTGGCCCTGACCAACCTCTTCCTGATCGCCATCACAGCGCCGGTCTTCTGGTTCCGCCGCCACTGATCGCCTGACGAGTTTCCTCCCCGGATCGGCCGCGGCGGGCGCAAGCTCTCCGCGGCCGATTTGCGTTCGGCCGCCGCGCCGCTGTTCACAACTTGTCGAGGGCCTGCGCGAGAAGCTTCCCTTTACGTCCGCGTCAAGTTATGGATGAGGCATGGCGACCGCAGACGATCACCGCACCTATTCCATCCGGCACCTGTGCCGCGAGTTCGGGGCGACCGCGCGCGCCCTGCGCTTCTATGAGGACAAGGGCCTGCTGACCCCGGCCCGCAAGGGCCAGACCCGGGTCTATGACGCCCGCGACCGCGCCCGGTTGAAGCTGATCCTGAGGGGACGCCGCATCGGCTTCACCCTGCAGGAGATCCAGGAGATGCTGGATCTGTACGACCGCAAGGACCACAACGTCCATCAGATGGCCGTGGCCCTGCGCCGTCACCGCGCCCAGGTCGAGGCGCTGAAACAACAACTCGAAGACATCGAGGGCGCCATCCAGACGGCTGAGGAAGCCTGCGCCTGGATGGAGTCCAAGCTGGGCGAACATCGCCCCGACCTTCTGCCGGGGGCGGACGAATACGCCAACCTGCTGAGCGAACGGCTCAACCCCGATACCCACTTCCAGCCCTTCAAAGCGAGAGCCTGATCATGGCCTACAAGGCGCCTGTCCGCGACCTGTCCTTCGTCCTGCACGACGTGCTGGAGGTCGAACGCCACGCCCACCACTTCGCCGACGCCGACCTGTCGCGCGACCTGATCGACCAGATCGTCGAGGAAGGCGGCAAGTTCGCCGAGGAGGTCATCGCCCCGATCAACCGGACGGGCGACCAGGAAGGCTGCCGCATCGAGGGGGACGTCGTCACCACGCCCAAGGGCTGGAAGGAAGCCTATCAACAGATGGTCGAGGCCGGCTGGACCAGCCTGGCGTTCGGCACGGAATACGGCGGCCAGGGCCTGCCCTCGATCATGTCGATGGCGGTGGGCCAGTTCACGGCGGCGGCCTCGGCGGCGTTTTCGATGTATCCGGGCCTGACGGCGGGCGCCTATCACGGCATCGAGGCCTCGGCCTCGGAGGAACTGAAGCAGAAGTATCTGCCGAAGATGGCGACCGGCGAGTGGACCGGCACCATGAACCTGACCGAGCCGCAGTGCGGCACCGACCTGGGCATGGTCCGCACCAAGGCCGTGCCCAACGGCGACGGCTCCTATTCCATCACCGGTCAGAAGATCTGGATCTCGGCGGGCGAGCACGACTTCGCCGACAACATCATCCACACCGTTCTGGCCCGCGTCGAAGGCGCGGTTCCGGGCATCAAGGGCCTGTCCCTGTTCGTCGTGCCCAAGTTCCTCGTGAACGAAGACGGCTCCATCGGCGAACGCAACGGCGTGTCCTGCGCCGGCCTCGAGCACAAGATGGGCATCCACGGCAACGCCACCTGCGTCATGGCCTATGAAAACGCCAAGGGCTGGCTGATCGGCGAAGAAGGCCGCGGCATGAACAACATGTTCGTGGTCATGAACGAGGCCCGCCTCGGCACCGGCCTGCAGGGCCTGGCCATCGGCGACGCCGCCTATCAGGCCGCCGTCGAGTTCGCCAACGACCGCCTGCAGGGCCGCGCCCTGACCGGCGCCAAGAACCCGGACGGCCCGGCCGACCCCATCATGGTCCACCCCGACGTGCGCCGGATGCTGCTGGAATCCAAGGCCTTCGTCGAAGGCGGCCGCGCCTTCATCCTGTGGACCGCCCTGCAAGCCGACCTGCAGAAGTCCTCGGACGAGGCCGTGGCGACCAAGGCCAAGGACTACATGGGCCTGATCACGCCCGTGCTGAAAGCCTATCTCACCGACAAGGGCTTCCACGTCGCCTCGCTGGCCATGCAGGTCCACGGCGGCTCGGGCTACACCGAACACTTCCCCGCCTCGCAGTATCTGCGTGATGCGCGGATCACCATGATCTATGAAGGCACCAACGGCATTCAGGCCCTGGACCTTGTGGGCCGCAAGCTGCCGTCCAACGGCGGCCGCGCCATCATGAGCTGGTTCGCCGACATCGACGCCTTCGTCGCTGAAAACGGCGCCGACGAGGCCATCAAGCCCTTCGTCGACGGTCTGGCCGACACCAAGAAGAAGCTGCAGGAAGCCACCATGTGGCTGATGCAGAACGGCATGGCCAACCCGGACAACGCCGCCGCCGCCTCGACCGACTACCTGAACATCTTCGGCCTGACGGCCCTGGCCTATATGTGGGCGCAGATGGCCAAGGCGGCCCAGGCCAAGGTCGCCGCCGGCGACGCCGATCCCTACTACGTGACCAAGCTGCAGACCGGGCAGTACTTCGTCGAGCGCATCCTGCCCGACGCGGGCGCGCATCTGGCCAAGCTGAAGACCGGCGCCGAGGTGCTGATGCAGATGCCCGCCGAGGCCTTCTGATCCTCCACTGTCTATCAGGGCCTCTCTTGCTGACGCGAGGGAGGCCCTTTCTCTATCGACCGCGCCCAGACGACCGCCAGAGTCCGAACCGCGCACCAGCAGGAAACGCCACCATGAACGTGCTCAACACGCCCGAACCCGACTTCATGCAGGAAGAAGAGATCGCCCTCTTCTCCGACAGCGTCGGCAAATGGATCGACGAGCACGCCCCGCCCGAGAAGTTCCAGCAGTGGATCGCCGCCTCCTCGGTGCCGCGCAGCCTGTGGAACGACGCGGGCGATGCGGGCCTTCTGGGCCTCAGCCTGCCCGAGGAAGACGGCGGCTTCGGCGGCGACTATCGCCACGAGGTCGTGCTGATGCGCCAGCTGGGCTGGAAGGGCGCGGACCACTTCGGCATCTCGCTGCACAACGCCATCGTCATGCCCTACATCTGGCACTACGGCACGGCCGAGCAGAAGGCGCGCTGGCTGCCGCGCCTGCAATCAGGCGAACTGGTCGGCGCCATCGCCATGACCGAGCCGGGCGCCGGGTCCGACCTGCAGGGGGTCAAGACCACCGCCATCAAATCGGGCGACCACTATGTCCTGAACGGCTCCAAGACCTTCATCACCAACGGCCAGTTGGCCAACTTCATCATCGTCGTCGCCAAGACCGATCCGGCCGAAGGCGCCAAGGGCACGTCGCTGATCGTGGTCGAGACCGATGGCGCAGAAGGCTTCGAGCGCGGCCGCAACCTGCACAAGATCGGCATGGAGGCCAACGACACCTCCGAGCTCTTCTTCAACGATGTGAAAATCCCGCTGGACAACGTCATCGGCGGCGGCGAGGGCCAAGGCTTCGCCCAGCTGATGCAGCAACTGCCGCAGGAACGCCTGAACATCGCCGTCCAGGGCGTGGCCGCCGCCGAGCGCGGGCTGGAGGCGACGCTGGACTACGTCAAGCAGCGCAAGGCCTTCGGCAAGCGGGTGATCGACTTCCAGAACACCCAGTTCAAGCTGGCCGAGGTCAAGACCAAGCTGACGGTGGCCAAGGTCTTCGTCGACCACTGCATCGGTCTGCACCTGAAGGGCCAGCTGGACGCCGCCACCGCCTCCATGGCCAAGTACTGGGTGACCGACATCCAGGGCGAAACCATCGACGAGATGCTGCAGCTCTTCGGCGGCTACGGCTACATGAACGAGTACCCGATCGCCCAGCTCTACAAGGACGCCCGCGTCCAGCGCATCTACGGCGGCACCAACGAGATCATGAAGCTGCTGATCGCGCGCACGCTGTGACCCCTTGCGACAATGTACGGAAATCCGTACATTGTCGCCATGAACGCCATGTCCGTCACCGAGCTCCGCAAGAACCTGGCCGCAACCATCGACCGGGTGACGGCGGATCATGACTACACCATCATCACCCGCGAAGGCGGCAAGCCGGCGGCCGTGCTGATGTCGCTGGAGGACTTCGCCTCCTGGCAGGAGACGGAATACCTGCTGCGCAGCCCGGCCAATGCGGAACGCCTGCGCAAAGCCGTCGCCGAACTGGACGCCGGGCACGGCCAGGTTCGCGATCTGATCGAATGAGGCTGACGTTTCATGAGGAGGCCTGGGAGGATTACCTCTACTGGCAGTCTTCGGATCGGAAACAGCTCAAGAAGATCAACACCTTGCTTCGCGAATGCCTGCGCACCCCGTTCGCGGGCACAGGAAAGCCCGAACCGCTGAAGGGCGAATTTGCAGGGTGGTGGTCCCGCCGCATCGACCAGGAGCATCGGCTGGTCTATCGCGCGACAGAAGACGGTCTGCTGATCGCTCAGTGCCGGTATCATTATAGTCGGTGATCATGACCTTAGTCGAGGCAAGGCCGGGCGGTAAGGAAGCCGCATGATCGTCCGCTCTCGCCCCGGCCCGTTCGAAATCCTGTTCGCCGTCAATGGGTCCATCCTCCCTCGCGTAGTGGGGCGTCTGGCCCTGACGGTCGTCATCACCGTGGCGGCGGTGCTGCTGCATCGGACGCGCCCTGACCTGCCGGTGCATCTGGCGGCGGCGCCCTTCGCCCTGATCGGGCTGGCCCTGTCCATCTTCATGAGCTTCCGCAACAACGCCTGCTACGACCGCTGGTGGGAGGCGCGAAAACTGTGGGGCGAGCTGATCATCGCCGTCCGCTCCTTCATCCGCCAGACGACCCTGCTGCCCGAGGACCGCCGCAAGCCGATGCTGGACGGGGTCGGCGGCTTCGTCTTCGGTCTGGCCGCCCGGCTGCGCGACCGCGACGAGGCGGGCGAAATCGCGCGCTGGACGCCCATCGAGCCCGCGCCCCATGCTGTCGACGCCGCCCTGACCGGGGTGGGCCGCCAGTGCGCGGAACTGCTGCGCGACGGCCTGATCGACCCGATCCGCTATTCGGTGCTGGAACTGCGGCTGACCGAGATGAGCCACGTCCTGGCCGGGTGCGAGCGGATCAAGACCATGCCCCTGCCCTTCGCCTACGCCCTGCTGCTGCACCGGACGGCCCATGCGTTTTGCCTGATGCTGCCCTTCGCCCTGGCGCCCGCCCTGGGGTGGTGGACCTTGGCGGTGTCGCTGCTGGTCGCCTACACCTTCTTCGGTCTGGATGCGCTCGGCGACGAACTGGAAGACCCCTTCGGCGACGACCCCAACGACCTGCCGCTGGACGCCATGAGCCGGATGCTGGAACGCGAACTGCGCCACGCCCAGGGCTGGACCGACCTGCCCCCCGTCTGGCCCGCCCAGCGCGACCGTCTGAGCTGACCTCGCGGCTCAGCGCGTGACGCGCGCCCGCGCGCCCGCTAAATCCCTGCCATGATACGCCTTCACGTCACCTCCGACCTCGCCCCCGGCCTCGCCGTCGCTCCGACCCTCGACCAGTCGCGCTACCTGACCCAGGTGATGCGGCTGAAGGCGGGCGACGATCTGCTGGTCTTTAACGGCCGTCACGGCGAATGGCGCGCCAGCGTCGCCGAGGTGCTGAAGAAGGGCGTCATCCTGCGCGCCGAAGAGCAGATGCGCGAACAGACCCACGGCCCCGATCTGGAGCTGATCGTCGCCGTGGTGAAGAAGGCCCGCATCGAAACCATCGTCGAGAAGGCGACCGAACTGGGCGCCGCGCGCGTCCGTCTGGTCCTGACCCA
>DAIOID010000023.1:12127-18352 GCA_036744355.1 Brevundimonas sp.
TCGGCGACTGGGACCGATAAGAAGTTTATCGCCTTCCCTCTTGAGCGGGGCCGTATCCTCGCCCATCTAGCCGCGACAGCAGGGGTTACAGATGACCGACACGGCGCCGCTTTCCAGAGAGCAACTGATCCACGCCATGTCGAAGGGCGAGAAGCCCGCCGACCAGTGGCGTATCGGCGCCGAGCACGAGAAGTTCGGCTTCGACAAGTCCACCCTTCGCCGCCCCGCCTATGAGGGCGAGAACGGCATCCTGGCCATGCTGACCGGGCTGCAACGCTTCGGCTGGTCGCCGGTCGAGGAAGCCGGCCACGTCATCGCCCTGGAGCGCAAGAACGCCGAGGGATTCACCGCCTCGATCAGCCTGGAGCCGGGCGGCCAGTTCGAGCTGTCGGGCGCGCCGCTGCAGACCATCCACGACATCTGTTCGGAGACCGGCCAGCACCTGATGGAGGTCAAGCAGGTCGCGGACCAGCTGAACCTCGGCTTCCTCGGCGCCGGTTTCGATCCCCTGTGGCGGCGCGAGGACGTGCCGGTCATGCCCAAGGGCCGTTACGGCATCATGCGCGCCTACATGCCCAAGAAGGGTTCGCTAGGCCTCGACATGATGCTGCGCACCTGCACCATCCAGGCCAACCTCGACTTCGATTCAGAAGCCGACATGGTGATGAAGTTCCGCACTTCGCTGGCGCTTCAGCCCATCGCCACCGCCCTGTTCGCCTGTTCGCCCTTCACCGAGGGCAAACCCAACGGCTTCCTGTCGGCGCGCGCCAACGTCTGGACCGACACCGATCCCGACCGCACCGGGATGCTGGACTTCGTCTTCGCCGACGGCTTCGGCTACGAGCGCTACGCCGACTATGCGCTAGACACCCCCATGTATTTCGCCAAGCGCGGCGAGAAGTACGTCGACCTGTCAGGCCAGTCGTTCCGCAAGTTCATGACCGAGGGTCTGGACGCCCTGCCGGGCGAGCGCGCCACGGAAAAGGACTGGGCCGACCACCTGACCACCCTCTTCCCCGAAGTGCGCCTGAAACAGTATCTGGAGATGCGCGGCGCCGACGGCGGGCCGTGGAGCCGCATCTGCGCCCTGCCCGCCCTATGGGCCGGGGTCCTGTACGACGCGCCGTCGCTCGCCGCCGCCTGGGACCTGTGCAAGGACTGGGACATCGCCGACCACGAGCGCCTGCGCCGCGACGTCACCCGCCTGGGCCTCAAGGCCGAGGTGGCGGACCGCAGCGTGCGCGACATCGCCGTCGATCTGGTCGAGATCGCTAAGCACGGCCTGAAGAACCGCGCCCGCTTCAGCGGCGGCATGGTCGATGAGCGCGGCTATCTGTCGGAACTGGAAGACATCGCCGACAGCGGCGTGACCCCGGCCGATCGTCTGCTGGAGCTGTACCACGGCGAATGGCAGGGCGACGTCAGCCGCATCTACCGCGACTTCGCCTACTGATCCGTGCTGCCCGCGCCCCCCTGTCACACGATGGAAATGCGGCCTTAACCGGCGACATTTAGACACGACGGCGAGTACGCAAGGATCGCCCATGACCACCGCCACGGCCGCCCCCTCCATGCCGGGAAAGCCGCAGTCGACTCGTGACGAGGCCGCCGACCTGGCGACCTTCTTCGACGTGTCCCTGGACCTGCTGGTCATACGCGACCTGCAGGGGGTCATCGTCCGGGTCAGCGCCTCATGGGCCTCGACCCTGGGCTATGAGCCGGAAGATCTGATCGGCCGGCCCATCCTGAGTCTGGTCCATCCCGACGATCTGGCCGCCACCCTGGACAGCGCGGCCGAAGTCGAGAACCGTCGCCCCGACGCCCCGGTCAAGGGCCACGTCAACCGTTACCGGCACCGCGACGGCCACTACGTCACCCTGGAGTGGCGTGCGCAGAAGTTCGGCGACCGCATCTATGCCGTGGCCCGCGACGTCACCGCCAAGATCGCCGCCGAACAGGCCCTCATCGAGGCCAAGGCCGCCGCCGAAACCGCCAACCGCGCCAAGTCCGACTTCCTCGCCAACATGAGTCACGAAATCCGCACGCCCCTGAACGGCGTCATCGGCATCGTCGACGCCCTGTCGCGCACCGATCTGGCCCCCGATCAGGCTGAGATGGTGGGGCTGATCAGCACCTCGGGGGTGACGCTGGAGCGGCTGGTCTCGGACATGCTGGACGTGTCTCGCATCGAGGCGGGCAAGCTGGAGCTGGAGCTGCGGTCCTTTGATCTGGACGAGGCCCTGGCCGCCCCGCTGGACACCCTGCGGATGCGGGCCGAGGACAAGGGGCTGGGCTTCCACGTCGAGCGGGCCGACAACGCGCGCGGCGTCTTCATCGGCGACAGCGTCCGCATCAGCCAGATCCTGGGCAACCTGCTGTCCAACGCCGTCAAGTTCACCAATGAGGGGTCGGTCACCGTCCGTTTCGCCCTGTCCGAAGGCGACGGGGCTCCGACGCTGTTGAGTTTCGAGGTCGAGGACACGGGCGTCGGCTTCGACGCCGATCACGCCGCCCAGCTGTTCCAGCGCTTCAGCCAGGCCGACGCCTCGATCACCCGGCGCTTCGGCGGGACGGGCCTCGGCCTGTCGATCTGTCGCTCGCTGACCGAGATGATGGGCGGGCGCATCACCGGTGCCTCGACGCCCGGCGTCGGCAGCCGCTTCCGGGTCGAACTGCCCCTGCCCCGCGACCGGAGCCTGAGGGACTATGACGCCCGCGAAGCCGTCGCCCCACAACCGTCGCGAGGGCTGCGCGTCCTGCTGGCGGAGGACCACCCGGTCAACCAGCGCGTGGTTCAACTGATCCTGGCGGGCCATGTCGCCGAACTGGTCACCGTCGAGGACGGCGCCGAGGCCGTCGCGGCCTGCGAAAGCGACACGTTCGACGTGGTGCTGATGGACATGCAGATGCCG
Source organism: Brevundimonas sp. (assembly GCA_036744355.1). GTDB lineage: Bacteria > Pseudomonadota > Alphaproteobacteria > Caulobacterales > Caulobacteraceae > Brevundimonas. The sequence goes on from DAIOID010000023.1 coordinate 15,040, forward strand.
GTGATGGACGGGCTGAGCGCCACCCGCGCCATCCGCGCGCTGGAGGCTGCGCGGCCGGACGCCCCGCGCACGCCGATCCTGATGCTGAGCGCCAACGCCATGGCCGAGCACCGCGACGCCGCGCGCGACGCCGGCGCCGACCTGCACCTGGCCAAGCCGGTCACCGCCCGCGACCTGCTGACCGCCCTGGCGATGCTGACGCCGACCTAGCTGAACCAGCCGGTCACCATGACCCGCAGCGGATTGGCCGGGTCGGACAGCAGCCGCGCCGTGATGGCCAAGGAGATGATCACCAGCAGGGGCCGGATCAGGCGCGGGCCGAAGCGCATGGCGGCGTGCGACCCCATCCGGCCGCCGACGAACTGACCCACGGCCATGATCCCGGCCAGCGCCCAGACCACGTGTCCCCCGACCGCCAGCACCACGATGCCGACCACGTTGCTCATCAGGTTCAGCGCCTTGGTGTGGGCCGTCGCCCGCGTCAGCCCCATGCCCAGAAGCATGACCAGACTGAGCGCGAAAAATGACCCCGTCCCCGGCCCGAAGAAGCCGTCATAGAAACCGATCCCGCCCGCCACAAAGGCATAGGCCAAGGGCGTCAGCCGGGCATGGGCGTCCTCGTCCGAGGCCTTGGGCCCGAACAGGAAATAGAGGGCTATGCCGATCAGCAGGACCGGCAGGACGATCATCAGCCAGCGCGCGTCCACCAGGGTCACGGCGAAGGCCCCCAGCCCCGCCCCGACGCCGACCAGAACCAGAGGCCAGCGGATCAGTTTGAAATCCACGCGGCCCTTTCGCCAGAAGTTCCACAGGGCGCTGGCCGTGCCGACGCTGCCCTGAACCTTGTTGGTGGCGATGGCCGCGACCGGATTCAGCCCGACCGACAGCAGGGCCGGCAGCGAGATCAGCCCCCCGCCGCCCGCGATGGCGTCGATGAAGCCGGCGATGACCGACGCCAGCCCCAGAAGGGCGATGATCTCAGGCGTCAGTTCCGGCACGCGCAATACTCCTGCAACAGCGGCGCTATAGACCCCGGCCGCGCCGCACGCTACTCCTGCCCGCCACTACTGCCCGCTTGACGAAAGCCGCCGTCGCGCCGTTGATGCGACCTCTTCGGCTCGGCCGGAATCGCAGGGGGATGCGTGATGAAGAAGACCGTGGTCGTGGGCCTTCCCATGGGACTGATCATCGGCGTCATCCTCGGCGCCCTGATCGACAATATGGCGATCGGCATCCTGATCGGCCTGGCGCTCGGTTTCGGCGTCATCAAGTTCGGGGGCGGCAAGACGCCGGCCGACGAAGGCGAGGCCTCGCCGCCCCGCGACATGGACGAGCAAGCGCCCAAGCCCTAAGCGGGACAGTTGGGGGGCCGACATGAGCGCATTCGAATTCTTCTTCAGCTTCTATGGCCTGGTGCTGGGTCTGTCGGTGGCGGTGATCGCCACCGGCGTCGCGCGCGCCTTCAAGCACCGCAAGACCATGCCCGTCGGCTGGAAGACGCCGCTGCTAGCTGTCTTCGTCGCCCTGGACATCGCCACCTTCTGGGACGCGGCCTGGGTGAATTTCAGCTCCGCCCCTTACAGCTATGGGCTGCTGATCGCGGGACTGGTAGTGGCCACCATCTACTTCGTCGCCACCAGCCTGATATTCCCCGAACCTGACGATGCGGTGCAGAATCTGGACGCCCATTTCTGGGCCAACAAGCGCGCGATCATGCTGCTGCTGGTCCTGGCCAACCTGCTGATGATGAGCGGGTCGATCTGGATGAGCCTGCCCAAGGCGCACGGCGCGCTGATCGCCGGCGGCTACGCCTTCAATATGGCCATCTATCTGGTCCTCGTTCTGCCAGCAGCCCTGACGCGCCGAGCCTGGGTTTTCGCCCTCGCCATGGGCCTGCACATCGCTCTCTACCTCGTGTTGGCGGTCGTCAGCATCATCAACCCCGCCGCCATGATGGCCACGTCAATCGGCGCATCCTGATCTTCCGGACAGTTGCTCCCCAACCGGCTCCGGGTGCATGAAGAAATACGCGCTCACGGAGGCTCGGCCATGACAGGTTCCATCCACATCGGCGTCGGCGGCTGGACCTTCGAGCCGTGGCGCGGGGTCTTCTATCCCGAGGGCCTGACGCAGAAGCGCGAGCTGGAGTTCGCCAGCCGCGCCCTGACCTCCATCGAAATCAACGGCACCTATTATTCGACCTTCAAGCCCGACAGCTGGATGAAGTGGCGCGACGAGACGCCCGAAGGCTTCGTCTTTGCGGTCAAGGCCAGCCGTTACTGCACCAACCGCAAGATCCTGTCCGAAGGCGGCGAAAGCTTCGACCGATTCCTGTCGCAGGGGCTGACCCTGCTGGGCGACAAGCTGGGTCCGATCAACTGGCAGTTTATGGGCACGAAAAAATTCGACGCCGAGGACTTCGAGGGCTTCCTCAAGCTGCTGCCGCGCGAGAAGGACGGGGTGCGGCTGCGCCACGCGCTTGAGGTCCGCAACCCGACCTTCGCCTGTCAGGAATTCTATGATCTGGCGGCGAAATACGGCGCGGCCATCGTCTATGCCGTTGACGACGAGGAGCCGACCTGGCCCCAGATCGACGAGGCCACCGCCGACTTCACCTACGCCCGGCTGATGTCCAGCCGCGAGGACGAGCCGACCGGCATGACCTCGGCCGAACTGGACGCCGTGGCGGCGCAGACCCGCCAATGGGCCGAGCGCGGCGACGTCTTCGCCTACTTCATTTCAGGAGCCAAGGTGCGGAACCCGGCGGCGGCCCAGGCGCTGATCGCGAAACTGAAATAGCGGCCGGGTCGTCTTGCGGCGACGCGGGGCGCGTCCCATCTGCGACGCGCCTTCCCGCCCAGCTTGAGGACGTCCCCATGCCGATCGCCACGCGCGCCTTCGCCGCCACCGCCGCCGACCAGCCCCTGACGCCCTACAGCTTTGACCGTCGCGATCCCGGGCCGGACGACGTGGCCATCGCGATCAAGTACTGCGGCGTCTGCCATTCGGACCTGCACATCGTGCACAACGATCTGGGCGGCACCCGCTATCCGATCGTGCCGGGCCACGAGATCGCGGGCGTGGTGACGGCGGTCGGCGCCAACGTCACCCGGTTCAAGGAAGGCGACCGGGTCGGGGTCGGCTGCATGGTCGACAGCTGCCGCACCTGCGCGTCGTGCCAGGCGGGCGAGGAGCAGTACTGCGTCCCCGGCATGACCCAGACCTACGGCTCGCGCGATCCCAAGGGCGAGGCGGTCGGCCAGACCATCACCCAGGGCGGCTATTCCGACCGGATCACGGTCGATCAGAACTA
>DAIOID010000023.1:18452-28293 GCA_036744355.1 Brevundimonas sp.
GCACTTCCTGATCAACTCCGACAAGGACGCGATGAAGGCGGCGGCCGAGACGTTCGACCTGATCATCAACACGGTGTCGGCCACGCACGAGATCGCCAGCCACCTGAACCTGCTGGCCCGCGACGGGACCATGGTCATGCTGGGCCTGACGACCGAGGGCCTGCCGGTCTTCGCCCTGCCCTTGCTGATGCGTCGCCGCAGCGTGGCGGGCAGCCTGATCGGCGGCATCCGCGAGACCCAGGAGATGCTGGACTTCTGCGCCGAGCACGGCATCGTCTGCGACATCGAGACCATCGCCCCGCATCAGATCAACGAGGCCTATGCGCGGATGGAGAAGTCCGACGTCCGTTATCGCTTCGTCATCGACATGGCCCAGATTGATCAAGCCGCGTAACGACGCCTTCTCCCTCGCCCCTTGCCAAGCTAAGGCTTGTTCCCGAGGGTAGGACGACGTCGATGCGGCGTCGTCCAGACAGGGGAGCGGATCATGACGCGTGTGGCTCTGGTGACCGGGGGAACCCGGGGTATCGGCAAGGCGATCGTCCAGCGGCTGAGAGAAGACGGCATGGCCGTCGCCGCGGGCTATTCCGGCAATGACGAGGCGGCCGCCGCCACGGCGCGCGAGCTGGGCGTCATGGTGGTCAAGGGCAATGTCGGCTCGTTCGAGGACTGCGAGCGGGCCGTGCGGGAGGTCGAGGCCGAACTGGGCCCCATCGACGTCCTGGTGAACAACGCCGGCATCACCCGCGACGGCTTCTTCCACAAGATGAGCGCCGATCAGTGGTCGGATGTGATCCGCGTCAACATGGACAGCGTCTTCAACATGACGCGCCAGGTGATCAACGGCATGCGCGACCGGGGCTTCGGCCGCATCGTCAACATCTCCTCGATCAACGGCCAGAAGGGCCAGATCGGCCAGACCAACTATTCCGCCGCCAAGGCCGGAATGATCGGCTTCACCAAGGCCCTGGCCCTGGAAAACGCGCGCAAGGGCGTGACGGTCAACTGCATCGCCCCCGGCTATATCGACACCGAGATGGTCGGGGCCATGGACCAGAAGGTGCTGGACAGCATCATCGCCCAGATCCCGGTCGGCCGCCTGGGCAAGGGCGAGGAGATCGCCGACATGGTGTCCTGGCTGTCGGGCGAGCGTGCCGGATATGTCACAGGCTGCACCCTCTCGCTGAACGGCGGACAGTACCTGGTTGGCTAAATCCGCTTTGCCCAAAATCCGCCGTTCGGGCGTTCCACGACTCCTCTCATGATGGCAGGGCTAGAGGTTGAGGCGGAGAATCCGCCGCGCTTCGCCGCCGTGGCGCCGCGCGCCGCGACGGTCGCGAGCCTGCGTCTGGATCTGGCCGCCCTGATGCTGCTGACCGCCTGCCTGGCGGCCAGCCCGGCGGCGGCTCAGGCGCGCTCCAACGTCCAGGCCGAGCAGAGCCGCACCATTCGCGACCAGACGGTGACGCGCAGCGTGCCGCCGCCCGCCCGCTATGTCTCGGAGGCCGGGCAGGGCTTTGTGCTGGACCGGGCCGGGTCGCTGACCCTGCTGCGCTTCGACCGCTCGAACGAGACCTGGGCCCTGCGCCCGTCCTCGGCGCCGCGCGGCGACACCATCTATCGCAACGACGCGGGCGAACAGGTTCTGCGCGTCACGCCCAGCGGCGGCATCACCGTCTATACCACCCGCAACCCGGGCGGCTCGCCCGTGTCCCAGGCCGGCCCCCCCGTCAGCCTGCAGCCGACCAGCCTCGGCCCGGTGCAGATGTTCAACCTGATGACCCGCCGCAGCGGCCTGGTCAGCGAGGCCATGGGCCGTCTGATCCGCATCAACCTGTCGGGCGAGGAGTCCGAGGCCCTGTGCATCGAGGCCCTGATCGTCACCACCGACGCCGTGGTCCGCATCGCTCGCTCGCCCAGCGCCCGCCCCTTCCTGGACCGTCTGCGCAGCATCACCGTGGTCGAGGGCTCGCGCGCCTCGGTCACCTATTCCGGCGGCGACCTGCGCGTCGTTGTCGACCCCAAGCGCGGCATCGCCGGCCGCCCCTCCTCGGCCCGCGTCATCCGCGCGGTGATCCCGCAGGACTGACGGCGGGCAGCGAGTGTGGCGGGTGTCCGCTTTCGACCCTAAGCGGACTTGCCGCGCTTTTTTAGTGCGGCCGATCCATACCGCCTTAGAAGCTCGAAAATGATCAGACCAACACCGCTGGCGCTCATGTGAAGAACTAGAATATGCGCGCCAAGTCCTTCGCAATCCGCCGCGGAGCAAGCGTTAATGGCGATTAGTGGCGCGGCGATTAGCATCATAGCGCAGATGACTATGCCGGTGCATCCAAGGCCCTCGTAGTATTGAAGCCGTCGATTTTGCTTTTCTTCGGAGCTCATCGCGTGACTTTGCAAATTGAATGCCCATCGCGCAATGCTCCTCTTTCCACTCTTAGCTGAACTCCGCCTCCCGCCTGACAGTGGACATTGCTGCGCCTCGCGACCAAGCTCCGGCTCCTCAATGGCGGAGGCTTCAGTGACGAACGATTTCCCTCATGGCGTCGTCCATGAAGCGGGCGCGGATATGCAGACCGCCTTGCGGGCGGATCCCGAGGTCTTCGCCCTGTGGTCAGGCCTGACGCCCCTGGGGCGTAACGAGTTCATCTGCTGGGTCGAGGACGCCAAACAGGCCAAGACGCGTCAGCGCCGCATCGAACGCACGCTTGAGGAACTGCTGCAGGGCAAGAAGCGGCCGTGCTGCTGGGTCGGCTGCATCCACCGCACCGACAAGGCGCCCAGCCGCTGGCAACAGGCCGTCCTGATCGACGGCAAGGCGAAGGACCGCCCCTAACCCTTGAAGCCGTCCTTGGCCGCGCGCCGCGCGGCGAAGTCGGCGGCGTCGGCGGCGCGCAGGAAGGGGTTGAAGCGGCGCTCCGCTCCGACGGTCGTTGGCACAGTCGGCTGGCCGCGTTCACGGGCGGCGAAGATGGCGTCGGCATGGGCCTGCATCTCCGGCCGGTCGTCGATGCTGAGCGCAAAGCGGGCGTTGGACGCCGTGTATTCGTGGGCGCAGTACAGGGTTGTGGTCTCGGGCCAGGCGGCGATGCGGCTGAGGCTGGCCCACATCTGCTCGGCCGTGCCTTCGAACAGGCGGCCGCAGCCCAGGGCGAAGATGACGTCGCCGACGAAGGCCAGGTCGTCCCGTGCCGACCGATAAACCAGATGCCCCAGGGTGTGCCCAGGCGACAGCACCGCCTCAAACATCGTCTCACCCAGCCGCACCAGGTCGCCGTCGACCACCACGCGATCCAGCGGGGCGGCGCGGCGCACCTCCTCGGGGCCGACGATCTCGCAGCCCGTCTCGGCCTTCAGCCTTTCGTTGCCGCCGGTATGGTCCGGGTGCCAGTGGGTGTTGAGGATCAGGTCCAGCCGGCCCCAGCCCGAGGCCTCGATCTCGGCCAGAATGGCTTCGGCGTCCGGCGTGTCCACGGTCGCGACCATCCCGGTCGCCTCGTCGCGGATCAGGAAGCCGTAGTTGTCGGACAGGCAGGGAAACTGGCGCACGGTCAGGGTCATGGGAGGTCTCCGATCAGGCGGCATCCTAGCAGGCGAGCCGGGGCTGCGCCTCTATCAACACCCGCTCATCCCCGCGGAAGCGGGGACCCAGTCCTTTGGCCATCGCCCCCTCAAGAATGAACATCCATCCAGCCGCTGGCATGGGGCTCTCACTGGGTCCCCGCTTCCGCGGGGATGAGCGGATTGGTTCGAGCGGGAAGGGCCGACATTCCCCACGATTTCAGCCATAATACATCCATGCGCCGCAGCATCGACGATCTTCGCACCTTCTACGGCGAGCCGACCGGGGCGCTGGTGCGGCGCGTGCTGGCGCGACGGCTGGATGACGCATGGGGCGAGGCTGAGGGCTGCGACGTCCTGGGCCTGGGCTACGCCACGCCCTGGCTGGACGGCTTCGTCGGGGCACGCCGCGCCATCGCCGCCATGCCGGGCGGACAGGGCGCAGAACAATGGGCCGCTGCGGGACGCAACCGCACGCTTCTGGTCGACGAAAAGCGCCTGCCCTTCGCCGCCGGAACCTTTGACCGCATCCTGCTGGTCCACGCGCTGGAGGAAGCCGACGACCCTCGCGCCCTGCTGACCGAGGCGGTGCGCGCCCTGGCTCCGGCCGGGCGCATCATCCTGGCCACGGCGGCGCGCGGCGGCATGTGGGCGCGGGCCGAGACCACCCCCTTCGGCCACGGCCGCCCCTTCACGCGCGGCCAGCTGGAGCGGCTGGTGCGCGAGGTCGGCCTGGAGCCCGCCGCCTGGTCCCAGGCCCTCTATGTTCCGCCGTGGCGGCCCCTGCTGCCGATGGCCGACGGGATCGAGCAGGTTGGCCGCTGGATGCTGCCGGGCATGGCCGGGCTGATCATGTTGGAGGCCACGCGCCAGTCCTACGCCCGCATCCGGCCCCAGGGTCTGGCCCAGGCGGTGCTGGCGGGACGGCCCGCCCTGACCCCCTCGCCCGCCTCGCGCGACCATGGACCGCCCGCCCACGCTCTGGTCGGCGAGCGCAAACGGCCTTAAGGCGAGCCCCATGCAGCGACTGATCATCATGCGTCACGCCCAGGCCGAGAAGAGCGCGCCCGGCGGCGACATCGACCGCCCCCTGTCCAGGCACGGCCGCCACGACGCCTGCGCCATGGGCCGGGCCCTGGCCGAGCGCGGCCTGCGCCCCGACACGGCCCTGGTCTCTAGCGCCCGACGCACGCATCAGACCTGGGACGAGGTCAGCGAAGCCCTGGGCGACGTCGAGGTGCATCTGTCGCCCGCCCTCTACAACGCCTCGTCGGACGTGCTGCGCCGCGCGGTCGAGGCCGCCGAGGACACGGCCGGCTGCCTGCTGCTGATCGCCCATAATCCGGGCGTGCATCAACTGGCGGTCGAATATCTGATCGAAAGCGCCGCCTCGCCCGGCGTCATGGACAAGATGAGCGGCGGCTTCCCCACCGGGGCGGCGGCCGTCTTCACCGTCGATGTCGCAGGGCGCCCGTCCTACGAAGGCTGGCTGACGCCGCACGATCTGGAAAAATGACGAACGCCCTGCCGACCACCGCCTTCAAGATTCTGAGCCGCGCCGACTGGCGCGCGACCCTGGCCGAGGGCGCCTATGACGGCTCGCCCGTCGATCATGCCGACGGCTATATCCACCTGTCCGCCGCCGACCAGTTGGCCGGGACCGCCGCCAAGCATTACGCGGGGCAGGACGAGCTGATGCTGGTCGAGGTCGATCTCGACGCCCTCGGCGACACGCTCGTCTGGGAGCCCTCACGCGGCGGCGCCCTTTTCCCCCATATCTACGGCCCCCTGCCGGTCGCAGCGACGCGGGGGGCGCGCGCCCTGTCGGTCAGCGCCGACGGCGACATGATCCTGAGCGAAAATCCATGAGCCTGACCGACCTCGGCGCCGTCCTGTTGCGCCAGATGGACCCCGAGACGGCGCACCGCCTGGCCATTCGTGCGCTGCAGGTCACGCCCCTGCCCGCGCCCGGCGCCGATGATCCGATCCTGAAGACCAGTATCGCCGGGTTGACCATGTCGAACCCCGTCGGTCTGGCCGCTGGTCTGGACAAGAACGGCGAGGCGCTGGAGGGGCTGTCGCGCCTCGGCTTCGGCGCGGTGGAATGCGGCTCGGTCACGCCGCGCGCGCAAGCCGGCAACCCCAAGCCGCGCCTGTTCCGCCTGTCCGAAGACCGGGCCATCATCAACCGCATGGGCTTCAACAACGAGGGGCTGGAGCCCTTCGCCGCGCGGCTGGCCCGTCGCCCCAAGCGCACGCCTGTCGGCGCCAATCTGGGGGCCAACAAGGACACTGAGGACAAGGCGGCGGACTATGTCGCGGGTCTGCGCCGCCTGGCGGGCCTGGCCGACTATTCCACCATCAACATCTCCTCGCCCAATACGCCGGGCCTGCGCGCCCTGCAGGGCCGTGAGGCCCTGGACGACCTGCTGAGCCGCATCAACGAGGCCCGTCCCGCCGACGGCGCCCCGGTCTTCCTCAAGATCGCGCCCGATCTGATCGGCGAAGATATCGGCATGATCGTCGAGGCCTCGCTGGCGCACGGCGTCGACGCCCTGATCGTGTCCAACACCACCCTGGAGCGGCCCGCGTCGCTGAAGTCCGGCTTTGCAGGCGAGGCCGGCGGCCTGTCGGGCGCGCCGCTGAAGCCCTTCGCCCAGAAGGCGCTGGAAGCCGCCGCAGAAGCCGCCGCCGGGCGCCTGCCGCTGATCGCGGTGGGCGGCATAGCGAGCGGGGCCGACGCCTGGGCCCGCATTCGCGCCGGCGCCTCGGCCGTGCAGGTCTATTCGGCCCTGATCTATGAGGGGCCGGGTCTGATCGGCGCCATCAAGCGCGATCTGGCCGCTCGCTTGCGCGCCGAAGGCTTCGCCGGTCTTTCGGAGGCGGTCGGCTCGGGCCGTTGACGGAGCATTAGGGCAAGCGCGGCATCATTGGTCCGATAGGCGAATTCGCCTGCTCGGAAAGTCGCATGACGCAAACCGCCGACGACGCCCTGGACATCTGGGCGCCCGCCATTCGACAGCGCCGCAAGGCGATGTTGCAGCGCCTCGTCATGGGCGCGGCGACCGCCCTGGTCTTCAGCCCCATGCTGGGCTGGCGCTTCAGCGCGACCTGGATGCTGATGTACGCCCTGATCCAGTTTCTGGAGGCGGAGGTGTTCGCGCCGGTCGTCGCCGGTCGCGTTCACGCCCCGGTCGGCTGGCGCGGCGTCTATGGCGACATCGTCCTGATCCTGAACGCCGGCTTCTTCGGCGTCATCGCCGTCCCGCTATGGATTGTCGGCGGCCCCATGGGCGGTGTGGCCGCGGCGGTGCTGCTGTCGGCGGGCATGATCAATTCAGTGATCATGTCAGCGGGGTCGATGCGGATCTTCGCCTGCACCGTTTTGCCCCAGCTGGCGATCTTCGCCCTGTCGCCCCTGTTCATGGCCCAGATGGGCGCCGCGCCTCATGTGGTCACGGCCGTGACCGTCGGCATCCTGTCCTACACCCTCTTCTGTCTGAACACGCGCCGCAGCCTGTTCCGCGCCAACCGCGCCGAGATCGAGGCCCGGCTGGAGGCCGACCGCAAGCGCGAGGAGGCCGAGGCCGTCATGGCCAGCCGCAGCGCCTTCCTGGCCGCCGTCGCCCATGATCTGCGCACCCCGATCAGCGCCATCCTGACCGGCGCGGAGGAACTGGAGCGCGGCGACAAGACCGGCTCGGCCCGACAACAGGTGGCCCTGATCACCGACGCCGGCCTGATGATGAAGGACCTGCTGGACGACCTGCTGGACCATGCCCGCCTCGACGCAGGCCGGATGAGCGTCGAAAGCCGCGACTTCGACCTGCGCCTGCTGCTATCGCAGACCGCCCGTCTGTGGGCCGGCCCGGCGCGCGCCAAGGGCTTGCGCCTGCGACTGGAGGGCGCCCGCACCCTGCCACGGATGGTGCGCGGCGACGCCATGCGCCTGCGTCAGGTACTGAACAACCTGATCTCCAACGCCATGAAGTTCACTGACGAGGGGGCCATCACCCTGCGCCTGACCGCGTGGCCCGACGAGCACGGCGCCCATGTGTTGCTGATCGACATCGAGGACACCGGGGCCGGGATGACGCCGGAGCAGCTGCGTCGCCTGTTCACGCCCTTCGACCAGACGACCGACGGCGTGGCTGCCCGCTTCGGCGGTTCGGGCCTGGGCCTGGCCATCAGCCGCGACCTGATCGAGCTGATGGGCGGGCGCCTGACGGTGCGCAGCACCCCGGGTCAGGGCTCGATCTTCACCCTGTCCGTCATCCTGCCACGCGGCGCGGGAGCCGAGACGCCGCCCACCTCCCTGGCGCCCGAAGCTCGCGCCACGATCACGCGCGCCCTGGCCAGGCCGGTCGCGGCCCCGATCACGGCTCCCGCGCCCGACCCCGACCCCAGGATCGAGCAGGAAATCGTCGTAGAGCCCTCGTCGCCCGTGGACGACCTCGGCGAAGCGCCCCTGCGGGTTCTGGTCGTTGACGACCACGCCATCAACCGCCGCGCCATTCAGCTGATCCTGCAAGCGCTCCACTGCGAGATCGCCATGGCCGAGGACGGCATGGCCGCGCTGGAGGCCTGTGAACGGGCCCAGTTCGACGTCGTCTTCATGGACGTGCGGATGCCCGAGCTGGACGGTCGCGAGACCACGCGCCGCCTGCGCGCCGGAGGCGGCCTGAACGCCGCCGTCCCGGTCATCGCCGTGACCGCCGACACCGCGCCCGAGGACATCGCCGCCTGCACCGCCGCCGGGATGAACTATTTCGTCTCCAAGCCCCTGACGCCCGGCGCCCTGCTGGGCGCCCTGTCCCAGGTGCTGAGCGAAGCCGCCGAGGCCGCCGAGAGCGCGGCGGCCTGATCGTCCCGAACCGCGGCGATCAACGCCTCGGCCAAGTCCGGCTCGCGCAGACGGCATTCCCACACGGTCAGCACGCGCCAACCGGCGTCGGTCAGCGCCGCCTCTACGCGGGCGTCGCGGGCGCGATTGCGTTCGATCTTGTTGCGCCAATAGTCGGCGTTGGCCTGGGGCTTTCGTGCGCCGCGCGGGCAGTCGTGGCCGTGCCAGAAACAGCCGTGGACGAAGACGGCGACCTTGCGCCCCTTCATCACCACGTCGGGCCGTCCGGGCAGGCCGCAGCCGCCCAGACGGTAGCCGATCCCGGCGGCGCGCAGCATCCGCCGGACCTTGAGTTCGGGCGCGGTGTCGCGCCCCTTCACCCGGCGCATGACCGCGCTGCGTTGTTCCGGGGTGAAGACGTCCGTCATGGATCAGACCATGACAGGCGGGATCAGAGCTGGGCCAGCAGGTGCTCGGCCGAGGACACCTTGAACTCGCCGCCCTGCTCGATGTTCAGCTGGTCGACCACGCCGTCCTTGACCAGCATGGAGTAGCGCTGCGAGCGCTCGCCCATGCCGAAGCCCTTGGCGTCCAGGGCCAGGCCGACCGCGCGGGTGAAGTCGCCGTTGCCGTCGGCCAGCATGACCACGTCGTCCGTGCCGTTCAGGTCGTTGGCCTTGGCCCAGGCGCCCATGACGAAGGCGTCGTTGACCGACAGGCAGGCCACGGTGTCGACGCCCTTGGCGGCCAGGTCGGCGCGGTTGTCGACATAGCCCGGCAGGTGGCGCGCCGAGCAGGTCGGGGTGAAGGCGCCGGGGACGGCGAACAGGGCGACCGTCTTGCCGCCGAACAGTTCAGCCGTGGTAACCGGCTTGGGGCCGTCGGCGGTCATGGTGGTCAGGGTCGCGTCGGGGATGCGGTCGCCGATCTGGATGGTCATGCAAGGTCTCCGGGGCTGAAGGCCCGGGACATCCGGGCGGCGTTCAGAACCTCAGATAGAGAGCGCGACGGCAATCGCCAAGGCGGCTTCGTCTTCTCCCGGCATGCCGCATCTTGCATCGGGGCCGTCGCCCCCCGATGATAGGGCCATGACCGCCTTCTCCTCCCTGACCGGGCGTCTTCTGGTGGCGATGCCGGGCATCGACGACGATCGCTTCCGCCACGCCGTCATCCTGATCTGCGCCCACGACGACGAACACGCCATGGGCCTGCGGCTGGACCAGCCCGCGCCGGGCGTCACCCTGTCAGAAGTCCTGAAGAAGCTGGACACGCCCGTCTCGGACGCCATGTCGGAACGGTCGGTGCTGATCGGGGGACCGGTCGAGCGCGAGCGGGGTTTCGTCCTGCACACCGACGACTGGGCCAATGACGACGTCACCCTGACCTTCGGCGACGGTCTGGCCGTGACCGGCACCCGCGACGCCCTGAGCGCCATGA
>DAIOID010000024.1:0-5312 GCA_036744355.1 Brevundimonas sp.
AGGCCGTCGCCGCCTACTGGCGCGACACGGTGACGGCGACCGGCGCGCGGCTGGTTGTGCCGATCCACTGGGACGACTTCTCGCGGTCTCTGGATCAGCCGCTGAGGCCCTTCCCCTATGCCCTCGATCGCTTCGATCAGACCATGAAGCAACTGACCGCGCTGGCCGGCGATCACGTAATGCTGAGCCTGCCCCGCGCCTTCGTGCCCATGGACTGGTCAGGCCTGCCCGTCGGGGGCTGCGCCTAGCGGTTCAGGCCCGTCGGGAACGGGCGACCCAGAGCCTCGGCCATCGCCTGCTGGCTCAGCATGAAGACCAGGTCGCGCTGGTGGTAGTTGTTGGACAGAACCACCACGGTCACGTCGGCGTCGGGCTGATAGAGGACCAGGTTGCGGAACCCGGCCCAGCTGCCCGTGTGATAGATCTGCCTGTCGTCAAAGGCGGGCTTCACCTGCTCGCCCAGGCTGTTGACGTAGATGCCGTAGCCATAGGCGCGATGGGCACGACCCCGCTCCTTCGGCGTGCCCTCGGGCGCGTGGTCGGCGATCATCTGGGCGTAGGAAGCGTCGCTGAGGACATGCCCCTTATGCAGGGCCTGGTTCCACGCCAGCATGTCGTCCAGCGTCGAGTACAGCGCGCCGGCGCCGAAGACGACGCTGACGTTGGCGATCGGCTGCGCCGCCAGTCCGCCGGGGAAATTGGCGTAGCCCATAGCCAGACCCTGCGCGTCGGCGTGGGCGTCCGACCCCGTATCCTTCAGCCCCAGGGGCTTCAGGATGGCGTCGTTCAGATAGATCTCGAACGGCTTGCCGCTGGCCTTGCTGACGATCTCGGCGGCGAGATTATAGGCGGCGTTGTCGTAGCGGATCTTGGTGCCCGGCTCGAACTGCAGGCCATAGCGGGCCGAGGTCTCGGTCAGTTCCTGCGGCGTGCGCGGGGTGATGCGGATGCGGCCCCACTCGGATTGGGCCATCAGGTCGGGGATGCCCGAGGTGTGCGACAGCAGGTGGTGGATCCGCAGCGGCTTCCACGCATCGGGGCAGGCCTCGATCCATTGGCAGACCGGGTCGTTGACCGACAATTTGCCTTCATCCTGCAGCTTCAGGATGGCGGCGGCGGTGAACTGCTTGGACACCGAGGCCAGGCGGAATCGGGTGTCCAGCTTCAGCGGCTGATCGTTTTCGTAATTCGCCTTGCCATAGACCTGACGGAACAGGACCTGATCGCCCCTGGCCACCAGAATGGCGCCCATGAACTGCTTGCGCTCGCCCAGATAGTCCAGCCGCGCCTTCAGTTGCGGCAGGGCCTCGACCACCTCGACCGGCGGGCGCTCGGGCAGCCGGACCTTGGTCGCCGTCGCGGCCTGGCTCTCAGGCGCGATGGCGTGGACGATCCAGGCGCCGGCGCCGGCCGAAGCAAGAGCGACCGCGGCCAGGGATCCGAGGAACCAGGGCCGCCCGCCTGCGGACTTGGGAACTACAAACACGATACTAAACCACGTTTTTTAGACGTCGAAATCCAAACCGAACTGGGCGTAGAGGGCGCGGCTGTCCTGCCACTTGGGATCAACCTTGACCGTCAGGAACAGGTGAACGGGGCGGTCGAGCAGCTCGATCAGCTCCTCACGCGACTTCTGGCCGATCCACTTCAGGGTCTGGCCGCCCTTGCCCAGAACGATGGGACGCTGGCTCTCGCGCTCGACATAGATGGTCTGCTCAATGCGCACCGAACCGTCCGGCTTCTCGTCGAAAGCCGTGGTCTCGACCGCAGCCGAATAGGGCAGCTCCTCGTGGACGCGCAGATAGACCTTCTCGCGGGTGATCTCGGCGGCCAGAACGCGCACCGGCACGTCCGCCGACTGGTCTTCCGGATACAGCCACGGCCCGGCGGGCATGGAGCGCGCCAGGCGCTGCTTCAGGTCGTCCACGCCGTCGCCGCTCAGGGCCGAGATCATATAGACCTCTTCATAGACGCCGGTCTCGAACAGGCGGTGCGACAGAGCCAGCAGGGTGTCGCGGCGCATGCCGTCGATCTTGTTCAGGACCAGGATGACCTTGGTCCCCGTCGCCTTCAGATTGGCGATGATGGTCTCGGTGTCCTCGGCCGACTTGCGGTCCGCAGCGGTGCCCTCGCGCCCATCGGAAGCGATGTGCGAGGGGGCGTCGATCAGGTGGACCACCACGTCGGCGTCCTCGGCGCCGCCCCAGGCCGAGGCGACCATGGCGCGGTCCAGACGACGGCGCGGGGTGAAGATGCCGGGCGTGTCCACGAGAACGATCTGGGCGTCGCCCTCGATGGCGATGCCGCGCACGGGGAAGCGCGTGGTCTGGACCTTCTGGGTCACGATCGAGACCTTGGAGCCCGTCAGGCGATTCACCAGCGTCGACTTGCCGGCGTTGGGCGCGCCAATGATGGCGGCGAAGCCCGCGCGCTGGTTCGGGTTGAGGGTCTCGGTCAAATTACGCCTTCTCGTTTCAACAGCGCCGTGGCGGCGGCTTTTTCCGCCTCCTGACGCGAACGTCCTGTTTGTTTCACGGGGTCAAAGCCGACCACCGTCGCCTCGACCACGAAGGTCGGAGCATGATCTGATCCGGTGCGTTCCACCACCCGATAGGTCGGCAGCGGACGCCCTTGGGCTTGGGCCCACTCCTGCAGAGCGGACTTGGGATTGGTCACGGCGGGCGCCGGGGGCGAAGCGAACTCCTCAGCCCAGGCGATGTCGAACATGGCCTTGGCCGCCGTCAGGCCGCCGTCTCGATAGACCGCCGCCAGGATAGCCTCGACAGCATCGGCGATGACTCCGGCCTTTCTGCGGCCGCCCGTCTTGGTCTCGCCCGCCGACAGGCGCAGGGCCGGGCCGACGCCGAGTCGCTCGCCGACGCGGGCGCAGGCGGCCTTATCGACCAGGGCGTGCAGACGGGCCGACAGCTGTCCCTCGTCCGCCGAAGGAAACTCTCGCGTCAAGCGGTCGGCGACCAGCAGGCCCAGCACCCGGTCGCCCAGGAACTCCAGCCGCTCGTTGTCGGCGGGACGACGACCATCAGCCTGTCCCCCGCCCTCGCCCACGCTGGCGTGGGTCAGGGCCCGTTCCAGCAAGGACGGGTCCGCGAAATCATGGCCGAGCCGACGCCGGAGCGCGGCGACGGCCTCGGCACGCACGTTCGCCATCAGTCCAGGATCTTAAAGAACCGGCTGGGACGCAGGTTCGCGAACCAGCTGACCGGGTTGAACAGCGACGCGCCCGGCGACCAGGAGAACATGATGATCTCGGCCTTGCCGACCAGGTTCTCGGCCGGGACCATGCCCACGCCCGAGGACATTTCAACGCGGCTGTCGATGGAGTTGTCGCGATTGTCGCCCATCATGAAGAAGTGGCCCGCCGGCACCTCATAAACCGGGGTGTCGTCCAGATCGCCGCCGGGACCATAGTCCTGGGTCATGAAGCTCTTGCCGTTCGGCAGGGTCTCGCGGACCTGGGTCACCGGACGCGGGCCGAACATGTCGGCCATCTCGGCGCGGCTGACGACGACGTCCTTCACCGGCGCGCCGTTGATGTAGAGCTTGTTGGCGACCATCTGCACCTTGTCGCCCGGCAGGCCGATCACGCGCTTGATGTAGTCGGTCTTGTTGTCGCGCGGCAGCTTGAACACCACGATATCGCCGCGCGTCGGATCCTTGCCCAGGATGCGGCCGTCGAACAGAGGCGGGCTCCACGGGATCGAGTGCTTCGAATAGCCGTACGACCACTTCGACACGACGATGTAGTCGCCCTCGTATAGGTTGGGCTCCATCGAGGCCGACGGGATGGTGAAGGGCTGGAACAGCAGCACCCGCAGCACGAAGGCGATCAGCAGGGCGAAGACGACGGTCTTGATGATCTCGACCGTCTCGTTGCTCGCGGACTTCTCTTTTTTCACACGTTTGGCTTTCTTGGGACGCGGCGTAGCGTAGATCGGCTTGTCGCTGTCGAGGGCTTCGGGATCGTCGCCCATGTCGAAGGGGGCGTCGCCGTGGTCGCTCCAGATCGGTCGCGGCTCGGTCGGGTCGATGGCAGGATTGCCGGCGCCGCCGTTCGCCTTGTGGTCGTCGCTCATGGTCTGCTCGAATCCCCCGCCGAACGCGGGGTTGGATGCCTGAGGCGTAAAGGCTGATTACGCCACGGGCAAGGCTTCGATGACCACGAAAGCGAGAGCATAAGGGTGTTCGTCGCTGAGAGTCAGATGGATGCGCGGCTCATGCCCCGGCGGGGTCAGGCGCGCCAGGTGCTCGGCCGCATGACCCGTCAGGGCCAGGGTCGGCTGGCCCGACTTCAGGTTCACCACCCCCATGTCGCGCCAATAGACGTCCGCGCGCATCCCCGTGCCTAGGGCCTTGGCGCAGGCCTCCTTGGCCGCGAACCGCTTGGCGTAACTCCAGGCCGGGTCGGGCTTGCGGTCGGAACGAGTGCGCTCGATCTCGGTGAAGACGCGGTTCTTGAACCGGTCGCCGAAGCGATTCAGCGACGCCTCGATCCGCCGGATATCCGACATATCGGCGCCGATGCCGATGATCACCGGCTCGCCCCCGCCACCGCCTCGTCCATCGTCGTCCTCATGCGCCGGATGGCGGCGTCCAGGCCGACGAAGACCGCCTCCCCGATCAGGAAGTGGCCGATGTTCAGTTCCTTGATCTCCGGGATGCCCAGAACCACGCTGGCCGTGGCGTAGTCCAGACCATGCCCCGCGTGGACCTCCAGCCCCAGGATGTCGGCCTGGGCGGCGGCGGCGGCCAGGCGGTCCAGCTCGAAGGCGCGCTCCGCCGGATCGGTCAGGTGGCAGTAGCGGCCGGTGTGGAACTCGACCACCTGGGCGCCCACGGCGGCGGCGGCCTCGACCTGGGCCTCGGACGGCTCGATAAACAGGCTGACGCGGATGCCCGCCTCCGACAGCGCCTTCACCACGGGGGCGATGCGCGCCTCGTGACCGGCGACGGCCAGACCGCCCTCGGTCGTGACCTCCTCGCGCCGTTCCGGCACCAGACAGGCGGCGTGCGGGCGGTGGCGCAGGGCGATGGCCAGCATCTCCTCCGTCACGGCCATCTCGAAGTTCAGCGGCTTGCCCGCGCGACGGCACAGGGCCGTCAGCACGTCGATGTCGGCGTCGGTGATGTGGCGACGATCCTCGCGCAGGTGGGCGGTGATCCCGTCCGCCCCCGCCGCCAGCGCCGCTTCAGCCGCGCGGGCCGGATCGGGATGAGCGCCGCCGCGCGCGTTACGAACCGTGGCGACGTGGTCGATGTTGACGCCCAGACGAACCCGCTCGCGCTTCATCCCG
>DAIOID010000024.1:5412-26901 GCA_036744355.1 Brevundimonas sp.
CAGCCGGCGGCTGCCCGGATCCTCGACCGGCAGGGCGGCCAGTTCGGGCGGCAGGGCGTCGGCCGGGTAGGCCGGAACGTCCAGCGTCGCCAGGGCGATCAGCGGCACGCCCACGTCCGCACGACCGCCCGAGCGGTCAACGATGCAGGCGGCGGCGACGACTTCGCCCCCGGCCTTCTGGATGGCGGCGATGCACTCGCGCGATGACAGACCGGTCGTGACGATGTCCTCGACCATGACGACCTTCTCGCCCGGCTCAACGGTGAAGCCGCGGCGCAGCTTGAACTCGCCGCCTTCGCGCTCGACGTAAAGCGAGCGCACGTTCAGGTGCTTCGCCGTCTCATAGCCGGGAATGATGCCGCCGACGGCGGGCGAGATGGCCACGTCGACCGGGCCGACCGTGGCCACGATCTTGTCGGCCAAAGCCTTGCACAGGCGCTCGCAGCGGCGACCGTCCATGAAGACCAGGTTCTTCTGCAGGAAGACCGGGCTGTGCAGCCCGGACGACAGGACGAAATGGCCTTCGCGCAGGGCGCCGGCGTCGCGGAATTCGTTGAGGACGTCTTCAGTGTTCATGAGAGGCTCCCTTAGACCCTGCATCCCCGCCCCTCAAGCCGAGCGACCTACTTGAGGTCGCAGTTCGGCTTCAGTCCGCCTTCCAGCAGCTTGGCCCACACCGTCTCGGCGTCGTCGGCGAAGGCGAACAGTTCCATGTCCGAGGCCTTGACCATGCCGTGCTCGATCAGGGTGTCGAAGTTGATGACCGAGCGCCAATAGGACTCGTCGAACAGGACGATGGGGATCGGCGGCGCCTTGTCGGTCTGACGCAGGGTCAGGATCTCGAACAGCTCGTCCAGGGTGCCGAAGCCGCCGGGGAAGACCACCAGGCCATTGGCCCGCATGGCCAGGTGCATCTTGCGCATGGCGAAGTAGTGGAACTGGAAGGTCAGTTCCGGCGTCGACCAGGGGTTGGGAACCTGTTCGTGCGGCAGGGTGACGTTGAAGCCGATCGACGGGGCGCCGGCTTCATGGGCGCCCTGATTGGCGGCCTGCATGATGCCCGGCCCGCCGCCGGTGGCGATGACGTTGTCGCGCACCTCGCCCGGCGAGCCGCGGAAGGCCCCGCCCCGCTCCGAGGCGATACGGCCGAACTGACGCGCCTGTTCGTACCAGTGGGCATGACGCCCATCGCCGTTGACGCCGACTCGGGCGCTGCCGAACACCACGATGGTCGAGCGCACGCCCCAGGCCTTCAGCGCCTCTTCGGCCTTCTCGTATTCCATCAGGAAGCGCACGCCGCGCATCGACTCGCCCAGCAGGAAGTCCTGATCCAGGGCGGCCAGACGATAGGAGGGCGACGCCAGCTGAGCGGCGTTGGCGAGAGCTTGTTGTTCGGGAGACATATCGGCCTTCAGTCAAACGCGCGAGCGATCAGCCGCGCGCGCGGTCCACGGTGTCGACGGACGGATTGGCGCGAAGCGCCGCGATGATCATGGTGGCGTGACGCGCGTCCTCGACCTCGACGTCGATGTCGACGTCGAAGAAGTCCTGCTGACGATGGGCCATCGACAGGTTCAGGATGTTGCCGCCCGCCTCGCCGATAATGGTGGCCACCTGCCCCAGTACTCCCGGCGCATTGCGGATGGTGGCGCGCAGACGGGCCGAGGCCACCGCGTCCTGCTCGGCCTGCGGCGTCCACTGCAGATCCTGCCAGACGCTGTCGTCATCGGCGAAGTCGGCCAGGGTCTGACAGTCGATGGTGTGGACCGTCAGGCCCTTGTCGGGCTCCAGGATGCCGACGATGCGGTCGCCCGGCACGGGGCTGCAACAGGCGCCGAAATGGATGCTGACGCCCGGCGTCAGGCCGCTGCCGCGCACGAACAAGCGCGCCTGTTCATTGCCGATCCGCTTGCGTTCAGGCCCGGCCTTCAACTGGCCCTTCAGCGCGGGGAAGATGGTTTCGGCTATCCTGGTCGCGGCCAGACGGCCCCGGCCGATGGCGTCGAACAGGTCCTCTTCGGTGGCGATGGCGAAGGTCTTCAGCGTCTCGGTCAGCTTGACCTCGCCGAGGGACTTTCCCGCCCTCTCCAGCGTCTGCTCCAGCGTGGCCTTGCCCAGACGCACGAACTCGTCGCGTTCCGAGGTGCGGATGTGGCGGCGGATGGCCGAGCGCGCTCGACCGGTGACCGTAAGGCTGCGCCAGTCGGTCGGCACCTCGCGCTTGGTCCCGCGAATGATCTCGACCACGTCGCCGTTCTGCAGCGCCGTGCGCATCGGCTTCAACTCGCCGTTGATCTTGACGCCCACCGCCGTGTCGCCGACCTCGGTGTGGACCGCATAGGCGAAGTCCAGCGCCATGCCGCCGCGCGGCAGGGTGATCAGCGCCCCCTTGGGCGTGAAGACGAAGACCTGATCCAGGTACATTTCGAGCTTGGCGTGCTCGACCCAGTCCTCGCCGCCTTCGCCGTGTTCGATGACCTGCACCAGATGGCGCAGGTTCAGCAGCGGGTCGCGTCCGCCGTCGGCCTCCATCGCCTCGCGGTCAAAGCCGTAGGAGTGGTTCTTGTAGGCCCAGTGCGCCGCCACGCCGTCCTCGGCCACGCGGTCCATGATCTCGGTGCGGATCTGCATCTCGATGCGCAGACCGCCGGGGCCGACGACCGTTGTGTGCAGCGAGCGATAGTTGTTCGACTTGGGCGTCGAGATGAAGTCCTTGAACCGCTCCGGCACCATGGGCCAGGCCCGATGGATGACGCCCAGGGCACGGTAACAGTCGTCCTCGGCGTCGACGATGACCCGGAAGCCGTAGATGTCCGACAGGGACGAGAAGCCGACCGACTTGCGCTGCAGCTTGCGCCAGATCGAATAGGGCGTCTTCTCGCGTCCCTTCACACGCGCCGGGATGCCGGCCTCGCTGAGGACCGTCTCGATCTCTCGCGACACGCCCTCGATGGCGCGGCCATGCTCCAGCTTCAGCGCCTCCAGACGGCGCTGAATAGCGACGCGGGCCGTGGCGTTCAGATGTTCGAACGCCAGCTCCTCCAGCTCCGACGCAATGGAATGGATGCCGATCGAACGGCCCAGCGGGGCATAGACTTCCAGCGTCTCGCGGCTGATGCGCTCGCGCTTCTCCGGCTTGACGTACTGGAGGGTGCGCATGTTGTGCAGACGATCGGCCAGCTTCACCAGCAGGACCCGCACGTCCCTGGAGATGGCCAGGATGAACTTGCGCAGGTTCTCGGCCTGGCGCGTGTGCTCGGCCTGAAGCTCCAGTCGCGACAGCTTGGTCACGCCCTCGACCAGGACGGCGATCTCTTCGCCGAACATGGCGGCGATGTCGTCGCGGGTGGCCGAGGTGTCCTCGACCACGTCGTGCAGCAGGGCCGTGACGATGGTCGCCGTGTCCAGCTTGTAGTCGGTCAGGATGCCCGCGACCTGGATCGGGTGGGCGAAATAAGGATCCCCCGAAGCTCGCAACTGCGAGCCATGCATCTTCATCGCATAGACGTAGGCGCGGTTCAGCAGCGCCTCGTCGGCCGTGGGGTCATAGGCCTTGACCGCTTCGATCAATTCGAACTGGCGCATGATCGGCGCGCGCTTGGCTTCAGACACTTGAGACTCGGACGGAGAGAGGACTTCAGACGACAACGGCGCCGCCCCGGTCAGGGGCGACGCCGTCTGGTCTATCTGATTCGCGACTTGATCCGGCGACGGGTCCGCGGGGGACCGCGCCGGAAGAATGGTTACGCCGTTGACTGGCTCAGCCGTCAGTAGCGTTCCTCCTGGCCGCCGTCCCGGTCGCTTTGCAGCGCGCGGATCAGCTCGGCCTCGGCCATGTTCATGTGCTGGGGCTCGGCCAGCAGGGCCACGACTTCGGCTTCGTCCTCGGCTTCGGTACGCTCATCGACGCGTTGCAGCGTGGTGATGATGTTTTCGCGCAGCTCGTCCGGCACGACGGTGTCGTCGGCGATTTCGCGCAGGGCCACGACGGGGTTCTTGTCGTTGTCGCGGTCCAGCGTCAGAGGCGCGCCGTTGGCGATGTTGCGGGCGCGGTGGCCGGCCAGCAGAACCAGACCAAAGCGGTTCGGCACCTTCTCGATGCAATCTTCGACAGTGACGCGGGCCATGAAATTCCTCTGGCGGCAGGGAGAACCGCACAAAATATAGGGTTAGGCGTGATTGTGCAACGCCGCGAAGGCCGGAATGCGGCGCGAAACGCCTCAGTTCTTCCTTTGCGCCAGCGGATAGCTGATGATCAGCACCAGGTCCACCTCCCCCGTCTGACGGATGCCCACGACATTGCCGTCGAAAAGATAGGCCGCATCGCCTGCCCGCATGGACGTCGTCACTCCATCGATCGTTACCTCGCCCTCGCCGCTGACGACATAATAGACCTCGTCATGGGCGATCGGGTGCAGGCCGATGGCGGCGCCCGGATGCAGGACCCGCTTGCGAAACTCCATCTCCCGGTTCGGCACGCCGTCGGAAATGCGATAGGCCGTGCTCACGCCCTCGCCGTTATGCGGCGGCACCTGACGCACCATGGTGTCGACCTCGCGGATCACCACGCCTGTCCCGGCAGGCGGCGAAGCGGGCTGGGCCTGCAGGGCCACGATCAGGGCAAAGGCGGTCAGCAGCACAGAATGTCTCCCGGTGTCATTTTCAGACGAAGCTAACTCGCAACCGCTTCAGGTCAACGGGGCAGTGGCCGCGCGTCCGTACCGACGGTGCAGGTCTCAGCCAGGCCCTTCGCCTCGCCCTCGACCGTCGGGTGTCGCCACTCCGGCGCAATCTCGGCCAGAGGCCCCATGACGAACAGGCGCTCGGCGGCGCGAGGATGCGGCAAGATCAACCCGTCCAGATCGCCGCTCAGCCGCCCATAGGCGATCAGATCCAAGTCCAGCGTGCGGGGCCCGTTGCGGACGCTGCGACGGCGATCAAACAGATCTTCCATGCGGGCCAGCTTGCTCATCAGGGTCCCGGGCTCATGCTCGGTTCGGACGATGACCACCCCGTTCAGGAAGGGCGGATCGGTCGGGTCGGGCCAGGCCTTCGACGACCACCAGGACGATCGCGCCAGCACGTCGATGCCTTCGGCGCGAAACCGCGCCAGCGCCGCCTCCAGGGACTCTTCGCGAGAGGCCCAGACGCCCTTGTCATTGCAGCCCAAGGCGACGATGACTGCGCCGTCCAGATCGAGACCACTTTCGGGGATTTCGGTCGAGACGCTCATACTGACGACCTTTTCCACGGACTCATATTCATGACTGGCCACACGGGCGACCGCATCGCCTTGTTCATCGACGGCGCCAACCTCTATTCGGCGGCTCGCGCGCTCAACATCGATCTCGACTTTAGAAAGCTGTCCGACTGGTTCGGCCAGAAGGGCCAGCTGGTGCGCGCCTATTATTACACGGCGGTGGTCGAGGGCGAAGAGTTCTCGCCCGTTCGCCCGCTGGTCGACTGGCTCGACTACAACGGCTTCACCGTGACGACCAAGCCGGTCAAGCGCTTCACAGACGCCCAGGGCCACAGCCGCATCAAGGGCAATATGGACATGGAGATCGCCGTCGACATGATGGAGTTGGCCCCACGACTGGACCACATGTTCCTTTTCTCGGGCGACGGCGACTTCCGCCGACTGGTCGAGGCCATTCAAACCAAGGGCGTGCGCGTCACCGTCGTCTCGACCACGCGCAGCCAGCCGCCCCAGATCGCCGACGAACTGCGCCGTCAGGCCGACGCCTTCATCGATCTGGCCGACGTCATGACCCACTTCAGCAAGCCCAAGGCCACCATGCATCAGGGTGTGACCCGCACCCTGGACCGGAGCGACCGGGCGTGAGCCGCTCGCTGAATCCCGAGCCCTCGCGCGACTGCCCCCTGTGCCCGCGTCTCGTCGCCTATCGTCAGGAGAACATCCGCCAGCACCCGGACTGGTGGAACGGCCCCGCGCCCTCTTTCGGCGATCCGAACGCACGCCTGCTGGTGGCTGGACTGGCGCCAGGCCGCATGGGCGCCAACCGCACCGGCCGCCCCTTCACCGGCGACCACGCC
This sequence comes from Brevundimonas sp., assembly GCA_036744355.1. GTDB lineage: Bacteria > Pseudomonadota > Alphaproteobacteria > Caulobacterales > Caulobacteraceae > Brevundimonas. Next base: position 11,470 of record DAIOID010000024.1, read on the forward strand.
GGCTGGCTGTTGTTTGACACCCTGAAGAAGGCGGGTTTCGCGCAAGGCCGCTATGATCCCGACGGTCACGACGACCTGACGCTGGTGGATTGCATGATCACCAACGCCGTGCGCTGCGCCCCGCCGCTGAACAAGCCGACGGGGGACGAGGAAAACACCTGCCGCCCCTTCCTGATCGACCGACTGGCCGCCCTGCCCCGGCTGAAGGTCATCGTGACCCTGGGCGACGTGTCCCGCCGCAGCATTCTGAGGACGCTGGGCTATCCCGGCACGGCCATCCCCGCCGGACATGGCGTCGAGGGCAAGGTCGGCGGCTACACCATCATCAACAGCTATCACTGCTCGCGCCTGAACACGAACACGGGCCGCCTGACTCCTGAAATGTTTGAAGAAATCTTCCACCGCGCCAAGCTGGCGCTCGAGGAATAGCTCAGCCGCCGCCGGCGACCTCGCCGGCCACCATCACCGGCGCCGAGGGCTCGCGGAAGTAGCGGTCGATGCCCTCGGCGACCGAACGCATCAGGCGACGACGCGCGCGTTCGTCGGTCAGGACGCGCTCGTCCTCGGGATTGGTGATGAAGCCCATCTCCAGCAGGATGGCGGGAACGTCGGGCGCCAGCAGGACCGCCAGGCCGGCGTCGCGGTGGCTGCGCCGCAGCAACGGATGGTTGTCGCCTTCCAGATGGGTCAGCAGGACCCGCGCGAACTGGGCCGAGCGGTTCTGGGTGGCGCGCTGAGTCATGTCCAGCAGGATGCGGTCGACCGAGGGGTCGCGACCCGGCAGGCGCAGGTCACGCTGCCAATCCTCGCCGCGCGTGTATTCCCGCACCGCACGGCCCGCCCCCTGCTCCGACAGGGTATAGACGCTGGCCCCGCGCAGGGCCGGATCGGTCCCGGCATCGGCGTGCAAGGAGATGAAAAGATCGGCGCCGGCGTCGCGCGCAATCTGCACCCGGCGGCCGTGAATGACATAGACGTCGCTGTCGCGCGTCAGGCGCACGCGGTAGCGCCCGGTCCGCTCGATCGCGGCCTTCAGTTCGCGCGCGGCGGCCAGGGTCACGGCCTTTTCCTGAGCGTGGACGCCTTGCGCGCCCGGATCGCGGCCGCCGTGCCCGGCGTCGATGACGATCAGCGGCTTTTCCTTGCGCGTCTGTTCGCGGCGCGGCGGCGTGCTGGCCGCGACCGCGGCGGCGGCGCCGGTAGCCTTCAAATCGATGACGTAGCGATAGTGCTGAACCCCGTCACCCGGCGGCAGCAGGAAGCGGCGCTCGATCTCGGCGCCGCGCGCCAGGTCCAGGCGGATGCGCGACGACGCGCCAGCCGAGCTGACCTCATAGCCGCGCACCAGGCCCGAGCCGGCGCCGTCCAGCCCCCGGCCCGGCGCCACGTCCGACAGGGCCACGACGACGCGGCCCGTCGTGCCGTCCTCGATCACCTGGCCGCGCGTGGTCTTGCCCAGATCCAGCACGACCCGGGTGCGCTGGGCGTCGCCGCCGAAGCGGATGCCCGAAATCTGACCGTCCGGTCCAAAGGCCAGGCCCCGCCCAGCCGTCAGCACGACGCCGCAAATCACGACGAAGGCCAAGGCCGTCATCGCCCATTCGCGCACGCCCCACCGGGCCAGATTGTTACGCCACCGACCATACATGGACGGACTTCACCCTTCTGGTTCAGGTGACAGGATGAGGCCAGCGATTAAGGATTTCGTTAATACCTGTAACGGTCGTGGTTCTTTTATTTTCTGCTACATATGCCTATGATCTGGTCCGCAAGCGAATGATCGCGCCCCCTGTGGTTTCATCAGGGTTCGGGCGCGCCCTCCTCGCGGCGCTGACTTTCACCTCATTCCGAGGATCGCCCGGCCTGGCCGACGATCCGAAGAACGGGTCCGGGACGCGGCCTTGAACGGCGCGTTCGGATCCAGGACCGACAGAACCTCATGGGCCGACCCGCCTGCGCTCCCGACCGGCAGTTTGATGCCGCTCTCGCCCTCCGCGAGGGGATGACGCGCGCCCTGGCCCCCATTTCCATTCGGCGAGCCGCCCCCTTGTCCGCGGAGACTTCCGCAGGGCCCGGCCTGGCGCGCCAGAGAGAGACTTTAAATGTCAAAGACAATGCTGATCGATGCGGCGCACGCGGAAGAAACCCGCGTCGCCATCGTGGACGGACGCCAGGTTGAGGAATTCGATTTCGAATCCACGGCCCGCCGCCAGCTTCGCGGCAACATCTATCTCGCCAAGGTCACCCGCGTAGAGCCCAGCCTACAGGCGGCCTTCATCGAGTACGGCGGCAATCGTCACGGCTTCCTGGCCTTCAACGAAATCCACCCCGACTACTATCAGATCCCGGTTGCCGACCGCGAAGCCATCATGGCTGAAGCGAGCTCGGACGACGACGATCACGATGATCTGGGCCGTGAAGGCGACGACGAGTCCGAAGGCGGCCTGGCCGACGAGGAACGCCTGAAGCGCCGCCTGATGCGTCGCTACAAGATCCAGGACGTCATCAAGCGCCGTCAGATCCTTCTGGTGCAGGTCGTCAAGGACGAACGCGGCGCCAAGGGCGCGGCCCTGACCACCTGGCTGTCGCTGGCCGGCCGTTACTGCGTCCTGATGCCGAACACCGGCAAGGGCGGCGGCATCTCGCGCAAGATCACCAACACCTCGGACCGCCGCCGCCTGAAGGCCGCCGCTGCGGCGCTGAAGGTGCCCAAGGGCATGGGCCTGATCATCCGCACGGCCGGTGCCAAGCGCACCCGCGCCGAGATCAAGCGCGACTATGAATACCTGCTGCGCCTGTGGGAGACGATCCGCGAGACCACGCTGAAGTCGAACGCCCCGGCCGTCATCTACGAAGAAGAAAACCTGGTCCGCCGCGCTGTGCGCGACATGTACGACAAGGACTTCGACGGCATTCAGGTCGAGGGCCTGGAAGGCTTCAAGGAAGCCCGCGATTTCATGCGCGTGCTGATGCCGTCGCAGGCCAAGAAGATCCACCTCTATCAGGGCTCCAAACCCCTGTTCGCCGCCAACGGCATCGAAGAGGTCCTGACCCAGATCCACCAGCCGGTCGTGCCGTTGAAGTCCGGCGGCTATCTGGTGATCAACCAGACCGAAGCCCTGGTCGCCATCGACGTGAACTCGGGCCGCTCCACCAAGGAACGCAACGTCGAGGCCACCGCCACCAAGACCAACCTGGAAGCCGCCGTCGAGGCCGCCCGCCAGCTGCGTCTGCGCGACCTCGCCGGCCTGATCGTCATCGACTTCATCGACATGGATGAAGGCAAGAACAACCGCGCCGTCGAGAAGGCGCTGAAGGACGCGCTGGCCAAGGATCGCGCCCGCATCCAGATGGGCCGCATCTCGGGCTTCGGCCTGATGGAAATCAGCCGCCAGCGCCGTCGCCTGGGCGTGATCGAAGGCGCCACCGAGGTCTGCCCGCACTGCCAGGGCGCCGGTCGCATCCGCTCGGCGGAATCGGCGGCTCTGGTGACCCTGCGCGCCGTGGACATCGAGGCGGGCCGGAACGGCGCCGGTTCGGTCAACCTGCGCGTCTCGACCGCCGTCGCCCTCTACATCCTGAACCACAAGCGCAGCTACCTGCAGCGCCTGCTGGAACAGCGCGGCCTGAACGTCGTCATCCAGATCGACGACAGCCTGGCCCAGGGCGAGCACGCCATCGAGCGCACCTCGACCAACGAGGACTTCATCCCCGTCGTCACCCACATCTCGGCCGCCGAGCTGGACGACGGCTATGACGACCACGCCTTCGACCACGAGGACGAAGACGAGGACGACGAGGTCGTCGAGGGCGATGACGAGGACGACGCCGATCTGGATCGCGAAGACGAAGACGACGACGAAGCGCGCGAACGCGCCGAGCAGCACGACGGCGAAGGCCGCGGCCGTGGCCGCCGTCGCCGCCGTCGCGGCGGCCGCCGTGACGAGGAAGCCTCGGACGAGGCTTCGGTCGATACGGTTTCCGCTGACAGCGAGGACGACGACGGAGACGCCGGTCGTCGCCGCCGTCGCGGCCGTCGTGGTGGTCGCCGGATGCGTGAAGACGGCGAACGCGACGCCTTCACCTGGGTGCGCGGCCGCACGCCGTCGCTGGAAGACCCCTACGTCTGGTTCGACCCGATCAGCCCCGCCCCGCGCGCCGAACGGGCGCCGGCCGAGGTCTCGGAAGCCCATGACGTCGAAACCGTCGTCGGCGAACGTCTGGAAGGCGAACGCGCCGAACGCGAAGGCGGCCGTTCGCGCCGTCGTCGCGGTCGCGGTCGCGGCCGGGATCGCGGCGGCCTGCCCCACGACGCCAAGGTCGAGGATCGCGCCGCCAACGAAGGCCTGCCGCCCGTCGGCTCGCCCGACACGGCAATCGCCACGATCATCCCTGCCGAGGAAGCCGCCGCTGACGCGCCGGAATCCGCGTCCGAGGTCGTTGAGGCGCCCAAGCGTCGTCGTGTGCGCCGCAAGGCCAGCGCTGACATTGCTGGCGAGGCCGTGATTGAAGCCCCCGCCGAGACTGAAGTCGTGGCCGAGGCCGAACCGCTCGTCGTTCCCGCGCAGCTGGACTTGGAGCCGGTCGTCGCCGCCAAAGTCGAGGCCGCCATCGAACAGGCCCTGGCTCCTGAGCCCGAAGCCGAGCCCGCCCCGGTCGCCGTCGTCGAACCGACGCCCGCGCCGACCCCCGAGGTCGACGTGGCCGCCATCATCGCCGAAGACCCCAACCAGATCGTCGCCCCGCCCGAGAAGCCCAAGCGCGGCTGGTGGCGCCGTTGATCGGACACGATTAGGCTTGAAGACACGGGGGAGACTGTCGTTCTAGAGTACGTCATGACCAGACTTCCCCGTGTCGCAACCCGTGTCGCATCCCGCGCCCTTGTCGCCGCTACGACCGCCGTGGCGGTGCTGGCGGCGGCGGGATCGGCCTCGGCCCAGAGCCTGATTCGCGACACCGAGATCGAAGGCATCATCCACGAATGGTCCGAGCCTGTGCTGGGCGCCATGGGACTGGATCCGGCCGAGATCGAGATCCTGCTGGTCAACGACAACGACCTGAACGCCTTCGCCACGCGCGGACGGATCATGGGCCTGAACACCGGCCTGATCCTGCAGACCAAGACTCCCAACCAGCTCCTGGGCGTGATCGCCCACGAGGCCGGCCACATCAAGAACCGCCACACCCTGCGCGACGGGGCCCAGAACGCCGGCATGCAGCCGATGATCATGACCATGGCCCTGGGCGCCCTGGCCGCGATCGCCGGCGCGCCGGACGCGGGCGCCGCCCTGCTGGCCTCCAGCCAGTATTTCGGCACCCTGGGCGCCCTGCGCTACATGCAGAGCCAGGAGGGCGAGGCCGACATCACTGGCGCCCGCGCCCTGGAACGCGCCGGGGAATCCGGCAAGGGCATGGTCGAGTTCTTCGAGAACTTCCGCTCGCAGGAAGTCTTCTCGGATCAGCGCCGCTACCCCTATTTCCGCAGCCACCCCCTGTCGTCACAGCGCATCGAGGCCCTGCGTCGTCCCGTCGAGGCCGCCGCCCACTACAACCATCAGGACAGCCCCGAGCGGATGGCCCAGCACGCCCTGGTTGTGGCCAAGATCCGCTCCTTCATGGACAGCCCGAACGCGGCCCTGCGCGACTATCCGTCGTCCGACACCTCCCTGCCCGCCCGCTACGCCCGGTCCATCGCCTGGTACCGCGACGGCCAGACGGACAAGGCCCTGGACGCCGTCGACGCCCTGCTGACCGAACAGCCTGCCAATCCCTATTTCTGGGAGCTGAAGGGCCAGATCCTGTTCGAGGAAGGTCGCCCGGCCGAAGCCATCGGCGCCCATCAGAAGGCCGTCGAACTGAAGCCCGACGCGCCCCTGCTGAAGATCAACCTGGCCCACGCCCTGATCGAGACCAATGACGCCGCCAATCTGGACGCCGCCGTCGACCAGTTGAAGCGCGCCATCGCGCTGGAAAAGGACAACACCCTGGCCTGGCGCCTGCTGGGTCAGGCCTACGCCAGCCAGGGCAAGGAGGGCGAGGCGCGCCTTGCCTCGGCCGAATACTGGTTCGCCCTGGGCCGGACGGAACAGGCCAACCAGTTCGCCATGCGCGCCCGCGACATGCTGGACCGGAACTCCATCGAATGGCGTCGCGCCACCGACATCGTCCTGTCGTCGGGCGCCTCTGAAAAAGACATCACCGACGCCGAGCGCCGCAATGAGCAGCGCAACAACCGCGGCGTCATCCTGCCCAACGGCTGACGCCGTCCGCCTACTGCTGCCGAGACCCTTATGACCGACAACGCCCCCCAGACTCCGTCGCCCGCCCCGAAAGGCAGCATCCTGTCGTCGCTGTCCGGCAAGACTCTGGCGGGTGCGGCTCTGGCCGTCTCGGTTCTGGCGTTGGGCGTGTCCGCTGCCCCCTATCTGACCGGCGGCGATTTCGGCGGTCGCGTTCGTGCCTATCTGGTCGAGAACCCTCAGGTGCTGGACGAGGTTCTGGCCGCCCGTCAGGCGCACGAGGACCAGTCGCGCGTCGAGACCATCAACGCCGCCGCCAAGGCCAATCCGGCCCTGCTGGCGCCCGACGCCCGCGACCCCAGCTTCGGCCCTGCCGACGCCAATGTAACAGTGATCGAGTTCTTCGACTTCCGCTGCCCGGGCTGCAAGGCCGTGGCCCACGACTACCGCGCCCTGATGGCCGCCCACCCCGAGGTCCGCTTCGTCTTCAAGGACTGGCCGATCCTGGACCGGGGCGACGACGTCACCTCGCAGTACGCCGCCCGCGCCGCGCTCGCGGCCCATCAGCAGGGCAAGTATCTGGAGGTCTATGATGCCCTGATGACCGAGCGCGCCCTGGACCGCGCCGCCATCGACGCCATTCTGGTCAAGCACGGCGTGGACATGACCAAGGCCCAGGCGGCCATCGCCTCGCCCGAGATGACGCGCCACGTCACGGACATCCATACGACGGCGGCGACCCTGGGTCTGCAGGGCACGCCGACCTTCTTCATCAACGGCAAGGCCAGCGCCAGCATCGAGCCCGGCGAAGTCGCCAAGATGATCGAAGCAGCGAAGCGTTAAGCCGCCGCCAGCGTCCTCTCGCCGCCGATCCACTCGATGTTCGAACGCCGGGTCGCTTCGGCGGCGGCGGCGGCGTTCCCCAGCTTCCGCTCGGCCTCAGCCAGCACGAAGTAGCTGTAGGGATCGCTGGGCCAGTCCTTCAGCAGTTCTTCGATCTTGGCCTTGGCCCCGACCGCGTCGCCGCTGGCTAGCAGCGCCGCCGCCAGACTGCGGCGCGTCGGATACCAGATGATCGGCGGATCGCCGCCCTCGTCGTCCATGGCCTGGATCTGGGCGGCGCGGGTGAAGGCGGCGACGGCGGCGCTCGCATTGCCCTCGATCATGGCCGCGCGACCTTCCAGAATCCGCTGGGACAGTTCGGTGAAAACCGCCCGCTGCTCGGCCATCGGCCCGGTGAAGGGCGTGGCTTCGCGCAAGGCCTTGATGGCGTCCGCCTCGGCGCGCACGGCAGCGGCGTCCCCTGCCCGCGCCGCCGCCTCGCCCCGCGCATAGCGCCAACTGATGCGCAGCAGCGGATGGGTCTGCGGCGGCTCCTTCAGCGCGGCGACCTGCTCCGGCGTGCCGAACCGGCCATAGAGGGCGTAGGCGTTGTTGGCCACGATCTGCCGCCAGTACTCTTGGGCGCCGATGTTCGGATAGGTGGTCAGGAACCAGTCGGCGAGCTTCAGCCCCTCATCGCCCCCTCCAGCCATCAGGGCGCCGCCCATGCCGAAGTGGATATTGTGGGCGTGCAGCCGCATCGCCGGCACCCCGCCCGGGGGCTTGGCCAGAGCGTCATAGCGCCGGTCCAGCGCCACAGCGTTGACGTTGGACATCATGGCGTCGCGATAGCGTCCGACGCGGTAATAGGTATGCGACGGCATGTGCACCAGATGACTGGCCGCCGGCGCCAGCAAGGCCAGCTTCTCGCCGTAAGGAATGGCCTTGTGCGGGTCGTCCGACCATTCGGTCAGGTGGATATAGAGGTGGATCGCCCCCGGATCGTTAGGGGCCTTGGCCAGCACCTGCTCCAGCAGTCCCATGGCGCGGGGGATGGCCGGATCAGCCGCCTTGCCCTCGTCATCCCACCATTCGTCGGCGGCCAGAAGCCAGGCGTCGGCGGTGATGTTGGCGATGGCGCCGTCGTCGGGGTTGTGGCGCGCGATCCGGTCCATGCGCCGGGCGAAACGGTCGGCGCGGCTCTTTTCCGCACCGGAATAGCGCTGGATCAGGGCGTCGATCATCTGACGCTGGACCGGCGTGGCGTCGCGGGCCAGAAGGCGGGCGTCGCGCGCGGCCTTGCGCGCCGCCTCGATCGAGGCCTTGTCCTGACCGCCGCCGTTCAGATTGGGACCGATGGCCCAGGCCTCGCCCCAGGCGCACATGCCGCAACTCGGATCCAGCGCCCGCGCCTTGCGGAAGGCCCGCACCGATTCGGTATGCTCGAACGCCCAGCGCAACCGCACCCCGTGGTCGAACCAGGCCTGAGCCTCGGGATTGGTCGTATCGACCTTGAACCCACCGGTACCGAAGCCCTCGACCATGACGATGTCATTGGTCGGGATCGCCTCGATGGCCGAACCGCCGGGACCGCAGACCTGGGGCTGGTCCAGCAGATCGCGCACGGCCTTGTCCGCCGTGGCGTCCGCCACCGCCATCGGCCCGATCATGCAGGCCGCCACAGCCGTACAGGCCATCCATCCGAAACGCATAGTCCCACTCCCTCAGTCGCTGGGAGAGTGCGCGTCAGAGGATGAGGCCGCAAGCGGCCTCAGCGTCGCAATAACCTAGATCAGACCCGCCAGCGGCGAGGACGGGTCGGCATAGAGGCGCTTCTTCATCCGCCCGGCCAGATAGGATTCACGCCCGGCGATGACCGCGTGCTTCATGGCGCTGGCCATCAGCAACGGATCGCGCGCCTCGGCGATGGCGGTGTTCATCAGCACGCCGTCGCAGCCCAACTCCATGGCGATGGCGGCGTCCGAGGCCGTGCCGACGCCCGCGTCGACCAGGACCGGCACCTTGGACTGCTCGACGATCAGGCGGATGTTGATGGGGTTCTGCACGCCCAGGCCCGAGCCGATCGGCGCGCCCAGCGGCATGATGGCCACGGCGCCCGCGTCTTCCAGCTTGCGCGCATAGACGGGATCGTCGGTGCAATAGACCATGACCTCAAAGCCCTCCGCGGTCAGCAGCTTCAGCGACCGCAGGGTTTCTTCCATGTCTGGGAACAGGGTGCGCTGATCCGACAGGACCTCCAGCTTCACCAGGGTCCAGCCGCCCGCCTCGCGCGCCAGACGCAGGGTCCGCACCGCGTCCTCGCCGGTGAAGCAGCCCGCCGTATTGGGCAGATAGGTGTATTTCTTCGGGTCGATGAAGTCCGTCAGCACCGGCTGGTTCGGATCGGTCAGGTTCACCCGGCGCACGGCCACAGTGACGATTTCCGCGCCCGAGGCCTCGGCTGCCGCCGCGTTCTGGGCGTAGTCCCGGTACTTGCCGGTGCCCACGATCAGGCGCGAGTTGAAAGTGCGGCCGGCGACGGTCCAGCTGTCGGTGCGGGGGGCTGTATCGGTCATGCTCCTGACCTAGCGCCGCCCGCCGCCGGGGGGAAGCGGCGTTGCCGGAATTGATCGGTCAGCCGCCGCCGACGAACTGCACCAGCTCGATCCGATCGCCCTCGGCCAGCGCCGTCTCGCCGTGCAGAGAACGCGGCACGATCTCCAGATTGCGCTCGACCGCCACCTTCTTCGGGTCCAGCGACAGCTCCTGCACCAGGCCCAGAATGGTCGTCGCGGCGGTGTCCCGCCCCTCGCCGTTGACTTCGATACGCATCACATCTGTCCGAACAGCCACAGGCTCATATTGAAAACATGCGCCTTTTAAGAGCCGCCCCTATAGCGCGTTTCCGCCCTGTCGGCGATCACGCGCAGCACCGCATCCGCTGCCAGCTCCGATGGATCAGGTCCGCCACGCCCCATCAGGTCCAGCGCCGCCGTCTGGCGTGCGGCTTGATCCGCAGCCGCCTGGGGGTCCGACAACAGGCGCCCGACCGCCTCTGTCAGCTTTTCGGGGGTGGCGTCGCTCTGAATGAATTCAGGCGCGATGCGCTCGTCGGCTGCGATGTTGAACAGGGTGATGTGCTTGGCCGTCACCAGGTTCTTCATCAGCAGGTAGGACAGCCCGTCGATCTTGTAGGCGATGACCATGGGCGCGCCAGCCAGGGCCAGTTCGGTCGAGACCGTGCCGCTGGTGGCCAGGGCGACATTGGCCGCCTTCATCGCGTCGTACTTGTCGGCTTCGGGCGCCAGATGGGCGCGGAAGGGCCAGGCGGCGACGCGACCCGCGACGTCGGCGGCGACTGTGCCGGCGGCGACCACGGCGATCTCCAGCGAAGGGTTCGCCGCCTTAAGGCGCTTCACCGTCGCCTCGAAGACAGGCGTCATGCGGGTGATCTCGCTGGGCCGACTGCCCGGCAGAACCAGCAGCAGAGGCGCGTCGGCGGCGATGCCGCGCGCGGCGCGGAACCGGGCGCCATCGGCGCCGGCCATGTCGACGTGCAGGGCCTGTGACCCCACGACCGTCGTCGGCAGACCCTCGCGCTCGAACCAGGGCGCGTCGAAGCTGTAGAGCGACAGCAGGTGATCAACGCTGGCGGCCAGGGTCTTGGCCCGACCGGGGCGCGAGGCCCAGACCTGCGGTCCGACATACTTGATCAGCGGCACGCCCGGCAGCACCTCACGCAGGGCCTTGGCCACGCGGATGGTGAAGCCCCAGCTGTCGATCAGGACGACGGCGTCAGGCCGCTCGGCCTTGGCCAGGGCGACCGTGTCCGCCACCCGGCGCTTGACCAGACCATAGGCCTTCAGCCCCTCGATCCAGCCCAAGATGGACAGTTCGGCGATGTCAAAGGGGCTGACAACACCCTCGGCCGCCATCCTGGGTCCGCCCACGCCGACGAAGGCGACGTCGGCGCCCAGGCGCGTCTTCAATGCATGGGCCAGACCGGCGCCCAGGGCGTCGCCCGAGGCCTCGGCCGCCACCAGCATGATCTTCAGCGGTCGGCTCATCGGTCAACACCCCAGACGAACAGGCCTAGCCGATCCGCCGCCTCGACCAGGGCTTCATGGTCGATGACGATCAGCCGACCGGCGAACCCGCCGATGCCGGCCAGCCCGGCGGCGGCCGCCAGCTCGACCGTGCGCGGCCCGATGACGGGCATGTCCACCCGCAGGTCCTGAATGGGCTTTGGCGCCTTGCCCAGCGCGCCCTTCAGCGCCCCGGGTGCGCCATGCAGGTCAGCGGGCAGCCCTGCTACCCGACGCAGCATCTCGTCGGTGCCTTCCTGCGCCTCGACCGCGAGAACCAGTCCGTCGCAGACGACCGCGCCCTGACCGATATCCAGTTCGCCTGATTTTTCCGCGACGTGCAGGGCCTTCTGCAGGTCTTGAAGTTGCTCTTCCGTCGGCGACACAGCGCCCAGCGCGCCTGCGGCCAGCGCCTCTCCGCCCAGAATGTCGTCCGCGCCCTCGACCGCATAACCCTCGGCCTCGAACACCGACAGGATCTTGCGCAACAGGGCGTCGTCGCCCTTGGTCGCCGCCGCCACGATGCCAGGCAGCAGGGTCGCGCCCTTGAAGTCGGGTTTCAGGGTCTTGAAATCAGGCCGGTTCACATAGCCCGCGAAACAGACCGCCTCACAGCCCTCGGCCTTCATCGCCTTCAGGATACGGCCGATCTCGGCCATGCCGAACTCTTCGCCCGGCCAGCGCACCAGATGCTCGTCGGCAAAGCCCGCCAGGCGGATGATGAAGACCGCCCGCCCCTCGACTTCGCACCGCGTCGCAATACGAATAGGCAGATCACCGGAACCCGCGATCAGGGCCAGCTTGGGCGCCCCAGAAGCCGGGCTTGTCATTCCGCGTCCGGCATGCAGAGCGGCCGCTTGGCGCCGTCGCGGATGAAGGCGACGATCTCCATGATCTCGGGCAGATCGGCATAGGTCGTCTTGACCCGGTCCAGACGCTCGGCGAAGACGCCCTCACCTTCGAACAGATCGCGATAGGCGGCCAGCAGACGGCGCACGGCGTCCTTGCCGTAGCCCTTGCGCTTCAGCCCGATCAGGTTGAGGCCGTGCAGGCTGGCGTGATTGCCCCAGGCCGAGCCGTAGGGGATGACGTCGCGGGTCACAGCGGCCAGACCGCCGACGATGGCGCCCTGCCCCACCCGGCCGTTCTGGTGCACGGCGCACAGGCCGCCCAGGAAGACCTTGTCGCCGACCTGAGCGTGACCGCCCAGGGTGGCGTTGTTGGCCATGACGACGTTATTCCCGACCACGCAGTCGTGGCCGACGTGGGCTCCGGTCATGAACAGGCCGTTCGAACCGACGCGCGTGACGCCCGTCCCCTGCGGCGTGCCGCGGTTGAAGGTGGCGTGCTCGCGGATGACGTTGTCCGAGCCGATCTCCAGACGGACAGGCTCGCCCTTGTAGCCGTTGTGCTGCGGGTCGCCGCCGATGACGGCGAAGGGATGGATCACAGTGCGCACGCCGACGCTGGTGTCTTGCTGGACCACCACATGGCTGACCAGCTTGACGCCTTCGGCCAGGGTCACGCCCGGGCCGACAATGCACCAGGGGCCGATCTCGACGCCGTCGGCGATCTGGGCCGAGGCGTCGACGACGGCGGTTGGATGGATGGTCACTGGGCGGGTTCCGCCACGGTCACGACCATGGCCATGAACTCGGCCTCGGCGGCCAGCTTGCCGTCGATGAAGGTCTCGCCCCGGAACTTGTAGGCGTCGCCCCGCGCGCGGATCACCTTGACCTCCATGCGCAGCTGGTCGCCCGGACGGGCGGGCTTGCGGAAACGCACGCCGTCGATCGACATGAACATGATGACCTTGTCGGCCACGGCCACGTCCAGCGACTTGGACATCAGCAGGGCGCCGGTCTGGGCCATGGCCTCGACGATCAGGACGCCGGGCATGACCGGGTCGATCGGGAAGTGGCCGGGGAAGAAGGGCTCGTTGTGGGTGACGTTCTTGATGCCGACGATCGAGGTCGCCGCCACGAAGTCCTCAGCCTTGTCGACCAGCAGGAAGGGATAGCGGTGCGGCAGGCGACGCATCACCTCGGCGTAATCGATCTTGTTGTCTTCGCTCATTCTTTCGATTCCTTCGCGCCCTTCTTCTGGGACGCCTGTTTGGAGAGCCACACCGTCTCGCGCAAGAACTGGCGAAGCGGTTTGGCGGGATAGCCGGACCAGGTCTCGCCCGGCGGAACATCGGCCAGGACGCCGCCGCCGGCCGCGACACGCGCGCCTTCGCCGATGGCGATGTGGTCGCCCACCCCCGCCCGGCCGCCGAAGATGCAGTTGTCGCCGGTCGTGACCGAACCCGCCAAGCCGGCGTGGCCGGCCATCAGGTTGTTGCGGCCGATGACGCAGTTGTGGCCGATCATCACCAGATTATCGATCTTGGTGTTCTCACCGATGACGGTGTCGCCATAGGCGCCCCGGTCGATGCAGGAGTTGGCGCCGACGGTGACCCCATCCTGCAGAATCACACGGCCCAGTTGGGGAATGTCCACCGGCCCGGCCTTTGACCCGGCCGCGCCGAAGCCCGCCTCGCCGATACGCGCGCCCGCCAACAGCTTGACCCGGTCGCCCAGCAGGGCGAAGCCGACAGTGACGCCGGGGCTGATCAGGCAGTCGCGGCCGATCTGGACGCCCGGTCCGATAACCGTGTTGGCGCCGATGCGCGTGCCGCGTCCGATGCGGACCCCCTCGCCGAGCACCACGCCCGGTTCGATCAACACGGTGTCGTCCTCGGCGGCCTCGACGGCGGTGATGGCGCGATCCAGGCGGACCGGCCGGTGCAGCAGGGCCGAAGCCCGCGCCCAGCTCGCCTGGGCCTCGCCTGAGACGATGACGGCGGCGTCAGCGGGCGCCAGCTCGACAGCCGACGCCGGCACGATCACGCAACCGGCCTGGGTCTCGGCAAGGGCGGCGGCGAACTTTCGGTCGCACAGAAACGCAATCGCGCCCCGGTCCGCTGTGGACAGGGGCGCAACGGCCGAGATGAGGACTTCGCCGCCCCGGACCACCTCCCCGCCGATGTGCTCGGCGAGGGCGGCGACCGTCAGGGGCGACAGGGTCTGAAAGAACCTCGGATCGGGCATGGCCCGTCTTACGACTGCGGCTGAGCCGGAACCGGCATGCGGTTGAAGCTAAGCGTCGGCAGGGCCGCGTTCAGGCGCTGGATGACCAGCGGCGTCACGTCCATGGCCGGGTTCATGATGAAGACGCTTTCGCGGTCGATCATGATGCCGCAGCCCTTCTCCTGGTAGACGGCGACCAGGATCGGCTCGATGGCCTCCGAGATCTTCTTGCGCTGTTCGGCCAGGGTATAGCGCAGTTCGGTGTCGCGGGTCTGCTCCAGTTGCTGGGCCTCCTGGGCACGCTGTTGCAGGGCCTGACGGCGCTGGTTCATCTGATCGGCCGGGATGGTCGAAGCGCCGGCCTGCAGGGCCTGGTACTCCGTCTGCAGTTGCGTGGCATAAGGGGCGATCTCGCCCTGAACTTCCTGGGCCAGTTGCTCCATGCGCGCTTGCACGGCCTGGCCGACGGTCGACTGGGCCAGGGCCTGCTGGTTGAAATAGACGCAGACGCCCGGGATGACCGGACCGGGGTTGGCGGGGCCTTGCGCCTGGGCCAGGGCCGACGAAGCGGCGAGCGAAGCAATGGCGAAGGCGCCGATAGCAAACAGTTTCATCTTGAACCTTTGAGCAGTCTGGAAGGCTGCGGTTAGAACTGGGTCGAGGTGGAGAAGCGGAAGGTCTCGGTCTTGTCGTAGTCTTCCTTCGACAGGACCTTGGACAGGTCGAAGCGGATCGGTCCCATGGGCGAACGCCAGTGGATGCTGACGCCGGCGGCGGCCCGCAGGGCCAGATTGTCGACGATGTTCGGGTTGGGCTGGCCCGTCACCGAGTTGACCGTGTAACGGTCATCCAGCAGGCCCAGGGTTCCGACATCGGCGAACAGCGAAGTCTTGATGCCGTATTCGTCGGGCAGATAGTTCGGCACCGTCAATTCAACCGTGCCGATGGCGTAGAAGTTTCCGCCCAGAGCGTCGGTCGTGGTCAGGTCACGCGCGCCCATGCCCGCCGTTTCAAAGCCGCGGAAGCTGTTGCCGCCCTTGAAGAAGCGGTCGTTGATGCGGATCGGATCGCCGTTCCAGCCCGAGACATAACCCGTCGAGCCCTGCACGCTGACCACCCAGGCCGGGGTGATTCCCCAGTACCAGGAAGCGTCCGCCTCAGTCTTCAGATAGTTGACGTCGCCTCCGATGCCGGCGAAGTCCTGACGAACCGACG
>DAIOID010000025.1:0-26034 GCA_036744355.1 Brevundimonas sp.
GATGTGGAAGTGTGGCCGAGTGGTTTAAGGCACTGGTCTTGAAAACCAGCGACGGTGAGAGCCGTCCGTGGGTTCGAATCCCACCGCTTCCGCCAAATTCATTGATTTTATTGATTTATTTGGCTCCTTTTTGACGTCGCCCATCAAATCACCCACCAAAGCTGCTGGTGCCCTGAGGAGCGGATTGTCCCGTCGTTTTGAAGCTGTGCAGCCCTGTTCATCAGGGTGCGGGAGCTTTCAGGAGCGGCAGGAGCCGCGTTGGAGCGCTTCAAGGCGCGGCGCGGTTGTCGAAGGCCGCGTCGTGCGCGAAGGGGCGGCCGCTGCGACGTTCCAGGCATGAGCCGGTCGAAGTGCGTGCTGGATGTCGGCTGTCCCCGCCTGAAGGGATGGCCAAACCAGCCGCTCGCCTCCTCGGATGCTCCCCTCGGGCGCTGGAGGACTGGCGCCGTGCGCCGCTACGCGTTGATTAGATTTGTCCGCTAAGGCCTTATCTTAAAGAAAAATCTGGCATACTCGAGACCGAAGGAGGCGGGCCGTCGGGGCGCCGCCTACGACATTGCGAACATTCCCAGATTTCGCATTCGGACTGGAGGGGGATTTGAGAAACAGGACGATTATCGGCTCACTTGCCTTAGCGCTGGCTGGCTGTTCCGAACCAGCCGCTGACCCTAAGGCGCCGATCAAGGATGTGGAGATCATCGCGCCTGCAGCCCCTGCGCAGCCGATGTTCAAGTGGAGCTACAGCGAGAATACCGATCAGATGCGCGGCACTTCGGAGAAGTGGGCCAACCTCTCATCCGAAAACGCGGTCCAGACCAACTGGCCGTATGAGCAGCAGCCGATGAGGCTGGTCCTTCGTCGTCGGTCAACTGACGGTGTGAACGTGATGTTTCAGATCAATGGTCAGTTTGTTTGCCGAAGCTACAACGGGACGAAAATAACGGTGAAGTTTGACGATGGCCCGCTGGAAACCTTCAACTGCAGCGAGGCCGCCAGCGGTCCCAACGATGTCGTGTTCATCACTCCACCCGCGCGCTTCATCAATCGCCTCAAGGCGGCCAAGGTCATGATGCTGGAAGCCCCGGTTTATGAGATCGGGAACGCTCAGGTGACATTCAACGTCGAAGGGCTGGTGTGGGAGTGATGCTCGCCTCGATCCTGGCCGCCCTCGCCCTCACCATCGCGCCACAGGACTACGACACCCGCCATTTCGATGTGATGGAGATCGAAGGCTCAGCAGGATGCGCCATTGAAGGCCACTGGACCATAGAGGGGCGGATGCCCGTCTACATGCAAATCCAGATGATGTTGGATGGCGAGGCCTACGTCGGAGTGTCGTCCTACGGGTGGTCGCGCCCGGGCGCAGATACGAGAAAACTGATCGGGGTAAGTTTCCAGCAACCAGGCCGGGATAGCCAAATTTTCGCCCTCGGCGGCGTGCCCGGCGATGGTCTTCGCCCGGGTCTCATCGCCCTGGTTCCTGAAGATCGGACCGAAGCGTTTCTCGCCGCCTTTGCCGGCGCGCGTTCGATGAATGTCTATACCTTTGACATGCCTGAAGGCGCCGCTCCGTTGGATCAATCAACGCGGGACCTCATACTTCAAGCAGGCCTGCAAAGCTCGGCGCAAGCCTTGACCAACGCTCGCCGCTGCGTGGCGAATGTCACGCGCAGGGAAGAGGCTAGGCGGGCGCGTGAAGCTGCTGTCGATCACATCGCGAGAGATCCGTTCGCTCGATCGAACGAATGAGGCGACGCGCGCTCGCCCGACACAGGCCGGCGTCGTGACATTGCGGTCCCGGGTCGTTATCGGGCAGTCGCCGTCTGAGCGCTCCCATTTCGTCCATCGAGGGCTCAAAGGAGAACGCGGTTCACTTTGATCCCGAAGCGGGCCATGGTCGCCAGGATCATGTCGTCTTCGATTCATACCAACCGCTCGGCGCTCCAGGCCCTCCAGGCCGTTGAAGCCGCCAGGCGCGATCTGGCGAGCGCGCAGAACAGGGTCTCCACCGGTTTGAAGGTGGCGACGGCCAAGGACAACGGCGCCGTGTTCGCCATCGCGTCCTCCATGCGTGCAGACATCGGCGGATGGGGCGCCGTGAAGACGGGCCTGAACCGAGCGCAATCCATCACCGATGTCGCCTTGATGGGCGCCGAAAGGATCGGCGAGCTTCTGGTCGAACTGCAACAGCACGCGGTCACGCTGAACGATTCTCTCTCCGGCGCCTCGCGACAGGCCGTCATCGATCACATGTCGGCCATGATCAAGGAGATCGACCGGATCGCGCGAACGACGGCCTTCGACGGGATCAATTTGCTCACTGGCAAGCCGACCGTCACGACCACGACGACACATAGCTATGGCTTTCCATCCAGTCCCTTGCCGCAGCCTGCCTTCAGCAGCATGGCCGCCCTGCCGCCGAATTCTCACGCATGGCCGAGCAGCACGGTCCGCTACACCCTGCCGCCCTCGGTCCAGACGCCCGCCTCGTTTGATCAGGCGGTCGCCGCCATCTCTGGATCGAACAGCCAGACGATCACGGTCGATGGCGGGGGCGACGCGGGACGGGTCAACCTGCTTCTGGACGCTTTCAGCGCGCCCGATGTCGTCGAGATTTGGCAGAATGGCGTGCGTGTCGCCGCGACCGGCCAGGTCTATGCCGCAGGCGGTGGGGCGGTCGGCGCGGGCGCTTCGGTCACCGGCCAGCATGTCCTGAGTTTCGACTACGACCCGGCCAATGGGCAGTCTCTGGAATTTCGATTCAACGAAGGCGTAGGCGCGACAGGAACCGTTTGGACGGTCGGCGGCCTGACGCTTCAGGACTTGAGCGAGGCGCCGCCCGCACCCGTGGCGATCTACACGCCGACAGGTTCACTTCAAACCTCGGCCCCCTTCGATCCGCCGCGTCCCACCGCCAATCCCGAGGAGGTGGCGGTCGCGCTCGATGAGCCGCCACAGGCTGTGTCGAATGTCTTCTCCGTCACTCTCGGCGCCGGGACCGTGGCAGGTCGTATCGACATGGCGTTCGACGCCTTCGATCGGCCTGATACGGCCGAGGTCTGGCAGAACGGCGTGCGTGTCGCCGCCACTGGCCAGGCCTATGCGCCGGGCGGCGGAGCGGTGGGACCAGCCACGGCGGTTTCGGGCCTGAACACCCTCTCGTTCGATTTCGACCCCGCTTTGGGACCGCTGGAGTTCCGTTTCAATGACGGCGGCGGCGACGCCGACAGCGCCTGGGTCGTCGGCGCCCTTTCATTGTCGCCCCTGGGCTCGCCCGCCGCTGTTGCGACCGTGAGCGCATCCGGCACGCAGACGATGGGGTTCGGCCCCCTGCATCTCGACGTATTCACCACCCCGGCCGGAGAAACCCTGCGCGTGTCGTCGCGCGACCTCACGGCTGGCGGCTTGGGTCTCGATCCGCTGGACTTCGCCGACGCCGCCCTGGTGCTGGATCGCGTGAAGGCCGCCCTCACACGCACGACGGAATCCTCTGGCTACTTCGGCGTCCGCAGCAAGACGCTGGAGCGATCCGCGCTCTTCGCTTCCAAATCCGGCGACGCTCTGGAAGTCGGCGTCGGCAACCTCGTGGACGCCGATCTCGGCAAGGAATCCGCCAAGCTCCAGGCCGCTCAAATCCGACGCCAGCTGGCTATGGAGACGCTCGGGATCGCCAACAGCACGCCCCAGTGGCTGCTCGGGCTGTTCAAGGGGATCGCCCCCTGACGGCCGCCGAGGCCGCGAATCGAAGTCGCCGCAGCAGCCTCGTCATGGCTCCTCATCCTCCGGATGAAGGCGTCAAGACATGGTGGGAAATCAGTGATAGATTAACCAGTCTGACTAACATCTCCGGCGAAGGGGAGCGCGGCGGGCAACCAGGGTGCTGGTGATGAATGCTTTGCTCCGCCTCGGCCGCATCTTCGCTTTCTCAGTCGCGGTAGCTGCATGCACGCCGCAGGATCCCGATAGATCAAAGGACGCCGAGCCCGGATCGGCCGACGCGACGCCGGGATCGGCCATGTCCTTCTCTATCGCCCACTCCGGCGGCAATTGCCCGGACTGCGTGTGGATCGCCGCCAGCGGCGAGATCACGGCGGATACGGCGGAGCAGCTCCAGGCCTTTCTCACTGCTCAAGGGGGCGAAGCATCCTTGGTGGCTTTCGATTCGCCTGGCGGCGATCTGGTCGCCGGCGTCGCGATGGGTCAATTGCTTCGTCAGCGGGGTCTTCGTTCGACGGTCGCGACCACGATAACCGAAGGCGCCGAAGCTAGACTACGGCCGGGCCTCTGCGCCAGCGCCTGCGCCTTCGCCTTTGTCGGCGGCACTGAAAGAACCCTCTTTCCGGGTTCGCAGTTCGGCGTCCACCAGTTCCGCAACGAGGCCCTGGGCGATCGCGACACCCAGAGCATCCTAGCCGGACTCGCGGCGCACCTTCAGGCTGTAGGCGTCTCCAGGGACCTGCTCATGGCGGCTTCCGGGACGCCGCCCGAGGCCATGTACTGGGTGCCGGTCGCCGAGCTGGAGGCCCTGAATGTGATCACCACGCGTTCGCAGCTCAGCGAAGCGCAATGGACCGTCAGCGACATGGGTGACTTCCTGGCCCTGATGTCGGACCAGCAGCAGCCCAACGGTCAGACGACCCGATTTTATGTCGCCTGCAACGTCGACCTGCCGGACAACTACATTCTCGCCTTCGCAAAGCCGCTCAACGGCATGGATGAGGCGACCGGCAGCGCCGCCGCCGGACAGGTCGACGGCTTTATCTTCTCCGAAGGGGGGCGGGACATTTCAGCGCCCTACGGGACTTCGGGAACAGCGGGCGAAGGCGCGTTTTGGGTCCTGGCTCCGGTTCCACGCGCCCATCTTCAACAGATCGCCACCTGGCCCAACGCCGTAACCCTGGCTCTGACGGGGGTTCCCCGCGCCTCCGAACCGGTGTTCGGCGCCAGTCGCCACCTGTTCCCACGGTCTAACTTGCTTTCCTTGCTCCATCACCTCGACCGGAATTGCATTCCCTGAACAGGACCGCAGCAATGACCACTATTGAAGACGGCAAACTCCATGAAATAAAAGAGATAAAGATCGTAGCCGTGTTGGCGCCGCTCGTGGTCGCATATTATGAAATTCTAGGAACGGTCGACTCCTACAGAGATGTGGTCCTGTTGGCGGTGGCGGAAAAAGCCGCCCAGACAGCGGCGGGCCAGGAAGCGGTGTTTGCACCCGACATGAGACCATTCTGGTGGGGCGTGTTGATCAGCCTCCTGATAGTCGGCGTCGCAACCTTCTGCGGGTTCAAGGCCTGGACGCGATTTTCACGGGTCGCTTTGTGGGTGCTGTGCGGATTGGTCGTGCTGGATCTGATCTGGGGCGTTTGGGCGGTCCTCGACGGAAGATTCAGCAGTCAAAGCCTCATCTTGCCGGCCGTCGTGGGATTGGTTCTCTGCGCTCGCGCAGTAAACGGGGCGCATAAGCTCCACCGTTCAGCTGGAGCCTCCCCCATCTTCATCAGGTCCCGCCAGCCCCGCCGGCGCCCGAGACGTCGCAGCCAGAGGAGCGTCCCGCGCCGACGCCCGCTCCCGCGCCCGCACCGACAATCCATTCGCTGTCGTCGCAAGACATTGAGCGCATCAGTCGACTTAGCGCCCTGCACGAAGCAGGCAAGCTGACCGACGCCGAGTACAAACGGCAGAAGGAGCTGATCCTCAAGGGGATTTAGATTGTCAGGCTTAGGCGATCCAGAATCCCTGCCGCGCGCTGGGGCCCGCCGCTTCTTCTTACCGCCCATTGCGTTCACCGCCGCGGCTGCGTGCAACGCCAGCGGGGCGGGTCGCCTGGGCTGATGTCTTCGTTGTAGCGGGCATCCGGATAGCCGATCGTGGCGTTGCGGGCCGCCCCCAGGTTCAGATTGAATTGTACGTCCATTCGGCGTACATGACTCCCCACAAAAGAGAAGAGGAGGCAGCCATGCTCGCTTTCCGAGACGAAGTCGGCGAGATCGATGAACGCAGCAGCGAGCGGATGAATTTCCGCACCAAGCCGCGGATCAAGGAGACGATTCAGCGCGCCGCCGCGCTGAGCGGCGTGGACGAGACCGCCTTCGCCATGAACGCCGCCTATCAATCCGCCCTCCTCACCATCGCCGCGCACGAACACACGCGACTGACGAGCGTGGACCACCACGCCTTCTTCTCGGCCCTGGAAACCCCGCCCGAGCCGACGGACAAGTTGCGTGCAGCCTTCGCCCGCCACGACAAGACGATCACCGGCCGGTGAGTCAGGAGGTCGCGCCCCGCAACATCATTGAGCCGTTCGATCCTGACAAACATGATCGAACGGCTTTTTCCTGCGGCGTCGAACAGGTCGACAACTTCTTCAAGAAGACCGCCAGCAAGCTGGCCAAGGCCGGCAATCTCAGGATCTGGGTCCTGACGGATCCCGAGGGCCGGCTGGTCGGATTCTACGCTCTCAACGCCCACGCCGTGGACTATCAGGAGCTTCCGGACCGGTTCGCCAGAACCCGACCGGGCCACGGCTCCATTCCGGCCGCCTACATCTCAATGATCGGCGTCGATGTCCGTTTCCAGGGGCAGGGATATGGAGGCGACCTGCTGATCGATGCGCTTAAGCGCATCCACAAGGTCAGCGAGTCCCTGGGCGTGGCCGTCGTCATGCTCGACGTGCTCGACTGCGGCGATGCCGACAAGGTCGGCAAACGGGCCGAGCTCTACAAGGGCTATGGTTTCGCGTCCCTGCCCTCGCAACCGCTCCGTCTCTTCCTGCCGGTCGCAACCTTGAGCGGACTGGTCGAGGCCTGAAGCGGCCGACAAGACAATGGCGACGCCATTAAGACCGACGATGTCCAAGTGCGACACCCTGGCCCGACACGTTCAAAGCCGGGCCTGGTTGACCGCGCGGGGTTCGAGGCCATCTTCGTCTCACAGGGGCTCGAAGGCTCTAGAAGTCAAAGCCCAACTGGTCCGCTGACGCAGTCCCCGCGCCCCGTTTGCGCCCGAGCGATCTCGGCGCCGCCTCGACGAGCGCTTCCGTGGAGACCGAGGCCATCGGCGGGTTCTCTCGCAGATCCAAGCTCTTCGGCGCCTCGGAGGCGGCGTTCTTCGGTGCTCGGCGCGGCATGCCGGGCAGGCGCCTCGACGGCGGCTTCAGCGGCCTGACCGCCCCCCGCGTGGCCTTCCAGGCTGTGAGCTCGCTTTCCCACCAGCAGACCCGTCCCGGCGAGACCGGCACCGGCGCCGGAAAGTCCCCGGTCTGCTGCATCCGCCAGGCCGTGGTTCGGCTGATGCCCGCGATGTCCCGGACGCGCCCCCAGGGCAACAACCGATCCTCGCGCCCGCCGGTCTCGACCGTCTCCCCATTGGATTGAAAGGTCATAGGGCCTCTCCCGGTGTGGCGTGATGGTCACACACGACCGCGCCCCTTCGCCGCTGGGGGCGCCCCGGTCCTCAGGTCCGAGATCTGAGACCGCGCCCAGTCCCGCAGGAGACTGCGCGGATAATAGGGCTTGGAGCGAATATGGCGGCAGGGCGGTCCGTCCGCCGCCGTCGACCATATCCGCGCCAGGGTGGCCGGCTTCAGGCGAATTCCCATCAGCGCCAGGAAGGCCGAGGCTTCGGCGCGCGTCAGCAGGTCCTCGTCGCCGGACGAAGCCTCGAAATTGTCGCCCGCAACAGAAGGGATCATGGCGCAGCGCCTTCCGACCGGCACTGACGTGAATTCGTGACGTCCCGCCCCGCGGTCAGGGCGAGATAGCAGTCGATGACCGTCACGACATAGGCCCGCGTCTCGGCGATGTCCGGAACCCGGCCGAGACGGGCGACGCGGGCCGGTCCCGAATTATAGGCCGCCAGGGCGAGCCTCAGGTCGCCGAAACGGATGATCTGGCGCGCCAGATAATCCGCCCCTCCCCTCAGGTTTTCAGCAGGATCGAAGCGATTCTTGACGGCCAGCTCGAGGGCTGTTCCCGGCATCAACTGCGTCAGGCCGGCCGCGCCGGCCGGCGAAATCGCATCCGGCCTATAGGCGCTCTCGGTCATGACCAGGGCGTGGAGCAGCTTTGGATCCAGGCCGTGACGCTCGGCCGCCTCCGCCACGGCCTCGCCGAAAGGCTGGCTCAAGGGAGCCAGACGCGGATCATCGCCGGTTTCCGGCGACGCTTCACCGACCTCGTACGACCGGCCGAACATATCTCCGCCGGCGCGGTCCCAGTTGATCGCCTGGGCCGAAACCTCCGTCGGCGCGCCCAGCAGGACCGCCGCCGCCAACAAACCCCTCACCATGTCAGAACCTCCCGATAGACCCCCTCGGCCTCACCTCTTCGGACCGGGCCGAAATAACGGCTGTCGAAACTTCCCGGCGTGTCGCCGAGCAGGAAGACTTCGTCGGACGCCATGACGCGACACTCTCGCCAGACCGACAGCGCCGCGCCCTGGCGATCACGACCAAGCGTCCGAACCTGACGCCCCGGCGTCCGCACCGTCCCGGCCCCGGCGCAGACCGGATCTCCCCCGACAGCGGCCACGCGCTTGAGCAGGAGCACCTCGCCCGGCATGCCGAGACGCTTCAGATAGGCGCGGGCCGCCGCCGGTTGGGCGATCGCCACGACCGCTCCCCGTTCGATCGCCGCTCCCGTGCGAAGATAGAGGCCGCGCGGAAGACTCGGGCTTTCGTTGACCAGGGCGAGCGCCGTCCTGTCCGTGCCGATCCCCACGATCGCCGCCAGGGCGGCGCCCGCCGCAAGCATGGTCCGGAGCCGAAGGTTTTGACGCGCGATCATGGCCGGTAGGGCTCCAGGATCAGGTCGCGCGTAATCATGACGCGAACCGGCGCTCCGGCCCGAAGCCGGATCGACGGGCGGACCTCCAGTTCGCGGTCGACCAGACGGCCGCCGACATGGGCGCCCTCGATGGCCGCCGCATCCCCGGCGTCTCCCAGCCAGCCGCCCGAATCCCGGCCGCTGTCGTCCCGGGCCATCTGCCCCAGGGTGGTGACGGCGCCCGCGAAGAGGGTTCCGACCAGGAGCGGGAACAGCCGTCGGTCGACCTGCCCCCTGACCCCGATCGTCCCCTGCGCGTCCACGCCGGGTTCGGCGTCCAGGATCAGACTCTTGCCGTTGGGCAGGATCAGACGGTCCCAGACGAGGAAGGCCCGGCGGTCGCCATAGGCGCTCTCGCCCTCATGGCGACCGATCAGCCGCGCGCCCTGGGGGATCAACAGATGGTGTCCGCTCACCGTGTCGAAGACGTTCTGGGTGACCATGGCGACCACGGGACCGGCGCGCGCCGTGTCCACGCCGGTCAAAAGCGCCGCCGGCACCACGGCCCCGGCCTTGAGTTCGAAAGGCGACAGAGGCGCGACGAGCCCATTCTCATTGTAGGCGCCGTTCCGCCGTCCGTTCGCAACTGCGCCTTCGCCTGCGCCCGGCGCAGTTGGCGCGGTCAGCCCAGAGGGTGACCGTCCGCTGCTCGCCGCGTCGAAGAACAGGCCAGAGCGCGCCGCCTGATCCGAGGCGCTCGCCCCCGTGGATCTGGGAGCGGGCGGCGCTCGATAGGCCTGAGCCGGATAGGACGAAGCCGAAACCGGCGCACTTGCATGAGACGGAACTGTCGCTTCCGGCCTCTCCGCTCCGCGGGGCTCCGGCAGCCGGTCGTAGCTGGAGGGCTGACGGGTGACGATCTCGGTCGGGCGCACCGACCCGCGCCCCTGCTCCGGCTTCTTCTCCGCCGCGCGCGCCTGGGCCCCGGCGCGAAGCTCGGGCTGGACCACGAAGGCCCAGGCCAGAGACCCAGAGACCAGGATGGCGCCGCCCAGGACCACGGCCTGGACGACCGACTTGCGCAGCCGGACGACCGGCGGACGGGGCGCTCGCAGGGAGAGATCCGGCGCCGGCGCCTTCGGCACAGGCGCATCCGCGGCGGAACCGGGCTTCCCGAAGTCGGTCATCGGCCCGCTCCCGCAAGGCGATGCATGCGCACCACCTGGGGCCGGCGGCCCCCCAGGCGCAGTTCGGCGCGGTCGAACAGGCGATCGACGACGAACAGTCCGCCCTGCTGCCGGTAGTTGACCAACTGGGCTTCGCCGTCCGGAGCCAGGACGAACAGGACCGGCGCCTCGTCGACCTGCAGATCGGCGCTGAAGGCGATGAAGGTGCGCAGGCCGTCGTTGAAGACCGACGTCGGGGTCCAGCGCGCTCGACGTCCCAGCGGCTCGATACGGTAGCGCGCGTCGAGCGGCCCTTGCGGCGTCACGAGCGGGTCCGATCCCTTCAGCTCTTGAACATCCGCTCCAGCCGCGGACGCCTCCGGCTCATCCCAGGCGATCGCCGCATTGAAGGCGTCCGCAGCTCCGCTCTTCAGGTCCAGCAGATAGACCCGTCGATTGGTGGTCAGGACCAGGTTGGTCTCCAGCCCGCGCTCGAGCGGCTTCAGCAGGACATGGGTCCGGCGCGCCGCCCCGGATCCCGAGGCGACCTCGCCGATCTGCCAGCGGATCGTGTCGCCGGCCGCCTTTGAGACCAGGGTCTCGCCCTCCGCGAGCGTCAGGGTGGTGACGCGCAGGGGCGCCGTCCAGACTTCGAACACCCTCCCTGGCGACCAGGCGAAGACCTGGACCCCGCCGACGAAACCGTCCGCCCGGGATGACGCGCGCGCCGCCTGGTTGGCCGCGGCGATGGCCGCCCGTCCGCTCGGTCCGGGCCTCGCCTCAACGACCGGCGACGCCGCTCCGATCACGGCCGCCAGATAGGGAACCTCCGTCGGCGAGACGACCGGCTCGGCCGGAACCTCAGGCCCGTCCTCGAAGGTCGTCAGGATGAGGTCTGCAGCCCGGATGGGTTCCGGTGAGACCGCCTCCCCATGCTCAAGGGCGGCGCAGCCGGCCAGCAGGGATCCGGCCGCAGCCAGCATGAAACTCGATGTCAGGAGGCGTCGGGGGTCCATGATACGTCCTCGATCTTCAGTCCCAGGGGGTTCTTCATCAGTTCGGCCTCGGTGCGAGGCGGCTGCAGGCCTGTGGTGATCAGCGCCCGCCAACGTTCGCTCCCAGCCTGCTGGCCGTTGACGAAGCGGGTTTCGCGCCATTGCAGGTCATAGGTCCGCTCGGTGCGGCGCACGACATTCAGGACCTCGACATTGACCGCCTCGCGCCCGACGTCGGCGAAGGGGTCGTGGGTCTGGGCCCAGGCGTTGAGGAAGGCGGCGGCCTTCGGCGTCATCAGGTCATAGGCCCGCAGCCAGTTCTGCCGGATGACGATGGGATCGATGCTCTTGGAGCGCACGTCCCGGATCCATCCGCCTAGCGCATGGCCGACCTGGGCTTCGCTGGGCTCGTAGCGGCCGCCGATGGCGGTGATCCTCTGGGTCTCGCCCCAGTCGGACACCTCCACCACAAAGGGTTTGACCACGGCCCGGTCGGCCTGGACCCACCAGCCCGCGCCGAGGAAGCCCGCCAGGGCCAGATTGGCCAGGGCCATCCGGCGCCAGTTGCGGGCATGGGCCAGGGACAGGCCCATGCGGTCGTCCCAGACCTGGCCGGCTCTCTGATAGGGTGTCGCGTCGGGGACAGCGCTCAGCGCCCGCCGGGGCCGGAAGAAGGGATGCATGGCTCAGGGCTCCTCGGTCTTGAGGGAGGGAGACAGGACGCCGCTGGTCTCTCCGGACGGCATCAGGCCGCGTCCGGCGTTGGCGACGAAGAAGGCCTGCAGGGCCGCGGACCGGCTCTGGCGCCTTGCCTTCGCCGAGGACCCGCCGCCCGCCGCCGCCCGGTGGAAATCCCGGCGCGCCGCTTCCGCCTCCCGGGCGATGGTTTCAGGCTTCCGAGCCGGGCCTGACCCGGCCGCCGTATCGGGAACGCCGCCGCCCTGATCCTTCCCAGGCGTCGACGTCGATTGCGACTTCGCAGCCGACGACGCTTCCTCCTGAGGGCCCGTTTCCGAAGACCATGCCCGCTGGGCTTCACCCATTCCGGACCCGTCTGGCGCGGATCCCGGTCCCGTCGGCGACGGATGGTCATGGGAGGCGCGCGCCGCCCCGCCAGGCCTGGACGAGGCCGGGGAGGACGAGGACGGGGGCGACGACGGGGGCGATGAAGGCGAAGGCGGAGACGAAGGCGCGCCCGAACCGGATGGCGGCGTCGACCGCCCTGCCCCCGCGCTTGACGCCGCCCGGGCCGGGCCCGCCAGGCGCGCGGCGGCGCCGCCCGCTCCGACCAGACCCACGCCCGCCAGAAGCCCCGCCCCGCCGACCGCAAGCCCGCCGGTCACCAGAGCCCCGGCGCCCAGTGCCGGTCCGCCGGTGACGAGGGCCGAGGCCAGGTTGGGAATGAAGAGGGCCAGCATGGCCAGGAGGATGGCGGCGACCAGAATGGTCAGGGCTTCATAGATGTCGGGATTGGCCGAAGGCTGGAGCTGGTCGAAGACGGTGCGCGCGCCCGACACCACGATGGCCAGGGCCAGGACCTTGAGCCCAGACGAGACGACATAGCCCAGCGGCCGTTCGGCCAGGAAGGCGGACTTGCTCCATATGCCGAAGGGCAGAAGGATGAAGCCGCCCAGGGTCACGATCTTGAACTCGACCAGGGAGACGATGATCTGCAGGGCCAGGACAGCGAAGGCCAGCATGATGCCGATCATGGCCAGTCCGAGGATCAGGGCGTCGGTCAGGTTGCCGGCGATATCCAGCGGGTTCTCCACCGGCGCCGGGGTGTCGCCTAGGGCCTTCACGATCCGCCAGCCCTCCGCGAGGATGGCTCCCGGATTGAGGAAGTCGGCCCGGCTGAGATCGCCGCCGCCCGCCGTCAGCCCCAGTTCGAGAAAGCCGGCGTAGAGGGTCTCCGACAGGGC
The DNA here is from genome assembly GCA_036744355.1 of Brevundimonas sp. Taxonomy (GTDB): domain Bacteria; phylum Pseudomonadota; class Alphaproteobacteria; order Caulobacterales; family Caulobacteraceae; genus Brevundimonas. The sequence goes on from DAIOID010000025.1 coordinate 12,852, forward strand.
CTGCCAGTCGTTGATCAGCCAGGCGAAGGCCCCGATCAGCAAAACCTTGCCGAAGCCGGCGGCCAGGACCTCCCGGTTCGACGACAGGGCCCACTGAATGCCGGTCAGGGCGACGACCAGGGCGATCATCAAACCGAAGACGCCGTTCACCGGGCCCTGCAGGGCGCTGAAACCTGCGGAGACGGTGTTGGAGAAGACCGCCATCAGCTCGTTGGGGGTCTCCACGCCGACAGAGATCGTCATCGCCCTGCCCTCAATTCCGCGCGTTCGACAGAGGATCGAAGGCCGGCGGGTTCGGAACCGCCGCCGGCCGCGCCCACATCCGGCGGCGCGCCTCGAGGCCCGCCGCCTGTTCGGCCGTTTTCCGCGCCGCGCCTTCGGACATCAGCCGGGCCTGGGCCAGCATGATGACCCGCAGCGCCGCCAGGTCTTCCGCCAGGACCGCCAGCATCTGGTTGGAGGACTGGACCGCGGCCGTCTGGCCCTGAGCGGCCTGGCTCGCACTCAAGGCTCCTGCGAGCCGCTGGCCGCGCCCTGCACCCAATTGCTCCAGTTCCGCCGCCGTCCGAGCCAGGTCCTCGGCCGTGCGCCGCGCATTGGCGCTTCGGTCCCGGCTCTGTTCGAGCAGACGCAGGGCGTCCGTCCCCGACAGGTCTTCGGGATAGAGGTCCTCGAACTGGCGCTCGAGCCCATCGACCGAGGTCGCCAGGCCGCGCGCCGCCCGGGCGAGTTCGGCCATGTCCTGGAGCGCCCGGCTGTTCTGGGCCAGATGGCTGTAGGGCGAGGCCGCCAGGCTTCGCGCCTCATTGGCCAGGCTCTCGAGCTGGCGGGCGGCCTGGAGCGCATTCTTCATATGATTGCGCGGGTCGAACACGACCTGCTGGGCCCGCGCTCCATCGGCGGCCGTCAGGACGGCGACGGCGGCCATGACCGCGGCGGGCCTATTCGGCCGCCAGCGGCGCGGCAAAGGCGTCGAGAACGGGATCCACATGTCGCACTCCCTTGGCTTTGAGGAATTCACGGGCGAAGCCGGCCTCGCCGGACCGCGCCAGCACGGCGTCGATGAGCGCCTGGTCCTCGGGTGAACCCGCCCCGCAAAGAGCCAGAGCCACGCCCGACAGCCGCAGGTCGAACAGCCGCCGCCCCTGGGGCTGACGCCAGTAGTAGGCGCGCTTGGGCGCGGCGAAGGCGATCAGCTCCAGCTGGCGCCGGTTCAGGCCGAAGCCGCGGTAGAGGTCCGCCGACGACGGCTCCAGGGCACGAGGATTGGGCAGGAAGACCTGGGTCGGACAGGATTCGATCAGGGCGGCCGCGATCGGCGAGGCCGCCACATCGTCCAGGCTCTGGGTGGCGAGGACCACGGCGACCCGCTTCTTGCGCAAGGTCTTCAGCCATTCGCGGATCCTGGCCGCGAAGGCCGTTTCGCCAAGGAAGAGCCAGGCCTCGTCCAGCACCAGCAGGGTCGGCCGACCGTCGAAGCTCCGCTCGAGATGATGGAACAGGGCCGAGAGCACCGGCGCGACCGCCGAGGGCGTGGCCATCAGGGCCTCCAGTTCGAAGGTGTCGAACCGGCTCGGCGCCTGGGTCCCGCCGGCTCCATCCAGAAGCGCCCCGTGCGGCCCCTTCAGGGTCAGGGCCTCCAGGCCCGCCGCCACGGCCTTGTTCTGGACCAGGGCGCAAAATACGGTCAGCGTCCTTTGCTCTACGGGCGCCTCGCCGAGCGCCGCGAGGGCCGCCCAGATCTCCTCGCGCACCGCCGGCGTCGGTTCCAGCCCGGCCTGGCGCACGGTCTCGGCGATCCATTCGGCGGCCCAGGCGCGTTCGTCTTCCCGATCGATCCCCGCCAGAGGCTGGAGAGAAAAAGCCGCCCCCGGCTCCAGCGCCCGCCAGCGACCGCCGGCCGCCAGCGTCGCCGCCCGCGCCGAGCGTCCCTTGTCGAAAAAGACCACCCGCGCCTGAGGATAGCGAAACCACTGCAGGGCCATGAAGGATAGAAGCGCGCTCTTGCCCGACCCTGTCGGCCCCACGACCATGGCGTGACCGACATCGCCGACGTGGAGCACCAGGCGAAACGGCGTGGAGCCCGTGGTGCGGGCGACGGCCAGAGGCGGGCCGTCGAGGCAGGCGTCTCCGGCCGGTCCGGCCCAGACCGCCGAGACCGGCAGGAGGTCCGCCAGGTTGAGAGACGAGATCAGGGGCCGTCGCACATCGGCGTAGGGCTCTCCCGGAAGGGAGCCGAGCCAGGCCTCGACCGCATTGAGGTCCTCGATCCGCGCCGTCAGCCCCTGGGCGTTGAGCGCCGCCTCGACCGCCCTCGCCTTGGCCGCCGCCCCCTCCTCGCTCGGATCCAGGACCGTGACTGTCAGGGTCAGGTAGCCGAAGGCGCAGGCTTCGGACCCGAGCATCTCCAGGGCGCCGTCGCATTCCTCCGTCTTGGAGGCGGCGTCGGTGTCGATCAGGGGCTGCTCCTCGCGGGTGATCGCCTCCCTCAGCAGGGCTCCGACGCCCTTGCGTTTGGCGAACCAGCGCTTGCGCAGCCTGACGATCTCCCGCTCGGCCTCCGCCTTGTCGAGGCCGATCCAGCGGGCGGTCCAGCGATAGGGGAAGGGCAAGGCGCCGAGGGCGTCGAGCAGTCCTGGCCGGGTCGCCGACGGCAGGCCGCGCACCGACACCGTCCTGAGCCATTGATCGCCCAATCGAGGCGTCGTCCCGCCCGTCAGGCCCGCATCGGCGAGCCAGACGTCCAGAAAGACCGGCGTCTCCGGCGGCCGAACCTCATGAGGCTTGGGAGAGACGCAGGCGTGCAGCCAGGTCAGAAGGGCCGCATCCTCCATCGGCGCGATCTCCGGCAAGGCGTCGGCCAGAAGGTCGAAGGTCGCATCGGCCGCGCGCCGGAAGGTCGCCAGGGTCTGGCGCCAGTCCTGACCGGCCCGGGCCAGGCCGTCGAACAGCCAGCGTTCCAGCCGCCGTGTCTCGTCGGCCGGCGGCAGCCAGGTCAGAGCCAGCCGATAGTCCGTTTCAAACGCCGGTTCGGCGGCCTCGAACCGATCACGCCGTTCGGCTTCGACCAGCCAGGCCGCCTCCGCCTCGAAGGGGCTTTCCGGATAGGCGGCCGCCGGGCGCCGGCAAGCCTCCACATGGAGACACCAGCCCGTCCCGAGACGTTTCAGGGCATTGTTCAGCCGGGCGCGGACCGCCATCAACTCCTCTTCCGTCGAGGATTCCAGGTCCGGTCCCCTGAAGGAGAAGGCTGTCGTGAAGGACCCGTCCTTGTTCAGGACCACGCCCGGCGCGACCAGGGCGGCCCAGGGCAGATGATCCGCCAGGCTGGCGGGACGGCGGCGATGTTCGTCAAGGAAGCGCATGGCGGCCTCACGCGTCCAGATGGCCAGGCAGGGCCAGATGGCGCCGCAGGACATCGAAGAAGCGCCGGTCGGCCCGCGCCGCCCACAGGCCGACGGCATGGGCGAGCGCCCACCACAGGAGACCCAGCCACCAGATGCGCAGGGCCAGCCCCAGGACCATGGCGGTGGTGCCCATGAGGACGGCGTAGTCGCGCGGCATGCCGGCCAGCAGCACGGGCTCGACCAGGGCCTGGGCCACCGGCAGGTCCCATCGGTCAGGCGGCGGCTTTTCGGACGAGCGGGCCATCAACCGATCTCCGCCCCGCCGGCGAAGCCGAAGAAATCCAGAAAGAAGGTCGAGGCCGCGAAGGCGATCGTCAGCCCGAACAGGATCCCCAGCGCCCGGCGCATCGAGGACCCGCTCTCGCTCATGGCGACCCCGGCACCGAAAAGGACCACGGCGATCACGGCGGCGGCCTGGACGACGGGCCCGGTGATCGACTGCACCACCTGCTGGATCGGCCCTTCCCAGGGCATGCCCGTTCCACCCGCGACAGCGCTACCCGCCGCCAGCAGTCCGCCCGCCAGGGCCGCGCCGAACAGGCGCCGTCCCACGTTCCGTTTCATAGTCCGCCTCCTCTGGTCCAGCGCGTTTCAGCACGCCGCGACTCATTGCAAGCAAAACAATCCACAGACTGTCAACAATATTTATTTATAAAAATCAGTAAGTTGAAACCGACTTTTGAGGGAGTTTCCCACGAGTTGCCATGGTGTCGATACGACTTGCACGCACCAGACCCGAAACCTGCGACCTGAGAGTTGGACCGACTTGCGAAATACGCCCGCCCCTGCGGGCCTTCGACCGGAACGCCGCATTCGCCGGCGTCAGAAAAGATCGGCAGCGCCTCGCCGAGCGTTTCAAACACCCATCTAAACGCGAACAAGATCGGCCAAGCCTCCAGCTTGGGAAGAACCGCCGCCCGCCTGTTGAGAACCCGTCCCGGCGCATCGACACCATGGCCGAACGCCTGTCTTACAGCCTCCATGCAACGACTGACGCCGATCGAACACGCCAGGATCAAGGGCAGGACCATCACCATGAGCATGCCGGATCGAGGACCTGAAGCCCGCGCCCGCATCCTGGCCTGGCTGGAAAAACGGCCGGGCGACCGCTGGTTCTACGCCAACGGCGACAACTACGCCTTCGAGACGGCCGCTGACGCGGCAGCGTTCAAGCAGTGGCTGATGAGCGCGCTCGTCGGCTGATTAAGACGGCCTGCGTCGGGCAACGGACCAGGCAGCTCCCCGATGCACGGAAGCCGAGGTTGAGGAGCGCGCTCCAGAACCAGCGAAAGCCCGATGTTGCTGGAGTGCGCGTCGGGCTTTCATTGGGAGCTCGACTTCTCTCATTTCTGGCCGCTGAAACGCGACGGCGAAAACCCGAACTGATCGCTGAAGGCTCGGCTGAAGGCGGAGGTCGTCGAGTAGCCGACGATATTGGCGATCTCGCCGATGCTCATCGCTCTATCCTCGAGAAGCCGCCTGGCCCAATCCATGCGCAGGCCTCGCGAATATTCATGCGGAGAGCAATCAAAGACCTCGCGGAACCCGGACGTCAGCTTGTTGCGGTTCAGGCCGATGCGGCGCGCGATCTCATCCACGGACGGCGGCGCGCCAAGTTCCTTCATATAGATCATGGCGGCGGCCTCGACCTTCATCAGCTCCCGATAGGTCAGGGCGGACTCCGCCGCGCGCTGGTCGGGTTCGCTGATCCGGGTCAGGGAGCCCGCGACCTCGCAGATCAGTTCGCTGATCTTGGCCCGAAGATAGGTCGTTCGAAGAGCGCCCGAATAGGGCGTGGCGAAGATGTCGTCCAGGGTCATCCAGAGACGCGGCGCCAACGGCAGGCTCAATGAGGCTGGACCATTGGCCTCGCCCCTGAAAAAGCTCCGCAGCGGTTCCGGCAGTCGGTCCACCTTGACCCCGAAGGAGTCGACGAGAAGCTCGGGATCGATCCAGGCGCCGACGTACTTCACCTCCAATCCGGCCTCGTAGGATCGCTCCTGCCTCACCTCACGCGGAAAGGTCGTCAGGCTGACCCGAGCGCCGGAGTGAAGATAGCGCCCATGCCCGGACAGGGTCTGTCGCACCTTGCCTGCCTTGACGAACTGGACGCCGACGGAGTTGCGGACCACCAGGCGATCGGTCCCTTCGGTCTCCGACTTCCAGGCGTTGATCGAGCAGAACAGCCCTTCCTGAACCGGTACGAACTCCATCTGGCCGGTGATCTGCTGCGAGGTCTCGGGAGCCAGAGCCTTGACGATCTCGTGGGCGGAATGGCTGCGCGCCATTTCGATCAGGTCGTTCTGGTCAATCCAGCTCCGCATCGCCTATCCTCCCGCCCCGAAGACCGCGCCCCCCACGGTCGCCAGAACCCCTCCGAGATTGATCAGGATCGCCCCGACCCAGGCGGCTGTCGACCTGTATCTTCGGCTCGGGCCGCGTTGAAGGTGGGGCAATATCCCGTTGAGGGTCACAAGGACGGCGAACAGGCCCATGCCGATCCTGTAGAGGACCTCGACCCCGCCCAGGCCCGCCGCCAGCACGCCCGCATAGACGGCGAACACGATCAGGGCGGCCCCTATATTGGTCGGCGCCAGCGCTCGGCCGTCCCGCTTCTCCAGCCCCAGGCTGACGAGGTTGTAGCCGACCGCCGCCAGCAGATAGACGAACTGGAGCGCCAGCAGGCTCATGCTGTTCCCGTCAGGGTCAGGGCGTCCAGGTCCGCCGCCAGCGGCGTCAGCACCTCATAGCCGTCCGCCGTCACCAGGATGGTGTCCGAATGGCGATAGCCGCCATAGCCGGGCAGATAGATCCCCGGCTCGATGCTGATCGCCATGTTCGCGGCCAGGACGTCGTCGCCGCCCTCGGCGATCCACGGCCCCTCATGTCCGCCCAGGCCGAAGCCGTGCCCCGTGCGGTGCAGCAGATGGTCGCCATGGCCGCGCCCCTTCAGATAGTCGTTCACAGTCGCGTCGATCTCGGCGCCCCGGACGCCTGGCCGGATCATGCTCAGGCCGATGGCGCGCGCCTCCATCATCAGACCAAAAAGCTCGCGATCATCGGCGCTGGGCGCGCTGGCGAAGAAGGTGCGCTCGCATTCAGTGGCGTAGCCGTTGATGCGAGACAGGACCAGGGCGACGTGCGGCCCCTCGCCGATCATGTCCGTCATGGCGGGGATGCTGTGGGGATCAGCGCTTCGCGGCGCCGCCCAGGTCGCCATGGTGATGTCTGTGGTCATGACCTCCCAGACCGGCAGGCTGGCGATCACCTCCTGCATCACGCCGCGCTTGGCCAGGAAACCCTCCGCTATGGAGCGGCCATAGCCTGACGCCTTGAGTAGAGTCTGCGTCGCCTTGACGGCGAAACCGGCTGAACGGCGCAACAGGCTGACCTCCAGCGGGCTTTTCACCAGCCGAAGGTGCTCGACAAGGGCGTGAACGGAGACGCAGCCGTCCTTGATGTCGCGCGCCTGGGCATAGGGCAACGAGGGCTCGACGCCGATGGCGGCGCTGCCGTCCAGGGTCGAGGCCAGGCGCTCGGCCCAGCCCTCGCCTGTCGGCGCCGGGAACTCGCGATAGACCTGAATGGAGAACCACGGCGGGGCCTTGGCCAGATGACGCTGCTCCAGCAGGGGCACGATCATGTCGGCGCGCGCTTCGCCGTCGATGACGATGAAGAAGGGGCGCTCCAGCGGCTCATAGGCGGCGCCGGTCAGATAATAGACGCTCTCCTTGTCGGACACGACATAGGCGTCCAGCCCGGCGGCGCGGATCAGGGCGCGCAAGCCCTTCAGCCGGGCGGCGAACTCTTCGTGGGGAATTTCACTCATTGCGCTGTGTCTCCTCCGACCGTGTCACGGCCGATGTTTCGAGCGGCCAGCGCCAGGTGCGTCGCGGCCCAGAGAAGGATCAGGATGGCCGCCAGAATGGACAGGCGCAGCCCCTCCGCGCTGGCGGCGAGGCAGGCCGGCGTTTCGGGCGCGGCGGTGCAGACGATCTGGAAATCACCGCCGCTGAAGGTCTGCCGGGCTAGGAAATCGCTCAAGGCGCCCACGGCCAGAGGGCCGAGGCCCAGGCCGATCAGGTTGACCACCAGCGACAGCAGGGCGATGGCCGTGGCCCGCGCCTGGGGCGGGGCCATGTTCTGAAGCGCGCCATAGGTCGGCCCCAGATACATGTACTGAAGGATGCTCGGCAGGATCAGAACCAGGGCGGCGGCGACCGGCTGGCCCATGCTGTAGGCCAGCAGGAACAGCGGGACGGCGCAGGCTAGACCGGCCGCCGGCACGATCATCCGCCAGCGGGCATCCACGCGGCCCGCGCGATCGGAGGCCAGGCCGCCGGCCAGGATGCCGGCACCCGCCGCCAGGCCGCCGGTCAGGCCTAGCAGGACGCCGGCCTCGCCCACGTCCAGGGCGAAGCGCCGCATGAAATAGGCGCCGTTGAACGCGCTGACCCCATAGCCTGCGAAGGCGGCCAGCGACGAGCCGATGATGATGTGCACCAGCGACCGCCGTCCGGCCATGAACCGCGCCACCGCCAGCACGCTCATTCCCGCCCCGGGCGCCGGCTTGCTCCCTCGCGGCTCGCGCAGGGTAAGCTGAGCTGCAAGGGCCAGGATCAAACCCGGAATCGCCGCCGCGATGAAGGCCGCGCGCCAGCCCCAGTGTTTCGCGATCAGACCGGCGCCGACCGCGCCGATCAGGGCGCCCAGCGGCAACCCCATCGAATAGACGGCCAGGGCCGTCGCTCGCCTGTGCGGCGGGAAATACTCGGCGATCAACGCATGGGCCGGCGGCGCGCCGCCCGCCTCCCCCGCGCCGACGCCGATCCGGGCCACCAACAACTGGCCGTAGGATTGGGCCAGGCCGCACAGCCCCGTCATCACCGACCAGACGACGGCGGAAGCGACGATGATCCGGGTCCGGCTGTAGCGGTCCGCCAGCCATGCGATCGGCAGGCCGAGCACGGTGTAGAAGATGGCGAAGCTGGCGCCGCCCAACAGGCCCAACTGCCAGTCGGTCAGCCCCAGTTCAAGCCGGATCGGCTCCTGCAGGATCGAGAGAATGGTTCGGTCGACGAAGTTGGTGACGTAGAGCGCCAGCAGCAGCGCCAGCATCCAAACACGGTATCGCGCCGAAACGGTCTGCGACGCGGCCATCAACCGCCCCAGCGTGATCGCAGGGTGATCCCGTAGAATCGGGGCTCCAGGAAGAAGCCCTCGACCGAGCCCGTTTGAGCCGTGCCGACATAGAGGCCGGTCCAGGCGCTCTTGTCGAACAGGTTGCGGGCGAAGACTTCCGCCGACCACTGACCGTCCTGGCGACCCAGGCCGATGCGCAGGTTCGCCAGAGCGTAGCCGTCCTGATAAAACTCCCGCGTCGTCGTGCCGGAGAAGCTGAGATTGGCCTCAGAGCGCCAGTTGGCGTCTAGATAGACAAAGGCCTCCAGTTCAGTGCCCGGAACGGCGTGGTCATAATTCACAGAGGCCGTCAGCGACCATTCCGGCGCATAGGGCGCCATCGTGCCTTCCAGTTGAGCCAGTTCGGTCGGGAAGCCGTCCTTGCCGTAACGCACCCGGTTCCAGGTCGCGGCGCCGCTGACCGTCCACGACGGCGTGATGCGCCACAGGCCGTCCAGTTCGACGCCCTGACTGGTCAGTTCGGGCAGGTTGGCCGTCACCCGCGCCGTCTGCAGAGGCAGGACCTTCAGATAGTTGAACTGATAGTCGGTGATCCTGGAATAGAAGACCGCCGCATTGGCGCGCACCGCGCCGCCGAAGAAGACCCCCTTCAGCCCCGCCTCATAGGCGTCCGCGAACTCGGGGTTGAAGGCCAGTTGAGCGGCGTCCGGGCTGGTGAACAGCATGCCGGTGCGGTCGAACTGATAGCCGCCGCCCTTGTATCCCCGACTGTAGCTGACATAGCCGTTCAGCTTGTCGTCGAAGCGATAGCCGGCTGACGCCACGCCCGACCATTCGCTCTCGGAACGGCTGTCGCGATGGTCGCCGCTGTAGCGGACGTCGAGGAAGCCCGAGCAAAGCACCGACTTCAGCGCGGCGGGAACTCCCGTCAGCGAGGCCCCGAACCGGGCGATCGCGGCGGAACACATCGGCGAAGACGTGGCCAGATCGGCCTCAAGCGCCTTCTCTTCCGTCGTGAAACGCAGCCCCCCGGTCACGGTCAGCCGGTCGGTCAGCTTGAAGGTGTTATGCGTAAAGAGCGCCAGGCTCTCGGACGTCTGGCGGAAGACATCCGTCTGGCCCGAACCTTCGGGCAGGTTCGCCCCCAGAGCCAGGCCAGTGAAGGGCGTCAGATAGTTCGCCCCGAGCAGGCCGACCAGATAGGTCTCATACAGGGGGCTGGTCTTGACCCCGTCGCGGGATTCAATCCGCTCGTGGCTGTAGAAGGCGCCGAACAGGTAGTCGAGCCGCCCCGCCACGCCCTGATAGCGCAGTTCCTGGGTGAAGGTCTGATAGGCCTCGCCGTCGCCGACGTCGCGCAGCAGGTCGACGGGGCTGCCTTCGACATCGAAGCTGCGCTTGGTCCTGGTGTCGCGATAGGCCGTGATCGACGTCAGGACGCCGGGGCCGAGGTTGCGCCAGGTCGCCTCGGCCGAGGCGCCGCCTTCCTCATAGCGATCATAGCGCGGCGAGCGGTCGTCGATCTGGGCCGCCAGGCTGGACGGCGGGTTCTCCGCGACCGGCGCCTTGCCCAGCGCGCCCAGAAGCGCGCGCGTCGGACCGACGATGCGATAGGTCGGCGGATTGGCGGTGGACTCGTCGCGGCTGGAATAGTCGGCGATGACCCGCACGTCGATGTCTTCAGAGGGCGTCCAAAGCAGTTGGCCGCGCAGCGCGTAGCGATCGCGATCCGCATAGGTGCGGTCGCTGCTGCGCGACGTGATCCAGCCGTCGCGACGCGAGTAGAGGGCGTCCATCCGACCGGCCAGAACCTCGTCGGCCAGAGGGCCTGAGACGGACAGTTCATACTGCTGGAGATCATAATTCCCCAGGGTGACGGCCGCATTGGCTTCCGGCGCGAAGGACGGCTTCTTGGTCAAGACGTTGAGCACGCCGGCCGTGGTGTTCTTGCCGAACAGGGTGCCTTGCGGCCCCCTCAACAGTTCGATCTGGCTGATGCCCAACAGGTCGCCCAGGGCGACATTGGATCGGCTGCGGAACACGCCGTCGATGCTGACGCCGGTCGCGGATTCCAGCCCCGGGTTCGAGCCCGAAGTTCCGACCCCGCGCACCCGGATCACCGCGCCCTGGCTGTCGCCCTGGGTCGTCGTGACATTGAGGCTGGGCGAAATGGACTGAAGCCGCTTCAGGTCGTTCAGCCCGGCGCGTTTCAGCGTCTCGGCGCCATAGGCCGAGATCGCGATCGGCACGTCCAGGACATTGGAGGCCCGGCGCGTCGCGGTGACGATGATGTCGTCGACGCTGGCCGCCGGCTCCGAAACCGCATCCTGCGGCGCCTCTGTCTCGACACCGGCCGCCGACTGCGCCGCACCGGGCGACGCCCACAGCGAAAGGATGGCTGTGCTCGCCCCCGCCAGCAGAACCCTCGTGAATGAACCCGTCGCTGATCGCCGCATCAGTAGCCCCTCCCATTGCTGTCAATGCAATGGTTCAGGCCTCCATCGCCTTGCAAGAGAAGCTCCGCCGCGGTGCGTGATTGCTAATGATGGATGACAGAATGTGTGCGGTTTCGTGAAGAGACAGGTCTGCGCGACCGTCGGGGGCGTCGGCGCAACTGGAGCCCTCCGAAAGTCCAGGCGCCGGCGGATCGTCAGATGGTAGCCTGCGATGAGCACGTCCCCCTTTCATATCGGTCAGTCAAGCCAGGCGCTCGACCTGATACCCGTGGGAGCCGAAGCCATTCACAGCGACCACAGCCTCGACCCAGCGGCCGCGAGGCGTCCGGCGAATGTGGACCACCCGGTCCACGGCCTGGCCAATCATGCGCCTGGGCGCCTGGCTCGCCACCTCCCCGATCAGATCCTCAATCCGCGCCATGGCTTCGGTCGCCGAGTTGGCGTGGACCGTGGACAGACCTCCGGGATGACCCGTGTTCCAGCTCTTCAGGGTTTCAAGCGCGGCGGCGCCGTCGCGCATCTCGCCGATGACGATCCGATCGGGCCGCATGCGCAGGGCGTCGCGGACAAGGTCGGCCACGCCGATGACGACCGGCGCTCGACGGGTGACGACCGACACGACGTCCCAGGCCGAGCACTGCAGTTCAGGCGTATCCTCGATGAGGAAGACCCGATCATCCGCAAACGACCGCTCGGCCAGAACGGCGTTGGCCAGGGTCGTCTTTCCGGAACCCGTTCCACCGGAAATCAGTATGTTGCGTCGATCACATACGACTGAACGCAAGGCCCCCGCCTGGTCCGCGGTCATCACGCCGTCGCGCACATAGTCGTCCAGGCCCCAAACCACGGCCGGGCGTTTGCGGATGGAAAAGGCGGGGCCGGACGAAACGGGCGGCAGGACGCCCTGGAAACGCTCCCCCGTCCCAGGCAGGACGCCGGAGAGCCTGGGGTTCTCCCTTGTGACGGTTTCGCCGACATAGTCGGCGATGAGCCGGATCGCGCGTTCCCTGGCCTCCGACGACAGAATGCCGCCGGTATCTGTTCGCCCGTCGCCTATTCGGTCCAGGATCAGCCGCCCGTCGGGATTGGCGAGGATCTCCACCACGGCCGGTTCCTCAAGCGCGGCCAGCACCGTCGCGCCGAGAGCATGGCGCAGCGCCTCCAGCTTGCGCTCGGCGATGATCGGATGAGGCGCCACCTAGTGGGCTGGAGCGAACGACGGCGGCTCCCCCCTTGCCGCCGCGCGGTCGCTTTCCCGACGGCCCGAGACGATCCGGGCGGCCGTCGCGTCCAGCAGGCGCTCGATGCGTCGCTCCACGGCCGCCTGCACGGTGGGGTCCTCGTCCGCCAGGGCGTCGGGCAGCCGCAGGAAGAAGGCCTTGGCCACCTCGATCAGGAGTTCCTGGACGATCTGCATGTCCCGGCCCGTTGAACGCATGTGATCCCGCAGCGACCGCTCCAGGTTCAGCAACCGGTCCTCGGGGTCGGCCCTGGGGCTCTTGATCAGCCCCCGAACAATGGCCTGACCCGCCGCCTGGCTCAGGGCGATCCGCGCCGCCCTGGCCTCCCGATTGAGACTCGACACTACCTTGGGGTCGTTGATGTAGACCTGCACGCGCGTGGCCGGCGTTTCCCTTCTAGCCATCCTTCCCTCCTTGCAGCTGATCCAGCACCGCCTGCTGCGCCGCCATCTCCTGGGCCACCCGCCCATAGATGTCGGCGGCGCGCGAAGCGGCCTTCCTGTCGTCCATGGCTCCCGCGACCTCCTTGAACAGGGGCAGGCTGGCCGTGGCGTCCCGGCCGAGGCTGCGACGCCCGACCCAGGGATGCGGCGGCCGCCCCGGCCCATCGACACGCGCGGCCTGATCCGGCGGCGTTTGGCCGGCTCGACCGCGGAAGGGCTCTCGCCGGTCATAGAGAAGCTTCTCGGCTCGCAACGGCCTCTGTCCCGCAACGAAGACCAGTTGCCGGTCGTCCGGCAGGGCGCGGATTTCGCCGGGCTCCAGCAGGGGGCGCTCCACCTCCGATCGCGACACCGAACTGCGGCCGCCGCCGAAAGCCGACGGCCCGCTGCGGCTCTTCCGGGTCTCCATGACGGAGCCGGTCAGCCTGGACACCTTGTCCTGGGTCAGGGGGTCGAGGGCGGAGAAGGCGGTGTAGACATGGCAGTTGTCGAGG
>DAIOID010000026.1:0-25904 GCA_036744355.1 Brevundimonas sp.
GCGGATTTACGCCGCCTTGGCGCGGCGCCGCCAGGCGGTCAGCAGGTGTTCGGTATAGCCGTTGGGCTGCTCGCGCCCCTTGAACACCAGGTCGCAGGCCGCATTCCACGCCGGGCCGTCAAAGGCCGGGGCCAGCGGGCGATAGGCGGCGTCGCCCGCGTTCTGACGGTCCACCACCCCGGCCATCCGCTCCAGCGCCGCCCTCACCTCGGCTTCCGTGACCACGCCGTGGCGCAGCCAGTTGGCCAGATGCTGGCTGGAGATGCGCAGCGTGGCCCGGTCCTCCATCAAGCCGACGTCGTGAATGTCCGGCACCTTGGAGCAGCCCACGCCCTGGTCGATCCACCGCACGACATAGCCCAGAATGCCCTGGGCGTTGTTGTCCAGCTCCTGGCGGATCTCGTCCGCCGACGGCGTTTGGGTCGCGAACGGCGGGGTCAGCAGGGAAGTCAGGTCGGTGGCGGGACGTTGCGCAATCTCGGCCTGACGCGCCCAGACGTCGACCTCGTGATAATGCAGGGCGTGCAGGGTCGCCGCCGTCGGCGACGGGACCCAGGCGGTCGAGGCCCCGGCGCGCGGATGCCCCGCCTTGGTCGCCAGCATCTCGCCCATACGGTCGGGCGCGGCCCACATGCCCTTGCCGATCTGGGCGCGGCCCGACAGCCCAGCCTTCAGGCCGATGTCGACGTTGCGGTCCTCATAGGCCTTGATCCAGCCGGTGTTGCGGATCGCTTCCTTGCGGACCACAGGCCCGCCCTCCATCACCGAATGGATTTCATCGCCGGTGCGGTCCAGGAAGCCGGTGTTGATGAAGGCCACCCGCCCCTTGGCCGCTGCGATGCAGTTGGCCAGGTTGACGCTGGTGCGCCGCTCCTCGTCCATGATGCCCATCTTCAGCGTCAGCGGCGGAAGACCGACCATGGCCTCGACCGCGCCGAAGACGGCGTCGGCGAAGGCGACCTCCTCCGAGCCATGCATCTTGGGCCGCACCACATAGATGGAGCCGGCCGGGCTGTTGCGCTGATCCGTCGGGCGCTTGAGGTCGTGCAGACCGATCAGGCCGGTCATGGCGATGTCGATCAGGCTCTCAGGAACCTCCCGCCCCTCCCCGTCCAGCACCGCGTCCGTCGTCAGATGCAGACCGACGTTGCGCACCATCAGCAGGCTGCGCCCCTTCAGGGCGAAGGCCGATCCGTCTGGCGCCCTATAGGCCCGGTCGCCGTTCATGCGCCGCTGCATGGTTTGGCCGTCCTTGACGAAACCCGCCGACAGGTCGCCGCGCATCAGGCCCAGCCAGTTGGCATAGACCAGCCGCTTATCCTCAGCGTCCACCGCCGCGACACTGTCCTCGGCGTCGGCGATCACCGACAGGGCGGCCTCGACCATCACGTCCGCGACACCCGCCGGATCGGTGCGCCCGATGGCGTGATCACGGTCGATGACGATCTCCAGATGCAGGCCATTATGGCGCAGCAGGACGCCAGAGGGCGCCGCCGCCTCGCCCGCATAGCCGACGAAGACCGCCGGATCGGCCAGACCCGTCGCGCGTCCGCCGGACAGGCCGACGACCAGCCGCCCGCCCTCAACCCTGTATTCCACCGCGTCGGCGTGGCCGCCCTCGGCCAGAAGCGCCGCCTGATCCAGAACGGCGCGTGCGCGGGCGATGACCCTGGCCCCGCGCTCAGCATCATAGCCGCTGCCCTTAGGCGTCTCGCCCAGGGCGTCCGTGCCATAGAGGGCGTCATACAAGCTGCCCCAGCGCGCATTGGCGGCGTTCAGCAGATAGCGGGCGTTGGTCAGGGGCACGACCAGCTGCGGCCCGGCCATGGTGGCGATCTCCGGATCGACATTGGCGGTCTCGGCGCGAACATCGGCCCGTTCTCGCTCGATGTAGCCGATCTCGCGCAGGAAGGCCTGATAGGCCTCCGGGTCCGGCTGGCCCGAATGGGCGCGGTGCCAGTCGTCCAACTTCGCCTGAAGCTCGTCACGCCGCGCCAGCAAGGCGCGGTTCATCGGCGCGTGCTCCGCCAACAACCCCTCCACCCCGGCCCAGAAGGCGTCGGGCGTGACGCCCGTGCCCGGCGCGGCCTCGTCGCGGACGAAGGCGTCCAGTTCGGCGGCGACGCTCAGGCTTCCGTGGCGGACATAGGTGGCGGACATGGCGGGCTCTCCTTGAGCCTCAACCCTAGCCGCCCGCCCGCCGCCTAGCCACGGCGAAGATCGACAGTTATCTTTGCTGATATTGCAACAATGAGGCCCCGCCATGCTGGCCGAGTATGAGATCTTCGTCCGGGCCCTGGAGGAAGGCAGCCTGTCCGCCGCCGCCCGGCGGCTGGACCTGTCGCCTGCCGTGGCCTCGCGGCGGCTGGCACGGCTGGAGGACCGGCTGGGGGTGCGGCTGATCGAGCGCACCTCGCGGCGGCTGGCCCCGACCGAGGCCGGGCGGCTGGTCTATGACCGCGCCATGCAGCTTCTGGACGGGGTCGAGGATCTGGAGGCCCTGGTGTCGCGCCGAACGACCCAGGCGCGCGGTCTGCTGCGGGTCTCGGCCCCGACCTCGTTCGGGCGACGGCGACTGGCGCCGCTGCTGACGCCCTTCCTCGACGCCCACCCCCGGCTGACGCTGGAGCTGAACCTGACCGACGCCTTCGTCGACCTGATGGCCGAGGACGTCGACGTGGCGGTGCGTATCGGCAGCTATGAGGCGGGCGATCCCGCCATGCACCGGCTGGCCCCCAACCGCCGCGTCCTTTGCGCAACGCCCGCCTATCTGGCCGAACACGGCGCGCCGCAGTCGCTGGACGATCTGCGCGCCCACGCCCAGCTAGCGGCCGAGAACCAGTCGGCCTGGCGGCTGGAAGGCCCGGACGGCCCTGTGACCTTTCGCGCCCGCAGCCGGGTGCGGACCAACTCGTCGGAAGTGGCGCGTGAACTGGTGCTGGCCGGGGCCGGGATCGCCCTGCGCTCAACCTGGGACGTGGGAGATGAGTTGCGCGACGGGCGGCTAGAGGTGGTTCTGCCGCAGTATTCGGGGGCCTCGGACGTCGCCATCTTCGCCCTGACCGCCGGGCGGGCGCGGGCAGAAAACCGGGTGCGCGCCTTCATCGACCTTCTGGCTGGCCTGTATGGCGATGTGCCAGAATGGGACAGATAACTCCTTCCTTCTCCCCTTGAGGGAGAAGGTGGATTGCGAAGCAGAACGGATGAGGGGTGCGAGGAAGCCAGGCTCACCGCATCCCACAAAGGTCGCGCCGACACCCCTCATCCGGCCCTGACGGGCCACCTTGTCCCACAAGGGGAGAAGGGCAGGATTACTCCGCCGTCGTCGCCTTCGGCTTCAGATAGCGATCCAGCCAGGTGACCATTTCCCATTGAGTGTGGCCGACCGATTCCCGCGCGCGGTAGCCGTGAGCCTCCAGCGGCAGGACGACGTAACGCACCGTCGCGCCATTGCCCTTTAGCGCCGCATAGAAGCGTTCCGACTGCACCGGGAAGGTGCCCGAGTTGTCGTCCGCGCCGCCGTGGATCAGCAGGATCGGCTCATTGACCTTGTTGGCGTAGGTGAAGGGCGACATCTCCGTATAGGTCTCGGTCGCCTCCCAGTAGGAGCGCTGCTCGGCCTGGAAGCCGAACGGCGTCAGGGTGCGGTTATAGGCGCCCGACCGCGCGATGCCGGTCTTGAACAGGTCGGTGTGGGCCAGCAGGTTCGCCGTCATGAAGGCGCCGTAGGAGTGGCCGCCCACGGCGATCCGGTCGCGGTCGGCGACGCCCAGGGCCACCACCGCATCGACCGCCGCCTTGGCGCTGGCCGACAGCTGCTCGATGTAGGTGTCGTTCGGCTCGGCCCCGTCCTTGCCGATAATGGGCATGGTCGGGTCGTCCAGGACGGCATAGCCCTGGGTCAGCAGGAACAGGTGGCTGATGCCGGTCGGGCGCACGAAGCGGTTGTCCGTGTCCACCACCTGACCGGCCACGGCGGCATCGGTGAACTCGGCCGGATAGGCCCACATCACCAGGGGCAGCGGGCCATCGCGGTCCTTGTCGTAGCCGGCAGGCAGATAGAGGGTGCCCGACAGCTGAACGCCGTCATCGCGGGTATAGGTGATCAGCTGGCTCTTCACGTCAGCCAGTTGCGGGGCCGGATCGGGGAACTGGGTCAGCTGCGTCACGCCGCCGTCCAGATCGCGCAGGCGCAGGTTGGCCGGATCGGTGCGGCTCTCGCGATAGGTGACCAGCTTGCGGCCCGCGTCATCCAGAATGCCGACGACGGTCTCGAACTCGCCCTGAGCCGAGCGCCACAGACGCTCCGTCTGGCCGGTCTTCAGGTCCAGGGTGTCGAGGAAGGGATACTCGCCCTGACGCGTGGCGCCGTCGCCCTCGACGAAGACCCTGGAGCCATCGGCGGTGAAGCGGATGACCGAACGGCCCCGCGCGTTCGGTTCGACGACCACCGAGCCGGGGTCGTTGTAGCGGTCCTGATAGTTGCGATCGACCAGGACGCGGCCCGCGCCGGGGTTCGACGGATCGACCAGGGTGCGGGTCTCGTGGCGTGTGTTGAACCAGCGGCTGTTGACGATGGCCACGTCGTCGCGGCCCCATTGCACGCCGGAATAGCGCTCCTTCAGGTCCACCAGGGTGCGCGGACGGTCATTGAAGGGCGCCGGCAGCATGAAGACGCGGTCGCGCACCTCGGCTTGGTTGCGCGGATCGCCGCCGTCCTGAGCCTCGACCCAGACCAGGGTGGCGTCGGCGTCGGCGCGCCACTGGGCCGAACGTGGACCGGGGGCCACGGCGTCGAACGGCGTCGGCACATTGTCCCGCAGCGGCAGGTCGGCGACGCGGTGAACCTCGCGTCCGTTCAGGTCGGTGATGATCACGTCCGCCGGGAACAGGCTGGCGGGCACAACGTAGCTGTACGGCTTCTTGACCCGCGTCTGCAGGATGTAGTGTCCATCCGGCGACACCGAGGCGTTCAGGAAGACGCCCGGCTGGCCGATGGTCCGTGCGCGACCGTTCAGCGGCACGAGGGTCAGCTGGCTGGTGAAGTAGTGGTCGAACAGGGCCTCGTCGCCCGCATTGGTCAGCAGGTCCTGATAGGTGCGCACCGGCGCCGCGCGGCCGCCGGTCTCGGCCACGGTCGGACCCGAGGGCGGGCGCGTCACGTCCGGCGCGGCGCGACGGCCGGCGGGCACGGCCTGAACCAGCAGACCCGAGGCATCCGGCAGCCAGCTGAAGCCGGCGCCGTTCGCGGCGTTGACGCTAGGGCCGGTCAGGCGACGCGCCTGGGCGGAGGCCACGTCGGCCGTCCACAGCTCGAGACCGGTCGGGGTGTTCAGCAGGAAGGCCACCGCCTTGCCGTTCGGCGCCCAGCTGACATTGGTCAGGCGCGCATTGGCGGGTAGACCGCCGACGGTACGGGCCGCGCCGCCCTCGACCGTCTGGAAGCTGAGGCCCGTCAGCCAGGTGACGCGGCTGTTGGCCGGGCCGTTGTTCTGGGGGTTGATGCGGTATCCCGCCAGACGCAGCATGGGCTCGGCCAGTTCGGTGATGCTGGGCAGGTTCGAGCGGTCTTGCAGCAGCAGGGTCTTGCGATCCGGGCTGAGGCTGGCCGTCGGGTTGGGCTTGGAATCGAGGATTTGCGCGATCGGCTGCGGCGGCTGCTGATAGGTCGGGGCGGCTGGCGCCTGAGCGGCGGCGGGCATCGCCAGAGCCGGCACTGCGGCCAGCAAGACCAGGGCAGGCAGGGCTTGCTTCAACAGTTGACGACGCATGACGATCTTCCCCGGCTTCGCGCCCGCAACGCCGGGCGAGCAAGGTCTAGGGGCGCTCTTGCCCAAGGGTCAACCCGTATGGCTCAGCCAAAGCGCCCTTCGGCCCACCGTGCGACGAAATAGCCGCCGACCGAGGCCACGGCGGTCAGGATCGTCCCCCAGCACAGGTCGATGATCGTCAGCCGCGTGGACCAGACGCTCAGCGTCGCCTGATTGGTCAGGTCATAGGTGGCGTAGGCGACGAAGCCGAGCACGGCACCGTTCAGCAAGGCCCGCGTCCAGGCCGCCTCCTTCAACGCCGGCGTGATGGCGAAAAACACGATTCCGCCGATTGAGATCAGATAGAAGATCACCGCCGCCGTCATGTTCGGCTTGTCCGCCATCAGGGGGCCGATCACCGGACGATAAAGCCGATCCGCCATGGTGGTCAGCCACACCGCGTCGATGGCGGCGAATGTCAGGCCCGCGCCCAGATAGGCCGCGACATATTTCAGCATCAGGATAGGCCCTCTCCGGCCGGCTTCAACAGATAATGACTGACCGCCCAGGTGCGGCCCTCGTCGTTTCCGAACAGGCCCGCCGTCGCCAGATAGAAGCGACGCCAGCGTCGGGTCCACAGCGCCGCATCCGGGCCATAGGTTTCGCGCATGAGCACGGCCACCCGTTCGGCGTTGCGATCCATGTTGGCCAGCCAGTCATTGGCCGTCCGCGCATAGTGCTTCCCGTTCCAGGTCCATTCCTGCGCCACCTCGAACAGGTCGGGGAACTGCCGGATCAGGTCGCGGCTGGGCATGATCCCGCCGGTGAAGAAGTGCTGGGCGATGAAGTCGCCGCTGTCGGTGTGGTCGAATCGATAGGGCGCGTCGCGATGGGTGAAGACATGGATGAACATTCGCCCATCGGGCTTCAGCCAGCCCCTGGCTCGCGTCAGCAGGGCGCGCCAGTTGGCCATGTGCTCGAACATCTCGACCGAGACGATGCGGTCAAAGCCGCCGCTCGCTGCCTGAAAATCATTCATGTCGCAGGTCACGACCGTCAGATTGGTCAGACCCCGCGCCCGCGCCTGGGCCTCGATATGGCCGCGCTGGCCGTGGCTGTTTGAAACGGCGGTGATCCGGGCGGCGGGATAACGCTCGGCCATCCACAGGCTCAGCGAGCCCCAGCCACAGCCCAGCTCCAGAATGGTCTGCCCGTCGACCAGTTCGGCGTGGGCGCAGGATTCCGCCAGCGCCTTCTCCTCGGCCTGATCCAGGGTCTCGGCCCCGTCGCCGTACAGGCAGCAGGAGTATTTGAGCCGTGCCCCAAGGCAGATCTGGAAGAACTCGGGCGGCAATTCGTAGTGTTGGTCGTTGGCCGCATCCGTGTGCTCGGCCACCGCCCGGCGCGCCATCTCCTGCGCAAAGGCGGCCTGATCGTGCGGCCCGTCCCGATCCAGCCGCCGTCGCGCCTCCGTCACCAGGCTGTCGATCGCCGGACGGGTGATGAAGTCGGGAAAGGGCGCATCCTGCAGCTGACGGATGGCGACGTTGACCAGGCTCATGCGGACTCCATGTGGCGACAGGGACGGCTGCTTGCATACGCATCAGCCTCGTCTTTGGATGCGGCGCTTGCTCCGTCCCCTCGCCCGCTTTAAGGACGGAGAAGACCGCAATATTCATCAGACGGTGAAAAAGGGAGAGCGATGCGCAAGATCTACGCTGACGTCACGTCCGCGCTGGAGGGCCTGACCTTTGACGGGATGACCGTCATGTCCGGCGGCTTCGGCCTGTGCGGCATTCCCGAAAACCTGATCGCGGGGCTGAAGGCCTCGGGCGTCAAGGGATTGACCGTCATCTCCAACAACGCGGGCGTCGACGGCTTCGGCCTGGGCCAGCTGCTGGAGACCAGGCAGATCGCCAAGATGATCTCGTCCTACGTCGGCGAGAACAAGGAGTTTGAGCGTCAGTATCTGGCCGGCGAGCTGCAGCTGGAGTTCAACCCCCAGGGCACCCTGGCTGAACGCATCCGCGCCGGCGGCGCGGGCATCCCGGCCTTCTTCACCGCCACCGGCGTCGGCACCCTGGTCGCCGAGGGCAAGGAAGTGCGCAACTTTGGTGGCCGCGACTATGTGATGGAGACCGGCCTGGTCGCCGACCTGGCCGTCATCAAGGCCTGGAAGGCCGATGAGCGCGGCAATCTGGTGTTCCGCAAGACGGCCCGCAACTTCAACCCGATGATGGCCACCGCAGGCAAGGTCACGGTCGTCGAGGTCGAGGAAATCGTCCCGACCGGTTCGCTGGACCCCGACCACATCCACACGCCTGGCGTCTATGTCGACCGCCTGATCCAGACCGTGTCCGAAAAGCGCATCGAACAGCGTACAGTCCGTCAGCGGGAGGCCGTCTGATGTCCGCCCCCGATCAGGAAAAACTGAACAACGACGCAGCCCGCACCCCGAAGACCCTGCTGCACGCAGGCATCAAGGAAGTCGATGCCGCCTTCGGGAGCGGTTACGCCTACTCCAACCCGGCTCTGGTCGCCGGATATCTTCAGGCAGGCGCCACGCTGATCGCCCAGCAGCAGCGTTCGGCTTCGCTGCATGACAACGCATCTGCTTCTTCGGGAGACGAATGACCATGGCCCGCACCCGCGAACAACTGGCCGAACGCGCCGCCAAGGAGCTGCAGGACGGTTTCTACGTCAACCTCGGCATCGGCATCCCGACCCTGGTCGCCAACTACATCCCCGAAGGCATGGAAGTGACCCTGCAGTCCGAGAACGGCATGCTGGGCATGGGCCCCTTCCCCTATGAGGGCGAGGAAGACCCCGACCTGATCAACGCCGGCAAGCAGACGATCACCGAGATCCCCGAGAGCAGCTATTTCAGCAGCGCTGACAGCTTCGCCATGATCCGCGGCGGCCACATCAACCTGTCGATCCTCGGCGCGATGGAGGTGGCCCAGAACGGCGACATCGCCAACTGGATGATCCCCGGCAAGCTGGTGAAGGGCATGGGCGGGGCGATGGACCTGGTCGCGGGCGTCAAGCGCGTGGTCGTGGTCATGGAGCACGCCAACAAGCACGGCCAGTCCAAGGTGCTGAAGGCCTGCACCCTGCCGCTGACCGGCACGGGCGTGGTCAGCCGCATCATCACCGACCTGGCGACCTTCGACGTCAAGCCGGACGGTTCGGGTCTGGAACTGATCGAACTGGCCGAGGGCGTGACCCTGGACGAGGTCGCGGCCAAGACCGAGGCCGACTACACGGTGGCGGCGAACCTGAGCTGAACCGCCTCCTCCGCTCTGAAAACAGAAACCCCGGCGACCGCGAGGCCGCCGGGGTTTTCTCTATCCGTCATGCCGGAAGCGGCGCAGCCGTTATCCGGGATCGCTAAAAACGCAACGCCTTGGGCGGTCCCGGCTCTCCGCCTGCGGATAAGGCCGGGATGACAACGCTAGGAAGCCCGCGTCGCCTGGAAGCCCTGCTGATCCGTCCACAGAACGATCTGGCGGCTGGCCTCGGCGGTGGCGCGGTCGAAGGCGGCGACGATGGCCGACTGGCGGTTCTCACCCGCGCTCTCGCTGACCGTTATGCGGTCCTCGGCCACGATCGAGCGGTCGCCAGGACGCACCAGACGCAGCAGAACCACGATGTTGGCGTTCGGCACGGCCCCCGGTGCGTCGTAGTTCGCCTCGAACCGACGCACGTCCACGCTCAGCAGAAGGCCGTCGCGCGTCATCGGGCCGCTGCTGAGGACCGTACAGGTTCCGCCGTCAGCGAAGGCGTTGCGCAGGGTCTCCTCAAACAGGGTCTCGGCCGGCGACACCCAGCGCGCGCCCTTGATGTAAGCCGCCTCGGCGCCGGTCACGACCAGGATGCGATCGCCGCGTGCGGCCTCGGGGAAGTCCACGCGCCGCATCGAGACATGGACGTCCGGGCAGGCCGAGGTCGCTCCCGTCCCGGCAAAGGCCGAGGCCCCCCCGAACCGATAGAGCTGAACCGGATCGGGCGACGACAACAGGGCGCAACCGGACAGGGCGACCGACGCGGCGGCAATCACAAGAGCGGAACGGATCACGGCTGCACCTCGATTTCCTTGGACGGCGCCTTGGCGATGAAGTCGCGCGGGCTTTCCCGCACGTTGTCGATCAGCGACTGCAGCGAGCGCGTCGCCTGATCCAGTTGGCGGATAGTGTCGTTCAGCTGCGGCACGGTTTGGGTGCCGAAGTCGCCCAGCGGCCCCTCCAGCCCCGTCGCCGTTCGGTTGATCGAGGCGATGGTCTGCTGGGCCTCGCGCGTGGCGGCGTTGATGTTGGCGATGGCCTGCTTGCCGTCGGTGTCGATCATCTGACGCGCGCTGGCGCCCAGGGCCTGATATTCGCCCACGGCGGCGTTGGCCTTGGTGATCGTCTCTTCCAGCTGCTGGAACATGCCCTTGCGGGCTTCCAGCTCGGCGGTCAGTTCCTCGACATTCTTCACGCTGGACGAGAAGCTGCGGATGTTGTCGTCCGACATGACGCGGTTGATCCGGTTGAGCGCATCCACGGTCTGGGCCAGCACCGTGCCGGATCCGCTGAGCAACTCGGCGATGGGGCTGGGCTGGCTCTGGATCACCGGCACGACGTTGTCGGGGTACTGGGTCTTCAGCAGGGCGCTGCTGGCTTCGCCCGCCGTGATCTGGATGTAGTTCAGACCGGTGATGCCCTGCGGTTCCAACTGAGCGCGCGAGGTGACGCGCACCGGCGTCGTTCCGTTCAGCCGCACGCGGGCGATGACCTGATCCCCCTTCTTGGGGTCCAGGTTCAGGGCCGTGACCTCGCCGACGCGGATGCCGTTGAAGTGCACCTCGCCGCCCTCTGACAGGCCGCGTACGGGCCCGTAGAAGACGATGTCATAGACGTCGTAGTCCTTGTTGAACTGCAGGCGGGCCAGCCAGATCGTGAACACGGCCAGCGCCAGCAACAGGGCGACGGTGGCGATGCCGACGGCGGCGTAGTGGGCGTCTCTTTCCATCTCTCCGCTCTCCTCAGGCGGCGCTCTGGCGAGCGGCGCGTCCGCGCGGCCCCAGGAAGTATTCCTTGATCCACGGATGATCGGAACGTTCCAGTTCCTGCACCGTGGCTTTCTCGACGACGTGTTTGTCGGCCAGCACCGCCACCTCGTCACAGATGGCGTACAGGCTGTCGAGATCATGGGTAATCATGAAGACTGTCAGGTCCAGATCGTCCGACAGGTCCCGGATCAGCTCATCGAAGGCTGCGGCCCCGATCGGGTCCAGACCCGCCGTCGGCTCGTCCAGGAAGATCAGCTCCGGGTCCAGCGCCAAGGCACGGGCCAGGCCGACACGCTTGCGCATCCCTCCCGACAACTCAGCGGGCTTCAGATAGTGAGACTCCGGCTTCAGCCCGACCATGGCGATCTTCATCTCGGCCAATTCGCGAATGGTGTCGCGCGGCAGATTGGTGTGCTCGACCAGAGGCGAGGCGACGTTGTCCAACACCGTCAGCGACGAAAACAGCGCGCCCTGCTGGAACAGAACTCCGGTGCGCCGCTCGACCTCGGCGGCCTCCGTCTTGGTCATCGCGTCGCGCTCAAAACCGAACAGCTTGACCGAGCCGCCTTCGGGCTGTTTCAGGCCGATGATGGAGTTCAGCAGCACTGTCTTGCCGGTGCCGGAGCCGCCGACCACGCCCAGAATCTCGCCCCGCCTGACGGTCAGGTCGAGGTCTTGATGGATCACGCGCTCGCCGAACTGGCTCAGCAGGCCGCGCACCTCGATGACGGTCTCGCGCTGCGGCTTCTTCTCGCGGGCCGTCACAGCTTCAGCTCCAGGAAGATCATGGCGAAGACGGCGTCGAGGAAGATGATTGCGAAAATGGCCTGCACCACGGCAGCCGTCACTCGCCGCCCCAGGCTCTCCACGTCGCCGGCCACCGACATGCCCTGACGGCAGCCGATGGCGGCCACCACTACGGCGAAGACCGGCGCCTTGACCAGACCGACCATCAGATGCCGATCCATCATCGGGTCTTCGGTGATGCGCTGAATGAAGAAGGCCGGCCCGTAGGACAGCTCGCTCCAGGTCACCAGCATGCCGCCGAACAGGCCCGTCACCATGCCGACGAAGGTCAGCAGGGGCAGCATGACCAGCATGGCCGCCAGACGCGGGATCACCAGGGCCTGGAACGGATTGACGCCCATGACCTGCATGGCGTCGACTTCCTGGTTCATCCGCATCGAACCGATCTCGGCGGCGAAGGACGAGGCCGAGCGGCCCGCCAGCAGAACCGAGGTGATGACCACGGCGAACTCGCGCAGCACTGAAACCGCGACCAGCTGGACCGTGAACACGCCCGCCCCGAACTGGGTCAGCAGGTTGGCGCCCAAGAAGGCGATGACGGCGCCGATGAAGAAGTTGGTCACGGCGATGATGGGGATGGCGTCCAGCCCCGCCCGCTCGCCCTGGCTGAACCAGGCCGGCCAACGAATGGCGCCGGGGTGCTTCAACGCCGAGCCGACGGCGACGATCAATCGCCCCAGGAAGGCCAGCGACAGAACCGCCTCGGCGGCGAAATCGTAAACGCCCAAGCCGATCTTGGCGAAGGTGCGGGTGAAGGCGCCGGCGCGCTTCGGCGGCGCGCTGGACTCGCGGTCCAGCTTCTCGACCATGGCGTAGATGCGCCCCGCCTCGGGTCGCTCGCCCCATGCCGCTTCGGGAATAGGCTGCGTCGTAGCCTGGGCGATCGCCAGCGCCCCCGCCGTGTCGAAACGCCCGAGTTGTGTCAGGTCCAGGGCGCCCACAACGCGCCCCGCCAGATCGGCGCGCAGACGCTCGCCCTGGCGACCGATGCCGGTCGACGACCAATCGCCGCTCAAGCGCAACACGGCCGCCTGCCCGTCGCCGTCCTGGATTTGATACTGGGCCGTCCGACTCATCCTTCAGATCACCAGCGCGGCATGCAGCTGTGCGTGGGCATGGGTTCGCACCCTCCTCGGCGCGCAGTGTCTATCGGCGTTTCCGACACGGCAAGGCTTAGACCCAGCCGAGGCCCCGCTGTCAACGACCGATGACTTCACCCCGCCCCATGGCTGCGCTGTACGACCCCGCAAACTTCACCCTCTTACCACGGCCCAGCTTCGTGAACGCAGGTCACGCGGTTTCGTTCAGCCGGGAGAAGAAGGCGACGATCAGCGCAGGTAATTGAGCAAGGACACGTCGCGCAGTTGGCTGACCACCTGGGCCGAGGCCTGAATGGCGATCTGGGCCATCTCCAGTTCGGTCACCGCCTCGGCCATGTTGGCGTCGGTCTTGCCCGACAGCATGGTGTCGACGGAAATCTTCCGCGATTCCTGGGCCTCCAGCAGACTGTCCACACGCGCCTGCATTGAGCCGTTGCGCGCCTGGATGTCGACCACGCCCTTGGCCGCCGTTTCGAAGCGTGTCATCAGCGTCGTCAGGGCGGTCTTCTGGGCGTCGGTCATCTTACCGTTCATCGGGTCCGTCTGATGCAGGATCTGCAGGTCGCGGAAGACGTCGAACAGGGCTTGCCCCGCATCGCTGGCCAGGAAGCCGGTGTCCATGGTGACGGTTTCGTCCAGCACCGAGGACTGTTTCAGCTGGTCATTCATGAAGACGCCGGCGACGCCCGGCATGGCGGCCAGCTTCTCCAGGTCGGTGGCGCCGGCCGGCGCGGCGGGAAGGACGACCGCCTGCTGGTCCACCGCCCCGCCCGAGAACAGGTACTTGCCCTGGTGCCGCATGTTCAGGCCGTCCTGGGCCATCTTGAAGATGGTCTCCATCTCGGACATCAGCCCGTCCACGCGTCCGGCGGCGATGGCGTTGGCGATGGCCTGACGTCCGGCGGTCGCCGCGTCGGCGACGCGCCCCAGCCCCAGGTCCTGCATCGTCAGACGATCGGCCACGGTCTTGTTGGTGTCGATGAAGCCCTGGATCCGCGTCTGACTGGACTTCAGGGCGATGACCGTTTCCGACTGCCGCCCGAAGCCGACCAGGCTGGTGGCGTTCTTCTTGGTGTTGACCTTGTTCTGCGCTTCCTCGCCGCGCGCCTGCGCGTTCATCAGGTGCAGCAGGGCCGACTGATAGTTTCCAAACGTCGAAACGCGGGTCATCGCATCATTCCGATCAGGGTGTCGTACATTTCCGACGCCGCCTGAATAAGGCGCGCCGAAGCGTTAAAGGCTTGCTGATAGGTAGTCATCAGCACCAGTTCCTCGTCCATGTTGACGCCCTCGACCGAACTGCGTCGCGCTGAGGCCTCCTGGTACAGGGCCGTGGCGTTGGTCGCACGGTTCTTGGCGATCGTCGCCTTGCCGCCGATCTCGCCCGAGAACTCGGATGCGTAGCGCGACAGGGACATGGAGACGCTGCCCGCGCCGCCCGCCGCCGAGAAGGAGGCGGCGTTCTGGTCCGCCTTGGCCAGCAGACGTCCGCCGCTGCCGTCGTTCTTGCTCAGCGCCGCCGTGCCCGCCGCCACGCCCAGGTTCAGCCGGGCCAGGGCCAGCATCGACGGATCCTTGGCGATATCGGCACGCACGGTAAAGCCGCCGGCCCGGGAAGCGCGCGCGCCGCTCAGACCGAACAGGTCGCTCATCGACACGCCGGACGGAACCTGACGGGTTCCGTCCTCCACGACCGACATGGTCGACGGCGGCGCGCCGTACCCGGTGAAGATCATCTCCCCGGCGCCGTTCAGGCTGAAGGCGCCGTGGGCGCCGACGCCGCTGGTGGGATCGTTCAGGGCCGCCAGCAACTCCGACATGGCGCCCGCGCCCGCCGGAACCGCCACCTCAATGTCGCGGATGCGCGAGCCCGAGGCGTCGGTGAAGCGGAACTTGACCGTCTCGCCCGGCGTGAAGCCGTGCTGAGAGGCGGGCGTCAGGCCGGTGTCATAGAGCGCCGGACGGTCCGTCGAGACCAGGTCGTTCAGACCGAAGTAGTGCGAGAAACCGCGTCCGGCCTTGTTGCTGGGACTGGTCGCGTCGTCGGCGATGGCCACGCCCTGCCCCGCCGGGGCCTGAATGCTCAGGCGGCCGTCGATGAAGCTGGCGCTGGCGCCGCCCAGCTGACCGTTCAGGGTGGCCAGGAAGGTGGCGGGCGTCGCCGCCACGCCGTTGATCGTCATCGTCCCGCCCGAGAAGACGATCTGGGCCGAGTTCTGGATCACGCCTTGGGCGTCGACCGTGGTGATGGTGGTCGTGCCGGTGAAGCCCGTTAGCGCCGTTTCCAGCGACTGGCCCACGTTGCGGCCGTTCAACACGGCGGGCGGCGGCACGGCGGACGAGGCGTTGTGCGCCCGATTCAGTTCATCGGCCAGGCGCGTCATCAACTCGCCCAGACGCTCGGCGGCGGCGGGAGCATCGACGTCCCGCAGTTCCAGCAGCCCCTTGATCTCGCCGGAACTCAGCCCCTCGGTCAGCGGGCGACGCTGGCCGTTCGGCTCGGTGATCATGATCTGGTTGAAGACGGTCTCGGCCGAAACCGCCCCCGCCCGCTGGTACTCCAGCTTGGACGCGCCCTGCCCGGCCAGCAGGATGCCCGTCCCGGTCCGCACCTCGACCCCGCCGACCGATCGGGTGGTGATCCGCACGTCCATCAGCTCGGACAGTTCGTTGATCAGCGCCGCCTGCGCGGTCTGCGCCCCGGTCGAATCCGTACCGACGACATTGGCCTTGGCGATGTCGACGTTCAGCTTCTCGATCTGATCGACCAGGCCGTTCACCTTGTCCACGGCGGTGCGCAGGCGGCCGTCGGCCTCCTCGCGCGTGCTTTGGATCTCCTTGGCCACGCGCGCAGCCTCGGCGAACATGGCCTGGGTCTTCCAGATCGCGTCCTGACGCAGCGGCCCCGAGGTGGCGTTCTCGGCCGAGGTCGAGAAGGCCGAGAAGATCTTGTCGATCTGGGCGAAGAAGCCCGTGTCCGCGCCCGGATCGCCGAACTGCGACTGGATGTGATTGTACAGTTCATAGCGCACGGCCTGGCGCCCGGCGTCGGCGCCGGCGTTCAGACTGGCGGCCTGCAGGAAACGGTCGGTGGCCAGACGAATGCGCGCGATCTCGACGCCCGCGCCCGCGCCCTGACTGGCCCAGGACTGCTGGTCGGCCACCTTGCGGATATAGCCAGGCGTGTTGACGTTCGAGACGTTGTCGGAAACCACCCGCAGCTGCGTCTGGGCCGCATTCATGCCCGAGGTGGCGATGTGCATGATCGAGTTCAGGGACATCAGACGCGCGCTCCATGCAGGGCCGCGCCCGGCAAGCCTTGCTGGCCTGCGCGCAAATCTTGCCCGGCTTTCCGGTTAGCCATTCTAGCCAACTCCTTGAATTTATTAGACATCGGCTTTTCAGCCCCTGTGCGTTCGTCAAGCACGGCGCAATTCGCGGGCCATGCCGCCGCGAGGTCAGGCCAGCCCGTCGCCGCCCGGCAAAAAGCGCAAGGTGCGGCAAGATCCGCCGGGCGAGAGCGCCCAGCGCTCCACCGCCGAAATCAATAAAATTCGTTGTTTTTCAGTAGCTTATAATCAGGCTCGCAACTTGGCCCGGACCTTGCGCCGGGCTGTTCGAATAGCCCGAGCGCAGTAGGCGCCGCCCATCCAGCGAAAGCCCTGCCGCCTCTCATGTCCGCGCTCAGCGTCATGTCCCTGATCGCTCCGACCGCCCCGGTCGGCGCGAACGCCGAAACCGTCGACACGGCGGCGGACGGCGCCCTGTTCGCGGGTCTGGTGGCCGCCGTCGCGCCGTCGCTGAAGGGTACGGGCGAAGACGGCGCTCCCGTTGCGGATGCGGCGCCCGCTGAAACCGACGCCGCCGGGACGCCCGCGCTCGACATCGCCGTCGAGGCGGCGCCCGCCTGGGCTCCGGTCCCCCTGATCGCCCCCGCGCCCCTTCCGGTCGCGCCGGCCACGCCTGCCGCCCCCGTTGCTGAAGGCGAGGTCCCGGCGTCCGCCGAAGCGCCCGCCGCCGCGCCGCCGATCGCGCCGCCGATCGCGCCTGCGCCGCCCCTGAACGCAGCCGCTGACGCGCCGTCGACAAGCGCCGCGCCAGCCCTGGTTGGCGAAGCCCCGGCTGCAGCCGCTGGCGCGCTCCCGCTCTCCAGCCCGTCGTCCGACGCGGAGACCCCGGCGTCGGGCATGGCGAAGGCCCCGACGACGCCTGTCGCTTCCATCCCGTCCCAGGCCGCGCCGGTCGAGGCTCGCCCGGCCCAGCCCCAGCCCGCCGCATCGCAATCAACCGCACCCTCCACCGAGGCTCCGCCGCCGACGGCGCAGCCGACGCGCCAGGCCGCCGCCGCCCGTCCCATGGCGACGACCGCGCCCGTCGCTCCGACCACGCCCGCGCCGACTTCGGACGCCGAAGACGCGCCTTCGGCCCCGCGCGCCGAGGCTGCTCCCGTCGCCCCCGCCGCGTCGCGCGCGCCGACGCCCGCGCCGATCCCCGTCGTCATGACGGCTTCGTCGACCCCGGCCGCCACGCCCGCCGCGACCGCGACGCGTCCCGCCCCTGCAGCCCCGTCGGCCCTGCCCCCCGCCGCCGAGCCTGTCGCGCAGACCGCGCCGATCGCCCAGGCCGCCACTTCCACCCCGACCGCTGCGCCCGCACCGCGCCCCGCGAAGGCCGTCGCGTCGCAACCTGCCGCCCCCTCGGCCTCGCAACCTGCTCGACTCGCCCAGCCCGTCGACGAGGCTGACGCGCCGGAACCGGTCGTCGCGCCCGCCGCCGTTTCGAGCGACGCCGAGAGCGAAGCCGAGACCCCGCTGCCCGCGACCGCCGCAACGGCCCCCGCCCCGACCCGCAATGGTTCGACTCGCCTGGACGAGCGCCGCTCCAACGCCGCGACGGCCAGCGCCCCCGCCGAGGCCCGGGCAGAGACCCGCAACGGCGCCCGGTCGATCCTGCCGACCTCGACGCCGTCCGTCGCCGCTCCCGCCGCCACGACCACCGCCGCCCTCAACGACGCCGCAGCCCCTGCGCCGCTCCGGCCCGTCGACGCCGCGCCGCTCGACGCCCCGGCCGACCTGGCGCCCTCGCAACCGCTGCTGGACGCCCAGACCGCCGCCCCGACCGCCCAGCGCGACCTCGGCCTGTCGCAGCTGTCGCGCGCCACGGTCGAGACCACGGCCCACCTGGCCGCCCAGATCATTAAGAAGCTGGAAGGCCGTTCGACCCGCTTCGACATGGCCCTGACGCCCGAGGGCCTGGGCCGCGTCGATGTCAGCCTTGAGATCGATTCCGACGGTCGTCTGGCCGCCCGTCTGGCCTTCGACAACCCGGCGGCGGCGACCGACATGCGCGCCCGCGCCGACGAACTGCGTCGTCAACTTCAGGACGCCGGTTTCCAGCTGACTCAGGACTCGCTCGAGTTCTCGGACCGCAACCCCTCGTCGGGCTTCAACGGCGGCGGCGCCTTCGACCGCGCCCCTGATCGCCGCGCCTTCGCCGGCGCCGCCCGCCTGGCCGCCGAGGCCGACTCTGTCCTGCCGCCTCCCGGCGCCTGGGCTTCCCTTTCGCTGACGCCTGACCGCGTCGATATGAAGGTCTGACCGATGGTCACCGCCGTCAACGCGCAAACCGCCACCAACAAGCTCAACACCGGCTCGACCATGCTGGCGTCGAACTTCGAGACCTTCCTCTCGTTGCTGACGGCTCAGCTGAAGAACCAGGACCCGCTGTCGCCGATGGACTCCAACGAGTTCACCGGCCAGCTGACCCAGATGGCCGGGGTCGAGCAGCAGCTGCTGTCCAACCAGCTTCTGACCGCCCTTCTGAACGGCCAGCAGGGCGACGGCCTGGCCAACGCCTCGAACTACATCGGCAAGAACGCCACCGCCGTCTGGGACGCGACCAAGGCCGCCGACGGCAAGGCGACGTGGAGCTACGAGCTGGGCAAGAACGCCACCGAGGTCGAGCTTCAGGTCCTGAACGCCGCCGGCCAGGTCGTCTGGAAGGGCCCCGCCCCCGAGGGCGGCAATACTTCAGGCGTCCACGACTTCAACTGGACCGGGGGCGAGGACGGCAGCGTCTATACCCTGAAGGTCGCAGCCAAGGACGGCACGAGCAAGGTCGACGCCCAGGTCCTGATGCGCGGCCGCATCACCGGCGTCGAGATGTACGCCGACCAGCCCTACGTCACGATCGGCAACTCGGTCATGCCGCTCTCCAGCATCATCGCGCTCGACGAGAAGAACGCCAGCGCAACCCCGACGCCGGATCCCACCCCGACGCCGCTGCCCACAGATCCCGAGACCGACGCCTGAACGGCGTCCCTCTCGTCTTCCCTATTTCCGCCTAAGGAGCCGCTTCAATGAGCATCAACAGCGCCATGCAGGCCGGGGTTTCCGGTCTTTCCGCCAACTCCGCCGCCCTGGCCGCGATCTCGCAGAACATCGCGAACGTGAACACCATCGGCTACAAGCGCACCCAGGGCGAGTTCCAGACCATCGTGAACAGCCAGAGCAAGGGCGCAGGCGGCTATGCGGCCGGCGGCGTCATGACCACGGCCCGGCACTTCATCAGCCAGGAAGGCCAGTTGCAGCGCACGACGGAAAGCACCGACCTGGCCATCGACGGCCAGGGCTTCTTCGTCACGACCGAGAAGGCCGAGGGCGTCGGCGCCACCGACAGCCGCCTGTTCACCCGCGCGGGCGCCTTCCGCATCGACAACCTGGGCTATCTGAAGAACAGCGCTGGTCTGTATCTGCAGGGCTGGCCGGTGGATTCCAACGGCGACATCGCCACGGACCCCTCGGACCTGACGCGCCTGCGCTCGATCAACATCGGCACGGTCGGCGGCACCGCAGAACCCACCACCCGCGCCCAGATCAACGCCAACCTCTATTCCGGCCAGGCGGTCTCCAGCGCCGCCAGCCCGAACAAGTACACGAACGTGCCGATCGTCCCCGCCGCTTCGGGTCCCAAGGACTTCACCGTTCGCTACTCGCCGACCGGCAACCCCAACGAATACAACGTCACCGTCAAGACCGGCATCCAGACCATCAACGCCGTGGCCACCTATGACGCCGCCGGCGCCCTGGCCAGCCTGACGGTCGGCGGCGTGCCCCAGTCCCTGACCGACCTCGACCTGGGCGGCGGCGACACGGTGTCGCTGGGCTCGCCCGGCCTGGGCATCATCAACAACAACGTCGCCAAGACCAAGTACGACCCGTCGATCAACTCGATGGCCATGTACAACGGCGAGGACGACAACCCCCTGGGCGTGAAGCCGGACTTCAAGATCAACATCCCGGTCTCGGACTCCAAGGGCGGCCAGCGCAACATCGAAATCCGTCTGCTGAAGAGCGACCAACCCAACGAGTGGTACGCCGAGATCGTCGCCGTTCCGGCCGAGGACGTCGTCACCGGCGGCGCCTATTCCAACGGCCAGATCAAGAAGGGCATCATCGCCTTCACCCCGGCCGGCCGTCTGGACATTTCGACCATGCAGACCTGGCCCGCCGGCAAGGGCCTGTTCGACGACCCGGCGAACGCCGTGCTCGACTTCGGCCGCTCGGATCCCAACGTCATCATCGACCCGGCCAACCCTGCCGACGACTACAAGGTGAAATGGGCGGACGGCCTGGGCATCTCGTCCCAGACACTGACCCTGGACCTCGCCACCTCGGCCGGCGGCCTCAGCCAGCTGAATACGGCCTCGATCGTCCAGTCGACGGTGACCAACGGCACCGCCTTCGGCAACCTGTCGGACATCAAGATCGACGAGAGCGGCTTCGTCACCGCCATCTTCGACAACGGCGTCATGCGCCGGATCGCCCAGGTCGCCATCGCCACCTTCCCCAGCCCCGACAGCCTGCGTCAGGTCACCGGCAACGCCTTCCGCGTCAGCCTGGACAGCGGCACCTTCAACCTGAAGGCGGCGGGCACGGGCGGCGCGGGCATGATCGCGGCCCAGCAACTGGAGTCCTCGACCGTTGACCTGTCGGCCGAGTTCACCAGCCTGATCACCACCCAGCGCGCCTACTCGGCCTCGTCCAAGATCATCACGACCGCGGACGAGATGCTGGCCGAACTGCTCAGCATCAAGCGCTGATCGGCTAACCGGAATCGATGAGTAAGCCTCCGTTAGACTCGATGAATCCTTCGTTTCCGGCGCCTTCGATGCGCCGGGGACGGAGGATGCATCTTAGCCATTCCTTCACCACGACGCTTAAACGCCCCTTAGCCGGGGCGCGCCTAGGGTACGCGTCGATGGTGGTGGTGAAAGAGGCTTAAGCCCATGCTGCAAGAGCGACGCCTTAATAGTAGAGGCGAACAATATGTGGTCGGCCCGACGGGTACGCCGCTGACCCTGCGGGATCTCCCGCCGGCGGAAACGAACCGCTGGGTGATCCGTCGCAAGGCCGAAGTGGTCGCCGCCGTTCGCGGCGGACTGATCAGCCTGGAAGACGCCCTGACGAAGTATCGTCTGACAGCCGAGGAATTCATCGCCTGGCAACAGGCGATCGACAAATGGGGCATGCAAGGCCTGCGCACCACGCGCATCCAGAGCTACCGGGATTAATGGGCCTCAAGTAGCGCGAAGCGCGATAGGCCCAAGGATAAAGGCCGCTTCCGACAACGGAGGCGGCCTTTGTCGTTTTCACGCCCCCGCCTCGAAATCGAACGCAGGGCCCTCTATATGGCGGCGATGACCCTGGCTGACGACATTTGCCCCGTTCCAACCATCGCCCCCATGTCCGGCGCCGCCGACATGGACGCCGCGATCGAGAGCGCGCGACAGGCCGTCGGCCTGCCGGTCGGCGCCCGCGTGGTCGCGGCCATGTCGGGCGGGGTGGATTCCACCGTCGTCGCCGCCCTGCTGGCCAAGGCGGGTTATGACGTGGTCGGCGTCACGCTCCAACTCTACGACCACGGCGCCGCGCTCAAGAAGAAGGGCGCCTGCTGCGCCGGTCAGGACATCCACGACGCCCGTCTGGCCGCCGAGATCATCGGCATCCCTCACTACGTCCTCGACTACGAAAGCCGCTTCAAGGATGCGGTGATCGACCAGTTCGCGGACTCTTATCTGAAGGGCCAGACCCCGGTCCCCTGCATCCGCTGCAATCAGACGGTCAAGTTCCGCGACCTGCTGGACGTGGCCCGCGACCTGGGCGCCGAGGCCATGGCCACCGGCCACTACGTCCGCCGCGCCGCCGTCGGCAATCGCTCGCAGATGCGCAAGGCGATCGATCACTCGCGCGACCAGTCCTACTTCCTGTTCGCCACGACCCAGGACCAGCTCGACTATCTGCGCTTCCCCCTGGCCGATCTGGAAAAGCCCCAGGTGCGCGGCGTCGCCGCTGCCCTCGGCCTTCGCATCGCCGCCAAGCCGGACAGCCAGGACATCTGCTTCGTCCCGTCCGGGGACTACCGCACCCTGATCGACCGTCTGCGTCCGCAAGGCCGTGAAGCGGGCGAGATCGTCCACATGGACGGCCGGGTGCTGGGCACGCACGGCGGCATCACCGACTACACCATCGGCCAGCGCCGGGGCCTGAACGTCGCCGTGGGCGAGCCCCTGTTCGTCACCGAACTGGACCCTGACAACCGCCGCGTCATCGTCGGCCCCCGCGAGGCCCTGCTGACCGCCAGCCTGACGCTGGAAGAAACCAACTGGCTGGGCGATCAGGCCACTATCGAGGAAGCCGCCCGCGACGGCGCCCGCGTCCTCGCCCGCGTCCGCTCGACCCGCCAGCCCTCCCCCGCCCGTCTTTCCCTGAACGAAGACAACGTCATCTCCGTCGTCTTCGATGAAGGCGAAGAAGGCGTCGCCCCCGGTCAGGCCTGCGCCCTCTACGACCCCGCCGACCCCGACCGCGTCCTCGGCGGCGGCTTCATCAGCGGCACGACGGCGGTCGCCGCCTGATTTTCAGGCTTGGCGGTCGCCGCTCTCGCGTGTAGAAGCCCGGCTCCGAAATCGAGAAACCCATGTTCTTCAATATTCATCCTTCGCAACGGCCCATGACCGTCGACCGCCTGTTGGTCGAGGGCAAAGGCGCGCGCGTGGAAGGGATGTAGAAGAACCGGCGGTCATTCGACTTCGGTTTCCAGCAACCCCTCCCGCCACCGGTCGGAGGGGTTTCTTGTCCGCGCAAGCGACCACCCTCTGTCCGGTCCGGGAGGATCACAGACAGCAGAGGAGACGTCGGCCATGCGTGGCTATGACGTAATCGAAAGCCCGGGCGTGCCGATCAAGGCCTGGACCCGGGGCGTGCCCATCGAGGATGCGGCGCTGAAGCAGCTGAAGAACGTGGCCTCGCTGCCCTTTATCCACAAACACGTCGCGGCCATGCCCGACGTGCACTGGGGCATGGGCGCGACGGTGGGCTCGGTGATCCCGACGGTGAAGGCCGTCATCCCCGCCGCCGTGGGCGTCGACATCGGCTGCGGCATGATGGCGGTGCGGACCTCGATCCGCGCCGGGCATCTGCCGGACGACCTGTCTGGCATCCGCTCCGCCATTGAGGCAGCGGTCCCGCACGGTCGCACCGACAACGGCGGGCGCAACGACAAGGGCGCCTGGCAATCCGAACCCCCGGCCTCGGCCGCGGCGCGCTGGGCGGACCTGAAAGCGGGCTATGACGCCGTGATCGAGCGCCACCCCAAGGCGGGGCACCCGCGCGGCTTCGGCCACCTGGGCACGCTCGGCACCGGCAACCACTTCATCGAGCTGTGCCTCGACGAGGCGGGCGACGTCTGGGTCATGCTGCACTCAGGCTCGCGCGGGGTCGGCAACCGCTTCGGGAACTACTTCATCGAGCGGGCCAAGTACGAGGCCCGTCGCTGGCACCTGAACCTGCCGGATCAGGACCTGGCCTACTTCCCCGAGGGGACGGACGGCTTCATCGACTATGTCCGCGCGGTGTCGTGGGCGCAGAAGTATGCGCGCGCCAACCGCGAGGTGATGATGGAGCAGGTGCTGGGGGTGCTTACGGCGGTCTGGCCCGATCTGACGACGACGAAGGAGGCGGTGAACTGTCACCACAACTACGTCTCGAAGGAAAAGCACTTCGGCCAGGACGTCTTCCTGACCCGCAAGGGCGCGGTGTCGGCCAAGGACGGCGAACTGGGCATCATCCCCGGCTCGATGGGGGCCAAGTCCTTCATCGTGCGCGGCAAGGGCAATGCTGACAGCTTCTGCACCTGCTCGCACGGCGCCGGGCGGGCCATGAGCCGGACCGAGGCCAAGCGCCGCTTTACGGTGGAAGACCACGCCCGCGCGACTCAAGGCGTGGAATGCCGCAAGGACGCTGATGTGATCGATGAAACCCCGATGGCCTACAAGGACATCGACGCGGTCATCGCCGCCCAGGCCGACTTGATCGAGGTCGTGCACACCCTGCGTCAGGTGGTGTGCGTCAAGGGATGACGGGAGCCGGTCGCGTGCAAACGCGGCCGGCTTTCGTCGTTCCGGGCCCGGCGTGGCGGAACGACGATCATTAAGATTTCGACAGAGCGCATCCGTATGCGCATGGTGAAGCCTCCAAAGGTCATCACGCACCCCACGAGGCTCAGAATGCGCTCCTTCGCCTGCATGGTTTCCGCCTTGGCGCTCGTCGCCGCCGTCCCTGCGCTCGCCGCCGCTGAACCCGCCGCGCCAGCACCGGCTGCATCGGCTGCATCGGCCACCGTCACGCCCTACACCGCCGCCCAGTTCTTCGAGACGACCAGCTTCTCGATGGCCAACCCGGACGGTCTGGCCTTTTCCGAGGGGCGCAGCCACGTGCTGATCTCGTCGGACAAGACAGGCGTGTTCAACGCCTACGCGCTGCCTGTCGCGGGCGGCGATCCCGTGCCGCTGACCGCCTCGACCGCCAACGCCACCTTCGCCCAGAGCTACTTCCCCGACGGACGCCGCGTTCTGGTGGCGGCGGATCAGGGCGGCAACGAACTGACCCACATCTATGTGCGCGAGACAGACGGGACGCTGCGCGACCTGACCCCGGGCGACAAGCTCAAGGCTGGCTTCGTCGGCTTCAGCGACGACGGCCAGACCTTCTGGCTGACCAGCAACGAGCGCGACGCTGAGGTCTTCGACCTCTACGCCTATGACGCCGACACCTATGAGCGGAAGCTGATCTTCCAGAACCCCGGCATGGATCTGGCGGCGGTGTCCGGCGACGGGCGGTTGGTGGCCCTGACCAAGTCCCACACCAGCGCCAACTCCGACATCTATCTGGCCGACCTTCAGGCTGGCGGCGAGCCCTATCTGATCTCCCAGCACACCGGCGACGTCGCCTATGAAGTCAACGACTTCGGCCCCTTCAACGCGACCCTGATCTACACCAGCAATCAGGACGGCGAGTTCGCCCAAGCCTACGCCTATGACATCGCCAACAAGGCCCACAACCGCACCACCCAGGCCGACTGGGACGTAATGTATGTCTCGTTCTCGCCCAACGGCCGTTATCGCGTCACAACGGTCAACGCCGACGCCTCGACCGAGCTGACCATCGAGGATTCTCAGACCCGCGCGCCCGTGCGCCTGACCGGCCTGCCGGAGGGCGACATCACCGGCGTCCGCTTCGATCCCGGCGCCGATCTCGCGGCCTTCACCGTGGCGTCCGACACCTCACCCGCCGATGTCTTCGTGGCCGACCTGTCGACCGGACAGGCGCGCCGCCTGACCTCGGCCCTGAACCCGGCCATCAAGGAAAGCGACCTGGTCGAGGCGACCATCGTCCGCTACCCGGGCGAAGGCGGGGTGCAGGTCCCGGCGGTCCTGTACCGGCCCAAGGGTGCCTCGGCGGCCAACCCGGCCCCGGCGGTCGTCCTGGTCCACGGCGGACCGGGCGGTCAGACGCGGCGCGGCTATTCCGCCATGGTCCAGCACCTGGTCAATCACGGCTATGCGGTGCTGGGGGCCAACAACCGGGGCTCGTCCGGCTACGGCAAGACCTTCTTCCACATGGACGACAAGAAGCACGGCGAGGCCGATCTGCGCGACATCGTCGCCGGCGGCGACTGGCTGCGGGCCCAGGACTGGGTGGCCGACGATCAGGTCGCGGTCATGGGCGGCTCCTACGGCGGCTACATCACCGCCGCGGCCCTGGCCTTCCACCCCGAAAAGTTCGAGGCCGGCATCGACATCTTCGGCGTGACCAACTGGGTGCGGACACTGCAGTCCATCCCCGCCTGGTGGGG
>DAIOID010000027.1:0-25711 GCA_036744355.1 Brevundimonas sp.
CCGGTGAGGGCGGCGAACTCCACCAGACCGCTTCAGCGCCTGAAGCGCGCCTTACGAGCAACCACGGCGCGCCGGTCAGCGACGACCAGAACTCGCTGAAGCTTGGGTCTCGAGGTTCGACCCTGCTCGAGGATTTCGTGCTGCGCGAGAAGATCCAGCACTTCGACCATGAGCGCATTCCAGAGCGCATCGTCCACGCACGCGGATCGGCCGCCCATGGCTTTTTCGAACTCACCGAGAGTCTGGAAGACTACACAACGGCCAAAATCCTCACCGAGGTCGGGAAAAAGACCGAGGTCTTCACGCGCTTCTCAACGGTCGCCGGAGGCGCGGGCTCGGTGGACACGCCGCGCGACGTCAGAGGCTTTGCCGTCAAGTTCTATACGTCCGAGGGCAACTGGGACCTGGTCGGCAACAACATCCCCGTCTTCTTCATCCAGGACGCGATCAAATTCCCTGACCTGATCCATGCCGTGAAGATGGAGGCGGACCGCGGCTATCCTCAGGCGGCCAGCGCTCATGACACCTTCTGGGACTTCGTCGGCCTGATGCCCGAGAGCATCCATATGGTGATGTGGGCCATGTCCGACCGCGCCATTCCGCGGTCGCTGCGCATGATCGAGGGCTTTGGCGTCAACACCTTCCGGCTGATCAACTCAAAGGGGGAGGCGACCTTCGTCAAGTTCCACTGGCGGCCCAGGCTGGGGACCCAGTCCACCTGCTGGGACGAGGCGGTCAAGATCGCCGGGGCCGACCCGGACTATCATCGCCGCGATCTGTTCGAAGCCATAGATCAGGGCGACTTCCCTGAATGGGAGTTCGCCGTCCAGCTCCTGAACCAGGCTGAGGCCGACGCCCTGCCGTTCGATATTCTCGATGCGACCAAGCTGATCCCGGAAGAGGATCATCCTTTGCGGGTCATCGGCCGCATGGTGCTGAACCGAAACCCCGACA
Source organism: Brevundimonas sp. (assembly GCA_036744355.1). GTDB lineage: Bacteria > Pseudomonadota > Alphaproteobacteria > Caulobacterales > Caulobacteraceae > Brevundimonas. Next base: position 955 of record DAIOID010000027.1, read on the forward strand.
ACTTCTTCGCCGAGACCGAGCAGGCGGCCTTCCTGCCCACCAACATCGTGCCGGGCATCGACTTCTCGGAGGACCCCCTGCTGCAGGGGCGGCTCTTCTCCTATCAGGACACCCAGCTATCGCGGCTGGGGACCGTCAACTTCCATCAGATCCCGATCAACCAGGCCAAGGGCTGTCCCTTCCAGAACTTCCAGCGCGACGGTCATATGCAGACCCAGGTTTTCAAGGGGCGCGCCAACTACGAACCCAACAGTCTGTCCGAGGCGGGAGAGGAGGGCGGGCCGCGCGAGGACCCGAGAGGCGGCTTCCGCACCGCCGCGGTGCGGATGGAGGGCGAGAAGGTCAGGCTGCGGGCCGAGAGTTTCGCGGACCACTACAGCCAGGCCCGGCTCTTCTTCCGGTCGCAGACGGAGATCGAACAGGCCCACCTGGCCAGCGCCCTCGTTTTCGAACTGTCCAAGGTGACGCTGGATCACGTCCGAGCGCGGGTCCTGGCCAATCTCCGCAATGTCGACGAGGATCTAGCCAAGCGCGTGGCGGGGGCCATGAACCTGCCCCTGCCCAAGGCGTCCGCGCCGGCCGCGACGCCCATCGACCTCGAACCCTCGCCGGCCCTCAGGATCGTCGGCAAGTATCCGGACAGTTTGAAGGGCCGCAAGGTCGCGATCCTGGTCGCTGACGGTTCTGACGGGGCGATCATCGCGGCTGTCCGCAAGGCGGTGGAAGGCGACGGCGGCGCCGTTTTCATCGTCGCGCCGAAGATCGGCGGAGCGAAACTGGCGGACGGGTCCGTCCTGCCTGCTGACGGCCAGTTGGCGGGAAGCCCGTCTGTCCTGTTCGACGCCGTGGCCGTCATCCTGTCGGAGGACGGATGCGCCCAGCTTCTGAAGGAGGGCGCGGCGGTGGACTTCCTCAGGGACGCCTTCGGTCACCTCAAGGCCATCGGCCATACGCGCGAGGTCGGCCCTCTTCTGGATCGGGCCGGGGTCGAGCCCGATGAAGGGGTCGTCGACCTGTCGGCGGCCAAGGCGGGGGACTTCCTGCCGCCGGCCCGCACGCGGCAGTGGGCGCGGGAGCCAGCCGTTCGCACCCTGGCCTGATCACTTTACTGTTCAGGCGGGGGGCGGGTTTACCATCTCCCGCCGGACGGACGGCCTTTGACGTTTGGGACCTTCGCGAAGAACGAGGGTGGTTGCGGCCAGGGTCAGGAGGTTTTCGGCCAGGCCGCTGCGTGTCTGGCTGAAACGGCGCATGGCGCGCTTGCGAAGCGCTCGGCCAGCCTGGCCGTCCAGGATGGCGCCGACGGCGCCAAGGCGGCAAGCGGGGTCATTGAGTGATGGCCGGCGACCAGTTTGATAAGCAGGGGGGAAGGTTCCGAAAGTCCGGGACCTGACTTTGCGAGCCTGCGACATCAACTCCGGGAACCGTAGCGGTCGGCTTTCGCTCCCTTTGGCCACGGAGGAAGCATGAACCAGATCCATGTCATCGAGCGGGCCTTTCAGATCGCCGACGAGAACCGCGCCTGCATCAAGATCTCCGATCTTCATGAAGCCCTGGCCCGCGAGGGCTACACGATCACCGATCTCATGCATCTTCAGGGCTGGACCATCCGCGAGCAGTTGCGGACTCGAATGAAGGCGCGCGTGGCAGCCCGCCCCGGGCTCCGCACAGCCACGGCCTGATATCGTTTCGTTCAGGGGCGAAGGTCTTGGCGTCCCGACAAGTGCGCTCACCGAAAGTCGGTGGGCGGTCGATCGCCGGGGACGCCGCCTTGGTCAGCCGGCCCCTAGACGGAGACAGCCCGCGCCCGGGGCGCAAAGACGACCACGCCCTCCGGCGCAGGCCCGTCGCGGGACGGCGCCCCCGCACGCACAGGCGACCAGGAGAGGGCTTCCTCAGCGAGACCTGTGCTCCGTACCGACGACCGGGAGATCGTTGAGGCCCGCGCGACAGCTTCGCCGCAACGGCAAGAGGCCTGACGCAGGCCGTCGAGGTTGAGCACCTGGACCTTTCCTCGCCCGAAACGCACGAGATCCTGGCTCTGAAGACGGGCGGCGGCGGCGTTGACGCTCGTTCTCTGGACCCCAAGCATCCCCCCGAAATCCGCCTGGGTGAGAAGGAGCGGCGCGCCGTTTCCGCCGCAGTGAAGGCGAACCAGCCATTTGGCCAGCCTTTCGGGCACCAGATGCGAGGCGTTGCACGCCGCCTCCGTCGCCAGGGCGTCAAGACGGGCCGTCGCATGACGCGCCACGAGACGGGTCAGCCATTCCCGGCCCATGGTCTCTATGAGGGGAGCGGCGGCGACACGGCAGACGACGGTGTCGATCAGGGCTCGCGCCTCCGGGCGACGGGCGCCCGGTTCAAGAGCCTGGTCCCAGCCGTGAACGGACCCGGCTGTCACCGCCGCCACGCAAATGCGGCCGCCGCCCGGGAAGAGGCCGACCACGCCGGAGAGAATGAAATAGAGCCCGCCGTCGTTCGGGAGGACGTCGCCGGCCGCCAGCGACGCCCTGTGCCCACAGACCTCTATGCGGGCCTGGGCGTCAGCGGGCAAGGCCTGGAATACAGGGTGATCCTGAACCTCAAGACGAGAGCGAGGGGAAGAGGCCATGGCTGTCAGGCCGGTCCTAGTCTGCATGTCGCACTCCTAAGAGGGGAGTGTGGCCCATGGCGGGGCGGTCGACACTTACATGGGTTAGGAGGTGGAGGCGGCGCGGCGTGCAGCGGAGGAACCGGGAGAGGGCTGGATGGTTTTGCAAGCGTTGCCGCAGCGGGCGGCGCGGACTCTGGAGGTCGTCCTGATCAGTCCCCTGATCGACAAGCTGTCGCGTCGAGATTTCATCTCTGACGAGGAAAAGGCCGTTCTGGCGGACGTGGTCGCGCCGCCCGTCACCCTGAAGGCCGGCGACAACATCGTCGAACAATATGACCGCCCGTCCCGCAGCACGCTTCTGCTCGAAGGCTTTGCGGCGCGATATGTCGTGCTGATGAATGGTGCGCGCCAGATCACGGAACTCAACGTCCCGGGCGACTTCGTCGACCTCCATAGCCTTTTGATGAGTCCGATGGATCATGGCGTGGTCTGTCTAACGGACTGCAAGGTGGGCTATTGCCCCCACGAGGCCTTGCGTTTCATCTCCCAGACCCAACCCCACCTGACGCGCCTTCTGTGGTTGGAAACCCTCATCGACGCCGCCGTGCACCGCCAATGGCTGGCGGGTTTGGGGCGGCGCACGGCTTTCGCTCGGTTCGCCCACTTCCTGTGCGAGGTCTATCTTCGTCTGGCCTCCGTGGAACGCGCGGAGGGACATCGGATGGTGCTGCCTCTCAGCCAGGCCATACTCGCTGACGTGCTTGGCCTCTCGGCCGTCCACGTCAACAGGTCCGTGGCCCAGCTCCGCGCCGACGGCCTCGTCGAATGGAGCGGACGCAACATCAGGATCCTAGACTGGGACCGGCTGGTGCGGGTGGCGGAGTTCGATCCGACCTATCTGCGCCTGGGGCGCGATCCGGTCTGAGCCTGTCTAGGCGGCAAGGCGTGAGGTCCTTCGGCCGTGTTCTTCAGTGACGCCCGGTGCGTCGGGGCCAATGGGGACGGGGCAGGCGTCGGGGCGTCCGCATGGCGGGCGTCTGGCCTAGCAAGAAGGCGACGAGACGACGCCACAGTTCTTTAGGTCGAGGCATGGTCAGCCTCCTCGGCAAGGGCGCATCCTGATCCTGCCCCGAGCAAGATCAAACAACATGGGTTAACCCTGCTTCCGGCGACTGTTCCCTAGTCCGCCGAGGCGATGCCTGGCGTCAGAGGCTTGGTCCGCAGTCCGCGCTCAGGTTGGCGGCCTGGGCCAGGCTCGTGAGGTTCTGCAGCACCGCCCGCCCGGCTCGGTAATCGACCAAAGCGTTGCGCCTGAGCTGTTGCAGGGTTCGGTTCATGTGCACCGCGCTGAGGCCCAGGATGTCGGCAAGAATATCCTGGGTCAGAGGAAGGTGGAGCACTCCCGCCACGACGGGACCCAGACGCGCCTGTCGTTCGTGGAGCTCCAGCAGGAGATGGGCTGTGCGTTCGTAGGCGTTAAGCCGACCCAATCTTATGACCTGACGCGCCATGCGCAGGCGTTCGGCCGTACGGAAATGCCTCCAGGCCTTCAGCAGGCGCGCGCTCTGCGTCCTCGGCTCGGACATTCCGGTCCAGAAGGCGGTGCCGTCGATCGTCACGACGTCCGTCAGGGCCCAGACCAGCATGTCGGTGTCGACGGCGCCGGATGCGACGATCATCTCACCGGGGAGGTTGAGGCCTACGATCTGGCGTCGTCCGTCCTCCAGCATGGCGCCGCGTGCGGCCCAGCCCTTAAAGACCAGTCTTGCTTCATTGCGCTCTGGAGCCAGGATGACCGGCGTTCCCGCCGCATGGGTCTGCAGCACGCCGGTGAAGCAGTCGCGGATATAGGCGATGTCGTCGGCGCCAAGCGGCCCGAAACTGGACAGCATCCGCTCAAGCGACGCGGTGTGCCGAGTTTCGAGATAGGTTTCCGACTGATTCTTCATGCCCTTAGACCAACAGCATGGCTTCGGCGTTTTTGTTCTTCACATAGGTTGGTTTCGCGCGACTTGGAGCGCGGTTCTGGAGGTCCCGGGGGAGAAGGCGGAACTATCCGATGTCAAGCGCGTGTCGGCTTCTCGAACGCGTCCGCCCTGAGGCGGCGAGCGCGCAGACCGGCGTGAGCCAAGGCGCGCATCATCATATCTGAAGCCCGCCGATCTGCGGCTTGCTGGGTCGGATTCGCGACCCTGATGGCGCCGTGGAACTGGCGGCCACGAGGGCGGTGGGCCTGAATGCAGTCTCCGGCGGAGGCTTGCTCGACGGCCCGGTTTGTCGCTCGCCCGCATAGCGACGGATCGGGTCGCTTCAATTCGGTGCGGGCCTCCTGTCTGCCTTGTGTCGGATAGAGGTCACATCCCGGCCAAGGCCAGGCGTGGCGGCGATAGCGAGCGGTCAGCTCCGTGGGTGGGGCGAAAAAAGAGGAACCCTCTTCCTGACGGAGGCTTGTTTTTTCGCGATCACCAAAAAGGACAAGCCGAATGACGAGAGCGATCATCGCCTTGGGCGCGACAGTATTCCTGTTGGCTGCCTGCGGAGATAACAAGGCGGACGAGGGCCGTGTGGAGGGGCCGGTCGTTTCGGAATCCGAAGCCCCGCGCAATCCCGCTGTCGACACCGCGCCAGGTGGAGACGCCGCCCTGACACCGGGCGCCAACTCCTTCACCGAAGCTCAGGCGCGTTCGGCGATCGAGAAGCAAGGTTATGCCGTGGTGGGTCCCATGAGCCAGGACGCTCAGGGCATCTGGAGCGCCACAGCGACGCGCAATGGCGCCGAGAGCAAGGTGTCGGTCGACTACAAGGGCGCGGTCAGCGCCTCCGCCAACTAAGAAACAAGATAAGAAAGGAGCTTCAAATGGCCGTAGTCACGCGACTTTTTGACAACCATAATGATGCGCTCGAGGCCGTGTCCGCCCTGGAAAGGGCCGGAGTCGAGGCCGACCGGATCAGCCTCATCTCCAATAATTCCGATAACTGGCATGACGGTCATGCCCATTCGGGAGACGGCCGCCGGTTGGGCGACCTGAACGGCGACGGAGAAAACGACGTCGCCGAGGGAGCCGGGAAGGGCGCCGTGACGGGGGGCGTTCTGGGCGCCGGGGCTGGCGTGCTCGCCGGGCTGGGGATGCTCGCGATACCTGGCCTTGGGCCCGTGGTCGCCGCAGGCTGGCTCGCATCGACCGCAGTGGCTGCGGCGGCGGGCGCTGCGGTCGGCGGCGCCGCCGGCGGGCTATTGGGCGCCTTGAAGGAGGCCGGCCATGACGAAGGAGAGGCCCAGGTCTACGCCGAAGGGGTCCGTCGTGGCGGGACGTTGGTGAGCGTCAGGACGGAGGAAGCTGACAGGGTCCGCATCGAGACGCTTCTCAACGATCGGCGGGGGTTCGATTCCCTGTCGCGCGGCGCGGCCTATCGCGAGAACGGGTGGTCGGGGTTTGACGTGGCGGCGGAGCCCTGGACCGCTGAACAGATCGCCCAGGAAAGGGCGCGCTACAACCGATAGGGATTGTCGAACGCCCTATGGAATGGATCGAACCCGCTGAGCGGTGATGCGCTGCTTCAGGATCGAGGCCGGCCCTCCGTCGCAAGCGGGGGGCCGGCTGCTGTAAAGGCCAGTTCGCACGGCGCCTCCGACCTAGGCTTGGACGTCGCCGATGGCCGCGCCGTTGGAACAGATCGCGACCCGCCTGGTTAAGGAAGCGGAGGGTGTTGCAATGATGATCCTGGCCTTGACCGCGGCCATCCTGCTGGATGCGTCGCCGACGATCGACCGTCTCCCGAAGGGTGAAAAAACCGTGGCTGCGCAGCATGACGCGCCAGCCCCGCTTCTGACTGTAGCGGTGACCCTGGAGTGCACCGCGCGGGCCGCCGGGCGGGTCGAGGATTGCCGCGTCCTGGGCGAGACCCACCCTGGTCTCGGCTTTGGCGAAGCGGCCATAGCCCTGATGCGTGACGCCCAGGTCGAGCCGGGCCGCAAGGATTATCAGTTCGCCCGCACGATCCAGTTCACGCCCTGAGTTGATTGTTGCCGGCGTGGGCCGCTTCGGCGTGCGACCGATGGCATCGGCCCAGATCGAGAAAAACCAGCACAAGTTATTGCGTTCAGCGCTCCGCCCTCTAGGCAGGGAGACTCCCGTCGCTCACCCGAGGTCAGACTGCTGATGATGTTGTTCCGTCGCCCGCCCGCGGGCTCGAAGACCGAAGCCTGGTCCGCAGCAGGACTGGCTCTGGTTCTGGCCTTCTTTCTGGCGACAAGCGGCGTGGCCTGGTTCAACGTCCAGGTGCTGAAGGCGAACAATCAGCAGATCATTCACACCCATCAGGTGATCGTCGCCGTCGATGACCTGCTGTCGACCATCCAGGACGCCGAGACGGGTCAGCGCGGCTATCTGCTGACGGGCAACCCCCTCTACCTTCAACCCTACGACATGGCCGCGGCCGCCGTGGAACGCCGTCTGGAGGATGTGGCGCGCCTGACCCGGGACAACCCGGCGCAGCAGGCCCACCTGAGCCAGGTCCGCAGACATGTCCAAGCCAAGATGATCGAGCTGGACGCCACCATCCAGGCGCGCCGCAGCGAGGGTCTGCAGGCCGCCGTGTCCCGGATGAACACGGATCGCGGCAAGGCGGAGATGGACGCCATCCGGAGCGAGGTGAACCTGATGAGGCAGGAGGAGCAGAAGCTCCGCTTCGCACGCCTCGAGGAGATGGACGCCGCCTATCGCACAGCCTTGGTCAGCGGCGTCCTGTCCGGGCTCCTGGGCGCGGCCCTGACCTTGGGCGTCTACGCCCTCATCCGCCGCAGCGCCCGTCAGAAGGCCCGCCAGGAGTGGATTCACAAGGGCCAGGTCGGGCTGGCGGACGCCATGATGGGCGATCAGTCCGTAGAACAGCTGGCGGACAGCATTCTGGCCTATCTGGCGCGCTACGCCGATGTTCAGGCCGCCGCCCTGTTCAAGGGCGAGGGCGGCGTGTTCCGGCGTGTCGCGGCGCTCGGCGTTCCCGCCGACGCGCCTGTCCCCGAGCGTTTCGGCCCCCGCGAGGGCCTGTTGGGGCAGGTCGCCGCCGAAGGGCGCGCCCTGACGGTGCCCGAGGTGCCGGAGAACTATCTGACGATCGGCTCGGCGCTGGGACGCTCCAAGCCCCGGCACTTAATCATCGCCCCGGGCCGCGCTGACGGCGAGATCAATGCTGTTCTGGAGCTGGGCTTCCTTCGTCTTCCCGACGAGCGTCTCCTCGCGCTCCTGGAGGAAGCCGCGCCGCTGATCGGCACGGGATTGAGATCGGCACGGTACCGTGCCCGGTTGCAGGACATGCTGGAAGAGACCCAGCGGCAGTCCGAAGAACTTCAGGTCCAGAGCGAAGAGCTAAGGGTCTCCAATGAGGAGCTGGAGGAGCAGGGGCGGGCCCTCAAGGAATCCCAGGTGCGTCTGGAACAGCAGCAGGCTGAACTGGAACAGACCAACAGCCAGCTCGAGGAACAGGCTCAGGTGCTGGAAACCCAGCGCGATGATCTGGAGCGTGGATCGGCCGCTCTGGAGCTCAAGGCCCGGGAGCTGGAGCAGGCCAGCCAGTACAAGTCCGACTTCCTCGCCAACATGTCCCATGAGCTGCGCACCCCGCTCAATTCGCTGCTGATCCTGTCGAAGCTGCTGGCCGACAATCCCGATGGGACCCTGTCAGAGGAGCAGGTCAAATACGCGCGCACCATCCAGTCTTCGGGCAATGACCTGCTGACCCTGATCAATGACATTCTCGACCTGTCGAAGATCGAGGCCGGTCATATCCAGGTGCGTCCGGAGGCGGTGTCCTTGCAGCGCCTGGGCGATGATATCCGTCAGACCTTCCAGCCGGTGGCCGAAGATCGCGGTCTGGCCTTCGAGATCGACCTTGGATCGGGAGATGACGTGCTTGAGACGGATCGCCAAAGGCTTGAGCAGATCCTGAAGAACCTTCTGTCGAACGCCTTCAAGTTCACCGAGAAGGGCAAGGTGACGCTTTCGGTCTCGGACGCCGGACCGGACGAAGTGGCCTTCGCGGTTTCGGATACGGGCATCGGAATCGCCCCTGACCAGCAGAACAGCGTGTTCGAAGCCTTCCAGCAGGCGGACGGCACGATCAGCCGCCGCTATGGCGGGACCGGCCTGGGCCTGTCCATCTCGCGCGAACTCGCGCGTCTGCTCGGCGGCCGTATTGGTCTGGAAAGCCGGGCCGGCGAAGGCAGCGTCTTCACCCTGATCCTTCCTCGTACCTATGACGCCTCCCGCGTGGCGCCGCGAGAAGCGCCCTCGGGCGCGACGGCTCCGGTCCCGGCGGTCCGGGGTCCTGCGCCTCGTTCGGCGGAAGCCATGCCGATTGCACGGTCCCTGGACGATGATCGCGATCACCTGGCCGGGACACGTCGCCTGCTTCTGGTCGTTGAGGACGACGACCGTTTCGCCGCCATTGTCCGCGACCTGTCGCGGGAGATGGGGTTCCAGTGCATTCTGGCGGGCACGGCGGAGGAGGCTGTGAAGCTGGCCAAGCGCTATCGTCCCAACGCCGTGGTGCTCGACATCGGCCTGCCGGACCAATCCGGCCTCACGGTGCTCGACGTGCTCAAACGCGACGACGAGACCCGCCACATTCCCATCCATGTCGTCTCTGCCGACGATCACAGCCAGACCGCCCTGTCGCTCGGGGCGATCGGCTATGTGATGAAGCCGGTTGCGCGCGAGGCCCTGGCCGATGTGCTCCGATCGCTGGAGGAGAAGCTGACGCGAACCGTGCGGCGCGTCCTTATCGTCGAGGACGACGTGGTTCAGCGCGAAGCGGTCAGCAGACTGCTGGAATCCGGCGATGTGGAGACGGTGGGCGTCGGCACGGCGGCGGAATGCCTCGAACAACTCAAGAGCCAGACCTTTGACTGCATGGTCCTCGACCTGACCTTGCCGGACGCATCCGGCTTCTCCCTGCTGGAAACCCTCAGCCGCGAGGGCGGGCAGGGCTATCCGCCGGTCATCGTCTACACTGGTCGCGATCTGTCGCCGGAGCACGAGCAGCAGCTTCGTCGCTATTCCAACTCCATCATCATCAAGGGCGCCAAGTCGCCTGAACGGCTGCTCGACGAGGTTTCCCTCTTCCTTCACCAGGTGGTCTCGGAGCTGCCTCCGGAGCAGCAGAAGATGATCCGCAAGGCCCGCCATCGCGACGCGGTGCTGGAAGGGCGTCGGATCCTCATCGTCGAGGACGATGTGCGCAACATCTACTCCCTGACCAATGTTCTGGAGCCGCGCGGCGCCCGCATCGAGATCGCGCGCAACGGCAAGGAGGCGATCGAGCGCCTGGAGCGGTCTGCTGAAGATGCCGAGCAGGCGATCGATCTGGTCCTGATGGACGTCATGATGCCCGTCATGGACGGCCTGACCGCCACGCGCGAACTGAGGAAGGATCCGCGCTGGCGCGACCTGCCCGTTCTGATGCTGACGGCCAAGGCCATGCCCGACGATCAGGAGCGCTGCATCGCAGCGGGGGCGAATGACTACATGGCCAAGCCTCTGGACGTGGACAAGCTGCTCTCTCTCGTGCGCGTCTGGATGCCCCGTTGAGCCCGGTCGCACCCCATGAGGTGGAGGACATAGAGATCCAGCTGCTGCTGGAGGCCCTGTTCCAGCGCTACCATTACGACTTCCGTCACTATGCGCGGGCCTCGATCAAGCGCCGCCTGCTTCAGGCACGCACCCATTTCGGCCTGCCCAGCCTGACGGCTCTGCAGGAGCGGGTTCTGCATGATCCGGAGATGCTGCCGCGGCTGCTGGGTTTCCTGACGGTCCAGGTCAGTGAGATGTTCCGGGACCCGGCCTATTTCCGGGCCCTGCGCGAACAGGTGCTGCCGCACCTGCGGACCTATCCGTCCCTGAAGGTGTGGATCGCGGGATGCAGCGCCGGCGAAGAGGTCTATTCGCTCGCCATCCTGTTCCGGGAGGAAGGTCTTTTCGAACGGACGATGTTCTACGCCACGGACATCAACCCCGATGCGCTGCGGGCGGCGGAGGCGGGAGTCTATTCGCTGGATCGCATCCGCAAGTTCACCGAAAACCACCAGAAGTCGGGCGGCCGCACTTCGTTGTCCGACTACTACACCGCCAACTACGGCCGGGCGGTGTTCGACAAGTCCCTGCGGGCCAATGTCGTCTTCTCGGACCATAGCCTGGTGTCGGACGCGGTCTTCGGCGAGATGCAGCTGATCTCCTGCCGCAATGTGATGATCTATTTTGATCGTCCGCTTCAGGACCGCGCCGTCGGGCTGTTCAAGGATTCCCTGGCGCGCGGCGGCTTTCTGGGGATCGGCTCCAAGGAGAGCTTGCGCTTTTCGCGGCACGTCGGCGCCTTTGCCGACTTCGTGCCGGAAGAGAAGATCTATCGCAGGCGCGAGCCATGATGCCCCCTCCCGCCCGCGCTGTCGTGATCGGCGCCTCGGCCGGAGGCGTCCAGGCGCTGCTCGCCCTCCTGCCGTCGCTTCCCGCCGACTTTAACCTGCCGATCCTGGTTGTCCTGCACGTGCCCGCCGACCGCAGCAATGTCCTGGCGCCCCTGTTTGCGTCCAAATGCGCGCTCGCCGTGAAAGAGGCCGAGGACAAGGAGCCCGTGGAGCCAGGCGTGATCTATTTCGCCCCTTCCGACTATCACCTCCTGGTCGAGGCTGACGGCTCCCTGGCCCTCTCGTCCGACGAGCCGGTCAACTACTCCCGGCCTTCCATCGACGTCCTCTTCGAAAGCGCCGCTGACGCCTACGGACCCGGTCTGGTCGGTCTGGTTCTGACGGGGGCCAATGAGGATGGGGCGGCGGGATTGAAGGCGGTTGCCGCCGCCGGCGGTCTGACCTTCGTCGAAGACCCGGCCTCCGCCCATGCCCGCACCATGCCGGAGGCCGCGCTGCGCGCCTGCCCGGTCGCACAAGTGATGTCGCTCGCGCGCATTCTCGAAGTTCTGAAAGGTCTAGGCCAAACATGACGAGCCCTGACAAGCCGATCCATCTCCTTCTCGTCGACGATCTCGAGGAGAACCTCCTGGCCCTCGAGGCCCTGCTGAAGCGCGATGGCGTGGCCTGTCTCAAGGCCCGGTCGGGCGATGAGGCGCTGGAGCTTCTGCTGGTGAATGACGTCGCCCTCGCCCTGGTCGATGTCCAGATGCCGGGGATGGACGGTTTCCAGCTCGCGGAGTTTATGCGCGGCAACGCCAATGCGCGTCACGTTCCGATTATCTTCGTCACCGCCGGCAGCGCCGATCAGCAGCGGCGCTTCAGGGGCTACGAGGCCGGAGCGGTGGACTTCATCCAGAAGCCCGTCGAAACGGACGTCCTGAAGAGCAAGGCGAACGTCTTCATCGAGCTGTACCGCCAGAGACAGGAGATTCTGTCGCATCGGGACGAGCTCAAGGCCTATGCGGCCGCCCTTAGCGCTGCAGACCGGCACAAGAACGACTTCATCGCCATGCTCGGACACGAACTGCGCAATCCCGTCATGGCCTTCCGGGCGGGACTCCAGCTGCTGGAGAGACAGAAGGATCCTGAGAAGAGCGCTCAGATCCACGCTCGAATGGAGGTCCAGGCCCACCATCTGTCGCGGCTTATCGAGGATCTGCTGGACGTCGCCCGCATCGACCAGGGCAAGATCTCGCTTCAGCGCGAGCGGGTGACCGTGCAGAGCATCATCGACTCGGCGGTGGACACCAGTCGACCCAAGATCGACGCGGGGCGCCACGACCTGACGGTCGACGTCCCGGGCGCGCCGATCTGGCTCGACGGCGACTTCACGCGCCTGTCCCAAGTGGTAAGCAACCTGTTGACCAATGCCGCCAAGTACACGCCGTCGGAGGGGCGGATCCAGGTGTCGGCCAACCGGGTCGAGGACCGCGTGCGGATTGATGTCGCCGACAACGGGGTCGGCGTGCCTCAGGATATGCAGGCCCGGGTCTTCGACCTCTTCACCCAGTCGAAAGGGCCGGACGACCGGTCCCGTGAGGGTCTGGGAATTGGTCTAGCCCTGGTTCGCCAATTGGTCGAAATGCACGAGGGCGCTGTCGAACTGGAAAGCGCCGGGGCGGGGGCGGGAAGCCGGTTCACGGTCTGGTTCCCGGTTGTCGGCTAGGCGGGCTCTGCCGGCTTTCGGACACTCGGGAACCGGCTGATCGCCCAAAGGTTCGTACTGCGAATGTAGAGCTTGTCAGCTTCTGGTGGAGGTTTGACGGCTCGAGACAGGAGCAGGGCATGCGGAAATTGGACTTGGGGAGCGAGCGACAGGCGAAAGCCGGTGGAAAAGAACCGCGGGCGGAAAAGCGGTTGCGGCCTGTGGCGCCCCGGAAGGCCAAGGCTGACGCCGTCGCCAAGGCGCGGGTTTTAGCGCCTGACCTCGCCGCGCGGATCGGCAGCACCCCCGCCACCAAATTCAGGGGGGATCCCGATATCTTCGGTCGGCTTGTCGAGGACCATGATCGCCATCGCGCGCTCTTGGCCATGCTGGAGGAGACGAAGGGGAAATCTCCTGATCGCGAGCGCCTCTTTGTTGAACTGGTTTATGAACTGAAGGCGCACGCCGCCGCAGAAGAGCAGGCGCTCTGGTCCAGCGTGCTGAGAAACCCGGCCACGACGGACTTCGCCCGCCACGCCGTCGCCGAACACAAGGAAATCGATGATCTCCTCGCGGATCTGGCCGCGCGGGACATGGCGTCTCCCGGATGGATCCGCCGTTTCGCCGCCCTGCGCGAAGAGTATCTGCATCACATCCGCGAGGAGGAGCAGGAGCAGTTTGTCGCCGCTGAAGAGGTGTTGAGCCTTGCGGATCGCCGCTTCATGCGCACCGTCTTCAACAGGCGCAAGCAGGAAGAAAAGGCATCCGCCGAGGTCGAGAAGAAGATCCGCCTCAAGGCCTGAGATCGGTAATCTGGGGGCGTCGCCGCGTGACATTGCAACAGGGACTGGCGTTCGGCCTCATTGCGCTGACGATCGGCGCCTTCATCTGGGGCCGGTTTCGCTATGATCTCGTGGCCTTGGTCGCGCTCGTGGCCGGCCTTATCCTGGGGGTGGTCCCGGCTGAGGCCGCCTTCGACGGGTTCAAGAACGACGTCACGGTCATCATCGCCTGTGCGCTGATCGTCTCGGCGGCTTTCGCACGCTCCGGGATTGTCGAATCCGCGATGCGCCGCCTTCTGCCTCTGTTGAAGACAGAACGCAGTCAGGTTCCGGTGCTCACCGGTGTCGTCACCCTGCTGTCCATGGCCACCAAGAACGTCGGGGCGCTGGCGATCATGATGCCGGTGGCCCTTCAGGTGGCTCGCCGCACGGGATCCGCGCCGTCGCGATTGCTGATGCCTATGGCCTTCGGGGCCATGGCGGGAGGGATGGTGACCCTGGTCGGGACGGCCCCCAACATCATCGTCGCCCAGGTCCGTCAGGAGATCGTGGGCCAGCCGTTCGGCATGTATGATTTTGCGCCGGTCGGCCTTGGGCTGACGGCGATAGCCCTGGCCTTTCTCGCCTTCGGCTATCGTCTCCTGCCGAGGGAACGCCAGAGCGCCGCTGTGATGAACGCCGCCCTGGATGAGAACGCCTACGTCACCGAGGTGAGCGCCCCCGACGACTGGGCGCCCGTATCCATGACCGTCTCGGCCCTTACGAAATGCGGGGAGGGGGAGGTGCGGATCATGGCCCTCATCCGCAACGGCCGGCGCCGACCGAACCCGCGTGGAAACGTGGTCGTCAGGGCGGGGGACATCCTGCTCGTCGAAGGCGAACAGCAGGGGCTTGAAGCCTTCCTGGGAAGGGCGCGTCTGAAGCTGGTCCGGGAGAACCGGCCGATCGCCACCCAGAGCGCCGCCGAGGAGGTCGCGGTCATCGAGGCGGTGATTGGCCGCAACTCGCCTTTGCAGGGCCAGTCTGTCCGCCAGTCCGACCTCTACGGACAACATGGCGTCAACCTCCTTGGCGTGTCGCGCAGCGGCTACGAACTGACCCAGCACCTTCGAACCGCGAAGCTTATGTCGGGCGACATCCTTCTTCTCCAGGGCGCCGAGCAGAGCCTGCCGACCGCGCTCAAGGCCCTTGATCTCCTGCCTCTGGCGGAGCGCGAGGTGCGACTGGGGAGCCGGCGCAAACGCTTCCTGCCCGCCGTCGTCCTGGCCATCGCCATGGTCCTTGTCGGTTTCGGCCTTGTCCCGGTCGCCGTGGCCTTTTTCGGCGCGGCCGTGATCATCGTGGCCATGGGCGGGCTGAAGATGCGGGAGGCCTATGCCGCCCTGGACGGACCGCTTCTGGTTCTCATCGCCGCCCTGATCCCTGTCTCGGACGCGATCCAGAAGACCGGCGGGTCCGAGTTGATCGCGGGTCTGCTGCGAAATGTCTTCGGCGGCCAGCCCGGGGTGCTGGCGATTGGCGGGGTCATGCTGGCCTCCATGGCGGTGACCCCCTTCCTGAACAACGCCGCGACAGTCCTGATCGTCGCCCCGATCGGAGCCACCCTGGCCGCGCAGCTGGGGTTCAATCCGGATCCCTTCCTGATGGCGGTGGCGGTTGGAGCAGCCTGCGACTTCCTCACGCCCATCGGCCACCAATGCAACACCCTGGTGATGGGACCGGGCGGATACCGGTTTGCCGACTATCCCCGGTTGGGCGCGCCGCTCAGCCTGCTGGTGCTTTTGGCCGGTCCGCCGCTGATCCTGTTGTTCTGGCCGCTATAGGTCCTGGCCCTGGACGTCGGAGAGCCGGTCAGCCGGGCAGGGACCTCTGATCGGGTCGCATCTTGTCAAAGGAGACCGCCGCAAGGCGTCGCGCCAGGAGGTAGCCTGTGGGCGGAAGGCGAAAAAGCCCGGAGAAGGCGGGGTCGCGTAGATTGAGGCCCCCGGCATAGGCGCCGAAGGCCGGCAGGATCAGGCGGCTCCCGTCCGACGCGAAGCAGGGGCGGCGAACCGAGCCGGCGGCGCCTTTTACGCGTGCGCAGGGATGAAGGTGTCCCGCGATCTCGCCCTCTACGGGCCCGGGTGTGGGTTCGTGACGAAGCGAAAGGCTCGCGACCTTGACCAGGTCCGCTGTTTCGCCACCCAGGTCGCCAGCGCCTTCGGGGTCGTGATTGCCGACGACCCAGATCAGCCTGACCCTTTCCGCCAACGTCTTGAGACGTGCGCGCTCGTCCGAGACGATACGCGTCGGCGCCCCACGGTCGTGGAGGGTGTCGCCGAGCAGGACGACGGTTCGGGGGGCCAAGGTCGCGACCTCGCGCTCCAGCCGGTTGAGGGTTTCGCGCGTGTCGTAGGGCGGAAGGAGCTGTCCGCGGGCGGCGTAGGCGGACCCCTTTTCGAGATGAAGGTCGGCGACGACCAGGGTGCGCTCCGCCGGCAACCAGAGGGCGCCGGACACGCGAAACACCACATCGGTTCCGGCCAGGAGCGTTGCGAAGGCGCCGTCGTCCGCCAGGCTTGAGACGTTCAAGACATGGCCTCGTCAATCAGGGCGGCGTCCTCCAGCATCATGTCGGCGGCGGTGGTCCCAGGTGCACGCTCCTTGCCGATCTCCATCAGCAGGGGCACGGCGAAGGGGGAAACATGCTGAAGCCGCTCAACCCTGATCCGGCCTGAGATGCGTGTGAGAAACTCCCCCAGGCGCGCCAGGTCGAGAAGTCCGCGCGCCGCATCCTCGCGCGCGCAGGACAGGAGCAGGTGGTCCGGATCGTGTCGGCGCAAGGTGTCGTAGATCAGATCGGCGGAGAAGGTCACCTGCCGTCCGTTCTTCTCATGGCCGGGCATGCGGCGCTCGATCAGGCCGCTGATCAGCGCACATTCCTTGAAGGCGCGTCTCACCATGAAACTCTCATCCAGCCAGGCTTCAAGATCGTCCCCCAGCATGTCCTGCTGGAACAGGGCGTCGAAATCGAGGCTGTCCATCGGCCGCAGGGACCAGACGCAAAGCGCGTAGTCGTTGGCGAGGTAGCCGATCGGCCCGACCCCGGCCCGGTCCAGTCGGCGGGTCACAAGCATGGCCAGGGTGGCGTGGGCCAGTCGGCCCTCGAACGGATAGCAGACCATGTAGTGACGTTTGCCGCGGGTGAAGGTCTCGACCAGGAGATCATCCTCGCCGGGCAGGCTGGAATGCGACTGCTGGGCGAACAGCCATTCGCAGACGTCGGGGGGCAACCGGGACCATGACGCCTGGTCGCTGATCATCCGCCGGACACGCTTGGCCAGGAAGGTGGAAAGCGCAAATCTGGAGCCGCCCCAGCTGGGAACCTTGGGCTGTTTCTCGTTCGAGCGGGTGACGATCGCGTCCGTCGCCCGAACCCCCTCGAAACGCCAGATCTCGCCGGCGAAGAGGAAGCTGTCGCCCGGGGTCAGCTGTTCGAAATACCACTCCTCGGCCTGGCCGATCTGGCGCCCGGCGCCGCGTCGGCCCGCTAACCGAATGTTGAGGGTCTGCGCCGTGACGATGACGCCGACATTCATCCGGTGCCGTCGTGCAGTCTCCTCATTGAGGACGCGCCAGCGGCCGTCGGGACCGCGTATGATCCTTCGGAAGCGATCATAGTTTCTGAGCGCATAGCCGCCGGTCGACACGAAATCGACGACCTGCTCGAAGGCCTCCCAGGAAAGTCCCGCATAGGGCGCGGCCCTGCGCACCTCCTCATAGAGGTCCAGAAGGTCGAAGGGCTCCGAACAGGCGCAGCCCATGACGTGCTGCGCGAGGACGTCTCTCGCCCCGATCCGTGGCGGATCGCCGTCGAGGGCGTTTTCGGCCACCGCCTCCGCCGCCGCCTGGCACTCCAGCATCTCGAACCGGCTGGCGGGCACCAGGATGGCGCGCGAGGCCTCGTCCAGCCTGTGGTTGGCGCGTCCGATCCGCTGCACCAGCCGCGAGGCGCCCTTGGGCGCCGCAAGCTGGATGACCAGATCAACGGCGCCCCAGTCGATACCCAGATCCAGCGTCGAGGTGCAGACCACCGCTCTCAGTTCCTGGCGCGACATCGCGGCTTCCACCTTGCGGCGCTGTTCGGCGGAGAGGCTGCCGTGATGAAGGGCGATCGGCAGGTTGTCCTCGTTGAGCCGCCATAGCTCCTGAAAGGCGAACTCCGCCTGCCAGCGGGTGTTGACGAAGACCAGGGTCGTGCGCGCCATCTTGATGGTCTCATAGACCTCGGCCATGGCGTGCTTGGCCGTGTGACCGGCCCAGGGCACCCGGTTTTCAGACAGCAGAACCTCAAGCCGGGGCGGCGCGCCGGCCTGGCCAAGGACGATGTCATCGCCTCGATCCGACAGCCACCGTCTGACGCGGGCCGGGTCGTCCACGGTCGCCGACAGACCGACGCAGCGGACGCCAGGCGCAAAAGTCCTCAGCCGCGCCAGCCCCAATGACAACAGATCTCCTCGTTTGGATCCGTGGATGGCGTGGATTTCGTCGATGATCACGCATTCCAGATCCTGGAAATAGTCGCGTGCCCCCTTCCAGGCGCAGAAGAGAGCCAGCTGTTCCGGCGTGGTCAGCAGAATGTCCGGGGGGGATGTCCTTTGACGCTGGCGCCGGGCCTGGCCGGTGTCGCCCGTGCGCGACTCCACGAGGATGGGCAGATCCATGTCCCTGACCGGGGTCAGGAGGTTCCGTTCGACATCGACCGCCAGGGCCTTGAGGGGGGAGATGTAGAGCGTATGAAGGGTCTTGCGGCCTTTGCGCGGGCCGCGTTCGGTCAACTGCAGCAAGCTGGGCAAAAAGCCGGCGAGGGTCTTGCCGCCGCCTGTCGGCGCTACGAGCAGGACATCGGCGCCGGCTTTAGCCTTGTCGATCATGTCCAGCTGATGGGGACGCAGCGTCCACCCGCGACCCACGAACCAGTCGCGAAACGGTGCTGGAAGCTGGCGCGTCGGATCCAGGGCAGACGTCGTGATCCGATGAGGCTTGACCATGGTTGGAGCAACCCTCGACAGGAGCGCGCGTTCCCTGAAGCTGAGGCGCAGGCTGTGCATGTCGGGGGTTGAATGGCGAGGCTGACCCAGAAACGGGACCTGAGGAGCGGTCGATCTCTTTGGGCCGACAGCCCATTTACAGGGACGTCGGTTAGTCCTCTGAAGCAGGCCGTTTCGGTTGATGTCGCCGTCGTCGGCGCCGGGATCAGCGGCGCCCTGATGGCGCATGAGTTGTCGCGCGACCACACGCTGGCGGTCCTTGATCGCAGGGCGCCCCTGACGGGATCGACGATCGCCTCGACGGCGCTCTTGCAATGGGAGATCGATCTTCCACTGGAGGCGCTTGCGAGACGCATAGGCCGACCGAAGGCGCAGCGGGCCTATCTGCGCTCGCGGCGCGCGGTCGACGACCTGAAACAGATCATCGTCCAGGAGGGTATCCGTTGCGGCTACCGCGATCGCGACGCCCTCTATCTTGCGGGCGACGCCTATGGTCGCAGAGCCCTCGAAAACGAGGCCGCAGCGAGGGCCGAGGCCGGCCTGGAGAGCCGCTTCCTGCGGACGGCGGAGGTTCTTGATCGGTTCGGAATCGACCGAACCGGCGCTATCCTCAGCGGCGGATCGGCCAGCGCCGATCCTGCTCAACTGACCGCGGGACTTCTGCGGCGCGCCCAGGCCCGGGGCGCGAGGCTCTTCTCACCGGTCGATGTGATCGAAGCCGTGTCGGATCCGGACGGGGTGACCCTGCTGACCAGCGCCGGTTTCGCTGTACGCGCTTCAGCGGTGGTCTTCTGTTGCGGTTACGAACGTCCGAAGGGCGTGACGGCGCCTGACTCCAGGGTGGTCTCGACCTGGGCGCTTGCGTCAACGCCGGGATTCTCCGGTCCAGCCTGGCTGCGAGACACCCTCGTCTGGGAGGGATCAGACCCCTACCTCTACATGCGCACGAGCAACGACGGGCGATTGATCGTCGGCGGCGAGGATGAGGATTCGCCCACCGCCCACGCCAGCCGAGCGCTTCTCAAACGCAAGACCGCGCGCATGCTGGCCAAGCTGAAACGCCTGCTTCCCGAGGTCGTGCTGGAGGTCGACTACGCCTGGGCCGGCGCCTTCGGCGAGAGCGCCACCGGCCTGCCCCATATCGCGCCTGTCCCCGGAATGGCCCACGCCTGGAGCGTCATGGGCTTTGGAGGCAACGGCATCACCTCTTCGGTGATCGCCAGCCAGATCGTGGCGGCCTGGGTGAGGGGCGAGACTGACCCGGACGCGGATCTCTACGGAGGCGAGGCTTGATCCCGTGGGCGGACGTCATCGGGACAGCCGCGGCCCTGTGCTCGATCACCAGCTTTGCACCCCAGATCATCAAGATCTGGAAGGAGCGCGACGCCTCCAGCGTCTCTCTCAAGACGTATGGTCTGACCGTGACCTGCTTCATCCTGTGGGTGGCCTATGGCCTTATGAACCAAGCTTGGCCGGTCACCATCGCCAACGCCTGCGCCCTGGTGATGGCCAGCGGCGTCTTGCTGATGAAGTGGCGCTTTGAACGGAAGGGCTAGAGACGGCTAAACGCACTGGATCGATCGAGGTCGCGCGGCGGCTCGGGGCCTTCTGTCCGGTACAGGACTCTTCGGTCCCTAGCCAGCCATGGCGCTATCGGAGTCTCGCGTCAGCGCAGTCCCAGAGGAACCCGGGTTCCGGGGGCGGGTTGAAAGAAGGCGTCTGACCGGGCTTTCGCTCGATCCGGCGATGATCCGATTTCAGGAAGTTTTCGACATGCCCGCCAAATCCGCAGCCCAGCAGAAGGCGGCAGGAGCCGCCCTGGCGGCAAAACGGGGCGATGCGCCGAAGAGCAAGCTTCGGGGCGCCTCCAAGTCCATGGAGGAAAGCATGACCCGCAAGGAGCTGGAGGAGATGGCTTCGACCCCGCGCAAGGGCAAGCCGGAGCACACGGGCAAGTCGGCGTGACGCCGGGTTCTCTTGTCCTCTTCGCACACCTGGGAGACGCCTGATGATGAAACCGGACAAACCGGCCGAACGCACCGGCCGCGAGGCCGAAAATGAAAATCTGCGCCCGCCGGACCGCGCCGGACAGCCGCCGCGGCCGGCGACCGAACCCAGAGGCTCCAAAGCCTCAGGCCTATCGACCGAAACCCGGACGGATCCGGGCTCGGGCGAGCCCAATCCCCGACACAAGGACAGCCGCTAGCCCAAGTCAGAGGGCGAGCGAGGGCGCGTCGAGCATGGCTTCCAGCGTATGCAGCTCGTCCGCCTCCCTGGCCGGCTTGTCCCAGCGGATGCGGCTTATGCGGGGGAATCTCATGGCCACGCCGGACTTGTGGCGTTTGGACCTTTGCAGGCCCTCGAAGGCGATCTCGAGCACTAGGCCGAACTCGCGCGTCGCCGTGACGGAGCGGACGGGGCCGAACCGCTCGACGGTGTGATCGCGCACGAACTTGTCGAGCTGCTTCAGCTCCTCGTCGGTGAAGCCGAAGTAGGCCTTGCCGACCGGGGTCAGCACATGGATGCCGTCCGCGTCCTCGGTCCAGACCCCGAAGGTGTAGTCGGAGTAGAAGCTGGAGCGCTTGCCGTGACCGCGCTGGGCGTACATCAGGACGGCGTCGATCAGACGCGGATCGCGCTTCCACTTGAACCAGGGCCCTCTGGGGCGGCCGGCCTCATAGACGCTGTCGAGCCGCTTCAGCATCAGCCCCTCCGCCGAATGCGGATCGCCCGGCGGCGGCTCGGCGCGACGGGCCGCCAGGTCTTCCCAGGTCCGGAAGGGAACGAGGGGCGACAGGTCGATGCGGTCTGAGCCGATTTCGGCGACGAAACCTTCCAGGCGCTTGCGGCGCTCGGCGAAGGGCAGGGCGCGCAGGTCTTCGCCGTCGGCAGCGAGAAGGTCATAGGCGCGCACGCCCGCCGGGTGGCTGATCATCAGCCTGGCGTCCGCCGTCTTGCGGTTCAGCCTTTGCTGCAGGTCGCCGAAGGGAGCGACCCGACCCTCGCGCAGCACCAGAAGCTCGCCGTCGATGACCCCCTCGTAAGCCAGGGCGGCCACGACATCTGGAAACGCTACGGACACGTCCTCGCCGGTGCGGCTGTAGAGGCGTTTGACCCCCCCTTCGCTGACCGCCTGGACGCGGATGCCGTCCCACTTCCATTCCGCGGCGTATTCGCCGGGGTCCAGCCTGGGCAGGTCGACGGCTTCTTCAATCGGCTGGGCCAGCATGACCGGGCGAAAGCGACCGTGCGCCATGGCCGAGGGGCGCTCGGTCCTGCCGTCCAGCCAGGCCAGCAGGTCGGCATAGGGCGGGGTCTGGGCGTGCCAGACTTCCTGTATCTCGGCGACCTCGACCCCGCCGAAGTCCGCCGCCGCCTGCCAGGCCAGTCGCGCCGAGACGCCGACGCGCAGGCCCCCGGTCACCAGCTTCAGCAGGGCCCAGCGCCCGTCGGCGTCCAGTGCGTCCAGCCAGCCCTCCAGCAGGGCTTGAACCTCGAACCGTTTGGCGGCGTTCAGGGTGTCGATCACCTCGGATAGTTCCGGCTCGCGGTTGGCGCCGTGACGGGCCGGCCAGATCAGGGCGACGGTCTCCGCCAGGTCGCCGACATAGTCGTAGGACATGCGGAAGAGTTCGGGGTCGACCCGCCCCTCGACGACCTGACGGATGACGGCCGGCTTGGCGGCGGTGAAGGAGAGGGCGCCGGTCAGGGCGGCCAGAGCCCAGCCCCGGTCGGGATCGGGGGCGTCGGCCAGGTGGTCGCGGATCAGCCGGAGCTTGGCGTTGCGCGACGCCGTGAAGGACAGCCGGTCCAGCAGGGCGGCGAAGGCGCGCATCAGTCGTCGTCCTCGTCTTCGTAGCCGACAAGGTGCAGGGCGCGGGCCGTTAATCCCTGCAGTTCGGCCCAGCGGCGCAAGGCGTCGTCGCGGCCGTGGGTGATCCAGATTTCCTGCGGCGACAGTTCGGTCAGGGTCGCGGTCAGCTCGTCCCAGTCGGCGTGGTCGGAGAGGATCAGCGGCAGCTCGACGCCGCGTTGGCGCACTCGCGCCCGAACGCTCATCCAGCCCGAGGCGAAGGCCGTGACGGGATCGGGGAAGCGTCGGCTCCAGCGGTCGGCGATGGCGGAGGGCGGAGCGACGATGATGCGCCCGGCGAAGTCGGCCTTCGATCCCGTCGCCGGGGCCAGGGGGCCCAGATCGACGCCGAAATGCTCATAAAGCCGGTTCAGCCGTTCCAGCGCGCCGTGGACATGGATGGTCTCGTCATAGCCCGCTTCCCGGAGCAACCGGATCACCCGCTGGGCCTTGCCCAGGGCGTAGGCGCCGACCAGATGGGCGCGCTCGGGGAACTGCTGGACCGAACGCAGCAGGCGACTGATCTCCTGCGTGTCCGGGGGATGGCGAAAGACCGGCAGGCCGAAGGTCGCCTCGGTGATGAAGACGTCGCTCGGCACGGGCTCGAAGGCGGCGCAGGTGGGGTCGCGACGGCGCTTGTAGTCGCCAGAGGCGGTGACGGTCAGGCCGCCCTGACGGACGGTCGCTTGGGCCGACCCCAGAACATGTCCGGCCGGGGCCAGAGAGACCTCGACGCCGCCGACCTTGAGCCGCTCGCCATAGGGCAGCGCCTGGGTGCGCCCGGCGAAGTCCGCGCCATAGCGCTCTCCCATGATGGCCAGGGTCTCGACCGTGGCCAGGACGGCGCCATGTCCCGCGCGGGCGTGATCCGCGTGACCATGGGTGATGACGGCCCGGTCCACCGGGCGCGGCGGGTCGATGTAGAAGTCGCCTCCCGGGCACCACAGGCCGGCGGGGGTGGGCTGGAGGACAGAGGCGAGACCTTGATGTGGCGAGGGCATGCGCTTTCAGGCGTCTCCTGGTGAAGGGCGTCGTCCGGGAGGCAAGCGCGCCGGGGACGGCAAGGGAGAACGCCGCGGGCGCGCCAGCGTTGCCAGGGTTCGGTTGGCGGCCGGGTGGAATGTCGCGAGGGCGAGGACACTAGATCGGCGTCCCCTGCGCCGCCCCTGACCGGGACAGGCGCCACAACGTGGAAGACCCATGTCCGATCGCCTCGCCATGCAGGATCCGCGCAACCAGTATCCCCGACCGCCCTTTCCTCGTCAGCCCCAGGCTGAACCCGGTCTGGCGGGCCGGATGATCCCGCGGCCCGACCATGGGGGGACAGCTATGCTGGCCTCCCGGGAAGCCAGCTTCGTCACCGGAGAGGTCTGGGGCGTGACCGGCGGGGCCGGAATCGGCTGATCAACAGCCTGCCTGGCTTCAGGCCGCCTGCCGCGCTTCCTCCGGTCGAAGGGTCAGGACCCGGACGCCGTCGCGGGTGACGGCGACGGTGTGCTCGAACTGGGCGGAGAGCTTGCCGTCGGTGGTGACGACGGTCCAGCCGTCGTCCAGGGTCTCCACGGTGCGGCGGCCCTGGTTGAGCATGGGCTCGATGGTGAAGACCATGCCTTCGCGCAGCCTCATGCCGCTTCCGGGCTTGCCAAAATGCAGGACCTGGGGCGCCTCGTGCATCTCGCGGCCTATGCCGTGGCCGCAGAAGTCGCGGACGATTGAATAGCCGTTCTTTGTCGCGTGGCGCTCGATGGCGTGGCCGATGTCTCCGAGCGTGGCGCCCGGACGGACGGTGCGGATTCCCTTCCACATGGCCTCATAGGTGGTCTGGACGAGGCGGCGTGCGGGGCGGGCGACCTCGCCGATGAGATAGGTCTTGCTGGAATCGGCGATGAAGCCGTCCTTCTCCAGGGTGATGTCCAGATTGACGATGTCGCCGTCGCACAGGATCTCTTCTGCGGACGGCACGCCGTGGCAGACGACCTGGTTGCGCGAACTGTTGAGCACGAAGCCGTAGCCGTACTGACCCTTGCTGGCGGGGCGGGCCTTCAGGTCATCGACGATGAAGGTCTCGACCAGAGTGTCGATCTGCAGGGTGCTCATGCCCGCCAGCGGCAGGCCGTCCAGGTGGGTGAAGACCGAGGCGAGCAGGCGCCCGGCTTCCGCCATCAGTTCGATTTCGGCTGGGGTCTTGGTCACGCCGCCGCCGTCAGGCCAAGGCTGGCCAGGTCGGCGCCGACGCCCGCCGCCGTGAGTTCGCGCGCCGCCAGTTCCTGAAAGGACAGGCCAGGGTTCAACTCGCCCAGCATGCCGATCCTGATCCAGAAGGCGGCCTGGGCGTTGATGGAGCGACAGGAGGCCTTGCTGGCCCGGCGCAACTGCTCGTGCAGTTCGTCTTC
>DAIOID010000028.1:0-3882 GCA_036744355.1 Brevundimonas sp.
CTGGACCGCGTCGGTCACGCCGCCGGCGTCGAACAGGCCGTCGAACAGCTTGCGGTTGGAGACGCGGATGACCGATTGGCCGTCGCCGAGCCCGGCGGCGCGCAGGCCTTCGCAACCCATGGCGATGATCTCAGCGTCGGCCTCGGGCCGGTCCGAACCGACGGTGTCGGCGTCGCACTGCCAGAACTCGCGGAAGCGGCCGGGGCCGGGCTTCTCGTTGCGCCAGACCGGGCCGTAGGCGTAGCGACGGAAGGGCTTGGGCAGGGTCTCCCAGTTCTGGGCGGCGAAGCGGGCCAGGGGCGCGGTGTGGTCATAGCGCAGGGCCATCCACTCGCCCGGCTCGTCCGATCCGGCGTCGTCTTGCAGGGCGAAGACGCCCTCGTTGGGACGGTCGGCGTCGGGCAGGAACTTGCCCAGGGCGTCGGCGTATTCGAACGCCGGGGTCTCCAGCGCCTCGAAGCCCCAGCGCTCATAGACCTCGGACACGCGCGCGACGATGCGGCGCTCGGCGGTCAGGTCGCGGCCGCGACGGTCGGCGAACCCGCGCGGAGAACGGGCTTCGGGGCGGATGGGGGCTTCGTCGGTCATGTCGCGCGATTAAGCCATCGGCGGACCGGCTGCAACTTGCCGTCTGGCGTCGCGGTCAGGTCTCGCGACGCAAGGGCAGGTCGCGGCCATAGCTGAGGCGGCGCCACAGCCACTCCAGCGGCCCCATGCGGAAGCGGCTCAGCCACAGCGGCGACCAGATCAGCTGCAGGGCCCAGACGGCGACGACGATGGCCCACTGGGCCGGATAGTCGACCTGACCCATCAGGCGCGGCCCCCACGGCATGTAGAAGAGGGTGGTCATGATCAGGGTCTGGGTCAGATAGTTGGTGAAGGCCATCTGGCCGACCGGAGCGAAAATCCGGCGCACCCACATGACCCCGCGCGAGGTCAGCAGGATCAGGCCGCTGGCGTAGGCCAGGGTGATGAAGATCGGGTAGGAGGCGACGACCTTGGCCCAGCCGTGCGTGGCCTGAACGCCGGGGCCTGCAGCGATCTCGCGCCATTCCAGCACGCCCAGCAGCGCCAGCACCGCGGCGCCGACGGTGATGAGGATGAGATAGACGCGGGTCGGCAGGCGGCCGTGAAAAAAGCCGGCCTTGAACAGGCCCAGGCCCAGCATCATCAGCGGGATGGTGGCGAAGACATAGCCGAACAGGCTGGCGCTCTGCAGGATGCCCCAGGCCTTGAGGTTCTCGATCAGTCCGGCGGGCCAGCCGCTGCGATAGGCGGCGATGCTGGCGGAGACGGCGCCTTCGGCCAGGCTCATGCTGTCGTCGCTCATGGCCTCGACCAGGGCGGCGGGACCGTTGACCGTCAGCCACATGGTGACGGCCTGCATGGTGGCCAGGGCCAGGGTGGCGCCGATCCCGAACAGGATCAGGGGACGGGCCGACATCGAGCGCATCAGCATGACGAACAGGCCGGACCAGGCGTAGAGCAACAGGATGTCGCCGTACCAGAAGAGGGCCCCGTGGATCACGCCGAACAGGGCCAGCCATATCAGGCGGCGGCGCAGCACGCGGCCGCGCGCCTCATCGCCGCGTTCGCCGCCGACCAGAAAGATCGACACCCCGAACAGCATGGAAAACAGGGTGACGAACTTCTGATGGAAGAAGACCTCGACCGTCCACCGGGCGACGGCGGACGCGCCGACCAGGGCGAAGGGCGACTGTTCCGGCGCCATGGCCGCGTCCATGGGCAGGGCGAAGGCGGCGGCGTTGACGGCGAGGATGCCGAGCACGGCCACGCCGCGCAGCACGTCCAGGGTCTGGATGCGGGCGCCGGCGGCCACGGGCTGCGGTCCCTCCGCGAGGATGGTCTGGTCGGTCATGGCGTCGGCCCTCCCCAAGTGAGCAGACCGCTCTTGCGGGCTGCGGGCGGCGGGGACACCTTAAATCGCGGTAATGTCAGGTCTGGCCGTTCGGCATCAAACCCATGCGGTTCTTGACCACGGGGGCGGGCGCGAAGGCGATGAAGGCCACGCACAGACCGGCCCAAAGAGCGTAGCTGACCCCCACCAGCACCGCCAGAGGCAGGCCGGCGACGCCGAAGATCAGCAGGGTGGTCTCCAGCGCGCCGAGCCCTTGCACCAGGCTCTGCGAGGCGATCACCGACAGCAGGGACATGACCACGGCGATCATGATCTGGACGGCGGCGGCCAGAAGCCCGCCGAAGACCATGAAGCGGCAGACCACGCCCAGGCGCGTCGAGGGACGGCCCATCCGGGCATGGGTCTGGCGCAGCAGCCACAGACCGACCGGCGCGGCGATCAGGCCCAGCACCAGCAGGACCAACCGCCAGTCGGTGTCGACGCCCGAGGCCCAGTTTTCGGGCGGCCAGACGATCAGCGTCAGGATCAGCGGCGGCCAGGCGGCGGCGGCCAGGGCCGCCAGCACGAGCCGCTGGGTCGACTGCCGCGGCGCGACGCGCTTGAGGCCCGGCAGGTCCTCGATCCGGTCGAGACGCAGCATCAGCGGGTCGGGACCGGCGTCGCGCCGGAATAGTCGTAGAAGCCGCGGCCGCTCTTCTTGCCCAGCCAGCCCGCCTCGACATACTTCACCAGCAGCGGACAGGGGCGGTACTTGCTGTCGGCCAGGCCGTCGTACAGCACGTTCATGATGGCCAGGACCACGTCCAGACCCATGAAGTCGGCCAGCTCCAGCGGTCCCATCGGGTGGTTGGCGCCCAGCTTCAGCGCCTTGTCGATCGAGGTGACGTTGCCGACGCCTTCGTACAGGACATAGATGGCCTCGTTCATCATCGGCACCAGGATGCGGTTGACGATGAAGGCGGGGAAGTCTTCGGACTCGGTGGTGATCTTGCCCAGGCTCTCGGCGAAGGCGACGGCGGCCTCGTAGGTGGCGGCCGAGGTGGCGATGCCGCGCACGATCTCGACCAACTTCATGGTCGGCGCCGGCTTCATGAAGTGCAGGCCGATGAAGCGGTCGGGCCGGTCGCTGACCGAGGCCAGGCGCGTGATCGAGATGGAAGAGGTGTTGGACGCCAGCAGGGTGTCGGGGCGCAGGTGGGGCAGCAGATCGACGAAGACCGACTTCTTGACCGCTTCGTCCTCGGACGCGGCCTCGATGACCAGATCGGCCTGGGCCGCCTCGGCCAGGGAGGCGACGGGCTGGATGCGCGCCAGGGCGGCGTCGGCCTCGGCCGGGGTCATCAGGCCGCGCGCGGCGCGACGCGCCAGGCTGGCCGCGATCTCCCCCTGGGCTAGCGGAATCCGCTCGGCCGACAGGTCGTAGAGCCGCACCTCATAGCCGCCGGCGGCCACCGTCTGGGCGATGCCCGAGCCCATTTGTCCGGCGCCGATAATGGCGACTGTCCTGATCGTGGTCATGAATACGCGCAATCTGCGGCCCCGCGGGGACCAATCGCGGGCACCTTAGGAGCCCGCCCGCCGCGCGCAAGGGGCGGAATGAGGCGTCATTAAGATTCCTGACGCCCGTGTCCGCGCCTCAACGCTTCCGCCGGACGCCCGAAGACCTCAGTAGGCGCCGACCAGTCCCAGCGCCGCCACGTGCAGCGGCGGCAGCAGATAGGCCTGCACGCCCTGGATGATCAGCAGGGCCACGATCGGCGTCAGGTCCATGCCGCCCAGCGGCGGGATGATCCGGCGCAGCGGGGCCAGAACCGGCCCGGTGAACCGATCCAGGAAGTCGGCCACCTGGGCGACGAAGCGGTTGCGGTAGTTGATGACGTCGAAGGCGAACAGCCAGCTCAGGATAGCGTTGGCGATGATGGCGAACAGCAGCAGCTGCAGCAGCGCGCCGATCAGAAAGAAGATGAAGCCGATGACGCCGGCGCCGATGCCCATACGAAAAT
>DAIOID010000028.1:3982-16580 GCA_036744355.1 Brevundimonas sp.
CCGATCAGAAAGAAGATGAAGCCGATGACGCCGGCGCCGATGCCCATACGAAAATTCCCTTGAAACCCGTTCGCTTCTAGCGGCGCCGTCGTAGAACGCCAAGGATTCCTCCGCGACCCGTTGACACCCCCACGACGCCCCGCTTATTTCGCCTCCTGCCTGTCGGTCGGGGCCGTAGCTCAGTTGGTAGAGCGCGTCGTTCGCAATGACGAGGTCAGGGGTTCGACTCCCCTCGGCTCCACCAGGGCAGGCTGGGCTTGACGCCAGGTCTTTCAACTCATCGACGTTCTGCCTGTTGCGGCCTCCGACGGCTTTGGCTGTGGGGAAGATTGTGTTTGCGCCTCTTTGCGGAGCGGGCGCATCGTGACGCTTTCCGACAAGGAGAGGGGACCGATCAGCGAGTCCTTCTCGACGCAGAACGGGTTCATCTGTCCCTCCCAGCCGCCGTTGAGCGAGCAGGAATAACAGCCCGGCAGCGTGATGCAGGCGGCGAAGACGGCCAGGGCCTTGAGGCTTCGGGTCGCCAGGGTCTGTAGGTCGCGCATGCGCTCACCCTATCACCGGCGCTTCAATTGAAAACGGATGTGGTGCGGCGCGCCGCCCCGCGCGCTCAGTTCTCGCGGTAGAAGTTGCAGTACCAGTCGACGAAATGGCCGACGCCGTCTTCGACGGGGGTCGAGGGGGCGTAGTCGAGGGCGGCCAGGGTGTCGGTCACATCGGCCTCGGTATTGGCCACGTCGCCGTCCTGCATGGGCATGAGGTTGAGCCTGGCCTTGCGGCCCAGTTTTTCCTCCAGCACCTCGATGTAGCGCATCAGGGCGACCGGACGGCCGGCGCCCAGGTTGAGGATGCGCCAGGGGGCGACACCGCTGGTGGCCGGGTTGGGGGCGGCGGCGTCCCAGGTCGGGTCGACGGCGGCGGGGCGGTCCAGGGCCGCGACCACGCCGGTGACGATGTCGTCGACGTAGGTGAAGTCGCGGCTCATCTTGCCTTCGCCGTAAACGTCGATCGGCTCGTCCTTGAGGATGGCGCGGGTGAATTTGAACAGGGCCATGTCCGGGCGGCCCCACGGTCCATAGACGGTGAAGAAGCGCAGGCCCGTGGCGGGGAAGCCGAACAGGTGGGCGTAGGAATGGGCCATGGCCTCATTGGCCAGCTTGGTCGCCGCATAGACGGTCAGCGGGTGGTCGGCCGGGTCGCGCACCGAAAACGGCAGGGCGGCGTTGGCGCCGAAGACCGAGCTGGTCGAGGCGAAGACGAGGTTGGTCGCCTTCACCGCGCGGCAGCCCTCGAGGATGCTAAGGAAGCCGACGACGTTGGAGTCCACATAGGTCTCGGGCGCTTTGAGGCTGTAGCGGACCCCGGCCTGGGCGGCGAGGTGGACGACGCGGCGCGGCTGGTGCTCGGCGAACAGGGCGGCGACGCCGGCGCGGTCGGCCAGGTCGAGGGTGTGGTGCTGGTAGTTGGGTTGCTCTTGCAGCAGAGCCAGACGGGCGTGTTTCAGCGCCGGGTCGTAGTAGGCGTTGAGGTTGTCCAGGCCGATGACCGTCTCGCCGCGCTCCAGCAGCCGCCGGGCGGTGTGGAAGCCGATGAAGCCGGCGGAGCCGGTGACGAGAACGGGATCGGTGGACATCAGTCTGCGATAGACGTTTGGGCGCGGTTCCGCCAGCGGGCGCTCAGGGCCGGGCTTCGACCGCCGGGGGCGCGGGCTCGGCGAAGCGGGCGGCGAGGCTGAGGCCGCAGGCCAGGATCAGACAGGCGGCGACGCCCACCAGCACCGGCCGGACCGCGCCGACGGGCGGGCTGAGCGGGCGCAGGAATAGCAGGGCCAGCAGGCCGATCAGGGCCAGGGCGCCGGGCAGGTCCATGCCTATGCCGAGGAAGACGAAATGGCCCAGGCCCATAAGCCAGGCGCCGCCGAGCACGCCCGCGATGGCGGATGGGATCAGGCTGGCGGGCCGGGTCAGGTCGGGGCTGATCAGGGCGGCCAGCGCGGCGGCGGCGGCGGCCAGCAGGGCGGGCCAGACGAAGAGCAGGGCGGCCTCGGGCGCGAAGCCCTGAACCGCGCAGCCGAGCAGGAAGACGAGGGCGATCAGGCCCAGCCAGCCGCCCCAGGTCGAGGTGGGGGCCTTGACCGGCCACAGCGACAGGGCGACGGCGATCACACCCGCGCCGAGCATGACCGGGCTGAAGCCGCCGATCAGCAGGACCAGAGTGGTCAGGATAGCGACGGTTCCGGCGATCATGCGTGGTCGCGAGCGACGCGCGCCGGTGAGGAACAGCAGGGCCAGGGCAAGGATGGTCAGGACGGCGCCCGCCTCCATCCACGGCAGGCGATGCAGAAGGACATAGTAGGTTTCGGACGAGGCGGCGCGGCTCGACATCGGCCCGGCCAGCAGGCGTACGGCCTGGGCCAGGACCAATCCGGCGGACAGGAACCACAGCCCGTCCAGCAGGCCGCGTCCGACCTGTGCGGCGGTCAGGCCGGTCGCGCGTCGGGCGCGCCAGGCGGCGAAGCCGCCGAGCAGGGCGGTCAGGCCCAGCAGGCCCCAGCCCATGGCCGTCGAATGGCTAAGCATCAGGCGGCCGAAGACGTCGGCATAGACGGTGTTCGGCCCCTTGGCGGGCAGGGCGGGGGCGCGCAGCAGGGCGTCGGCGGCCTCCAGCGCCTGAGAGCCGAGATGCTGCAGGGCGCCCTGATCGAGATTTTCGGGGGTGGAGTCGGCCGCATGATACTGGGCCGGGCGGCCGATGAAGGCGAAGTTCAGCCCGCCGACGCCGCGATCCTTGGGCACGGTGAAGTCAGTGCCGTTGGGCATTTGTTCATACATGAAGACGGCCAGGGAGGTGGCGGTGGTCCCCCCGTCGGCGCGCATGGCCGCGCGGCGGAACAGTTCGACGGTGGGGCCGGCCTCGCGTCCGGTCTCGAACATGGCGGCGCGGCCGCCGCCGCCGCGCGCTTCCAGATTGACCACGGCGCCGATGCGGTCGCGCAGCGGGTGCCCGCCGAAGAAGATGCGGGCGCCGTCCAGACCCAGTTCCTCGGCGTCGGTCAGCACGACGACCAGATCGCGTTCGATCGGCCCGCGCGCCTGGATGGCGCGCACGGCCTCCAGCACCGCGCCGACGCCGGTGGAATCGTCGGCCGCGCCGGGCGAGCCGACCACGGTGTCATAGTGGGCCATCAGCATGACGGCGGGCTGGCTGCGGTCCTTGCCGGGCAGGACGCCGATCAGGTTGATGGCCTGATTGTTCGCGGCCTGCGGATCGCCGCCTTCCTTCTTCAACCGCCGGATCGAACCGGGCGACAGCGGCCCGCTTTGCTCCTCCGGCGACAGGCCCAACTGGGTCATGCGCTCGCTCAGATAGGCGCGGACGCGGGCGTGCTCGGCCGAGCCGACCGGGTGCGGGGCGCGAGCGATCTGCTCGATGTCGGTCATGGCCCGTGCGGCTGAGAAGGCGGCGACGGGCGCATCCAGGGGGCGGGGTCGGGGAACCTGAGTGGTCCAGACCGCCAGCAAGAAGGCGAGCGTCAACGATCCCAACAGCAAGGCCAGCCGCATTTTAGAAGATACTCCCCCCGATCCTGGAGACAGTAAGGCCAAGCTGGCGTCAGATGGCAAGAGGGCGGCGGCAGGTCGCCCCGCCGCCGCCCTCCGATGCGATCCGCCGTGAAGGCTTAGAAGCGCTTCGACAGTTCCACGCCGTACATGCGCGGTTCGTTGACGAAGGCCGTCAGGTTGTTGAAGTCGATGGCGCCGATGACGTTGGCCTCGTCCGTGATGTTGCGGACGTAGGCGGCTGCTTCCAGACCGCGGTTCAGGTCGCGCCAGCCCGCCCGCAGGCCGCCTTCGAAGTTGCTGTCCTGACGGAACTCGACCGCCTCATAGAGGAAGAGGTTGAAGTCCTTCTGCATCACCCAGTCGGTCGAGGCGAACAGTTCCTGGGCGTCGCCGATGGGGCGGACGTAGGAGAGGGTCAGGTTGGCCGTGTACTCCGGCGCCTGGGGGAAGGGGTTGCCGTCGATGGCGGCGCGGTCGCTGGCGCCCACCTTCACGATCGGATCGGTGATGGTGCACAGGTGGTTGCCGCAGATGGCGACCAGCAGGTCCTTGTCCTTGATCTCGGTGTGGTTCCAGGCCACGCCGCCGGCCAGGGTGAAGCCCGCGCCGAGATAGACGTCGCCGTCGATCTCGATGCCGTAGCCTTGACCCTTGTCGGCGTTGATCAGGCGGTTGGAGTTGTCGATGCCGCCAATGGCCGTGAACTGCATGTCCTTGACGTCATACAGATAGGCCGTGGCGTTCAGGCGGGCGCGGCCGTTCCACAGGCGCGACTTGAGGCCGGCCTCGTAGGACATGACGGTTTCGGAGTCTGCCGTGGTCAGGACCGGCAGGTTGCGGCCCTGGATCGACGGCCCGCGATAACCGCTGGCCACGCGGGCGAACAGGTTCAGGCTGTCGCTGACCTCATAGAGGGCGCTGACGTCCCAGCTGACCTGCTCGTCGCCGACCGAGACCCGGCCCTCGGCGTTGGCCGGCGTGCCGACCACGATCCGGCCGTGATAGTCGCGGCTGTCGTCCGTGTAACGCACGCCGCCGGTCACCTTCAGGGCATCCGTGACCTGATAATTGGCCTGACCGAAGACCGACCATGAGTCCGACTTCTGCACGATGTCGGTGACCTTGGTCGGCATCAGACCGCCCGTGCCGTTGAAGGTGCCGGACACCAGGTTGATGCGCTCGTCCCAGTAGAAGGCGCCGACCTGCCAGCCCAGACGGCCGTCGCCGTTCGAGGCCAGGCGGAGTTCGTAGGTGTTCTGAAGCAGGTCGCTGGAGAGGGTGCCGGATTCCACGTTGAACGGGGTCTTGTAGCCCGAGCCGACAGGGGCCGAAGCTACGCCGCCGTCGATGTCGCCGTCGCCCTGGCTCCAGCCCTGATAGGAGCCGATCACGCCGGTCAGGGTGGCGGGGCCGAAGTCATAGGCGACCTGCAGCGACTGCGAGGTGGTCTTCTGCTTCTGGAAGTTGTTGCGGCCGCCGTCGTACCAGACCGTCTCGCGGTCGAAGTTGTCGTTCAGCTTGTTTGAGCCTTTGGTCAGGACATTGGCGCGGTTCATCGTGCCGGTGCCCTCGTAGTCGCGGGCCTGCAGGGTCAGCAGGGTCGACAGGCGGTCGGTCGGGGTCCAGGCGACGTGAACGCGGCCGGCGACGTCGTCGAAGTTGCCGAGGTCCTTGCCGTCCGTCTTGGCGAAGGGGGCGTCCCAGGCGTTGTTGATGTAGTCGTCGCGGTGGTTCCACAGGGCGGCGACGCGCACCGACAGGGTGTCCGAGGCGGGCAGGGTGACGGCGGCCTCCGCTCGGGTCGAGCCGTAGTTGCCGTAGGTCAGCGAGCCGTAGCCGGTGAAGTTCTGGCCGGGCTTGGTGGTGTCGATCTTGATCACGCCAGCCGGGGTGTTGCGGCCGAACAGGGTGCCCTGCGGACCGCGCAGCACTTCCAGCTGCTTCACGTCGAACAGGGGGAAGCCCTTCAGGTAGACGCTCTCCAGCACGATGTCGTCCATCACCATCGAGACCGGCTGCGAGGCGGTGAAGTCGAAGTCCACATTGCCGAGGCCGCGGATGTAGAAGCGCGGAGCGTAACGGCCGTTCGAGCTTTCGACCTGCAGGCTGGGCACGCGGCCCGACAGGCTCAGGATGTCGGCGCCGCCGGCCGAAATGGCGGTCAGGGTCTCGGTGTTCATCGCCGTGACGGCAAAGGGCACGTCACGGATGTTCTCGCTGCGACGCTGGGCGGTGACGACGATCTCGTCGACGGCGACGGCCTGTTCGGCGGCGTCTGCAGTCTGGGCCACGGCCGGGGCGGCGATCAGAAGGGCGAGGCCGCTGGCGGAGGCGGCGAGGGCGGAGAGGCGAGGGGACATGGGGGGAGGGTCCTCGTTGAAACTGGCCGAGGGCCTAGGTTCACGGCGACGCTTTTTCCAGTCTGGAGAACGGATGTTCGATGAAGCTTTCGCGACAGGGACACGCTGTCTGAAAAACCTGACAAGTCGAGGGGGAATCGGGGCGCTCCCGGCATTGTGCGGCGCAATGTCCCATGCGAAACGGCAGGGCTGCGCCGTCCTTGGCGAGGAAACTCTAGACGCGCCGGGCGCGGCCTGACAGGACCTGCGCATGACGACCAGCCGCCTCCATCGCCGCCGCCTGTTTCAGCTGATGGCCGTCGCCGCCGCGGCGCCGGGTCTGGGCGCGCTGGCGCTCCGGCATGAGGCGCGGGCGATCGGTCGCGTCCTGGCCATGGCCGACCTGCATTCGGCCTATGAGCGGACGGGCCAGCTGCTGGCGGCGCTGGAGGCCGAGGTCGCGGGCTCGAAGGTTCCGCATCTGATCGCCATCGACGGCGACATCTTCGAGCACGGCAATGTCGTCTCGGTACGCTCGGGCGGGGCGATCGACTGGGCGTTCCTGGGCGAGCTGCCGAAGCTGGCGCCCACGGTGGTCAACCTGGGCAACCACGACAACGACCTGACGCCGGACCTGCATGAGGTGGTGGCGCGGATGCGGGGGCTGGGGATCGTCGTCGTCAGCAACATCATCGACGCCCGCACCGGCCGGCCCTACGCCGAGGCCGCCGTGACCTTGCCGCTGGGTTCGCGGTCGCTGCGCATCGTCGGGGCGGGGACGGATTCGCTGAACACCTATCCCAAGGCCAGCCGCGACTGGTTGAGCATCCCTGAACCGGGAGTTTGGGCGCAGGCGAACCTGAGCCGGCTGCTGGACGGGGCCGACCTGATGCTGGTGATGAGCCATGCCGGCGTGGCCGGTGATCGCGACATCCTGCCTCTGCTGCCCGACGGCGCCTTGATGATCGGCGGCCACAACCATCTGCTGTTCCAGCACGAACAGGGCCGCAGCGCCTATGCTCACACCGGGTCGTGGAGCAACGCCTATACGACGGCGACCCTGTTCGAGGACGGCCGGATCAAGGAGGATACGACGGCGGTGGACCTGACCGCCGCACCGTCGCCGCGCATCGTCAATCTGATCGCGACGACCCTGGCGACGCACCTGACCGCTGAGGAAAAGGCGGTGCTGGGCGTCAGTCCGCGCGCCCTGACGCTGGGCGAAACGGGGCGCGCCGTCGCCGCCGCCCTGGCGCGGGCGGCAAGCGCCGAGGCGGGCTTCATCGGTCACACGACCCTGGGCACGGGCCTGCCCGCCGGTCCGGTGTCGCGTTACGCCTTCGACGCCGTGGTGCGCTTCGACGGCAAGCTGATGGTGGCGGAGATTCCGGCCGAGCGGCTGGCGGGCCTGATGGCGCGGGCCAATCAGGACCGACTCATGCCTCTGGGCGAACGCAACGGCGACTTCGTCTATGGGGCGGCGGGAGATGTCGCAGGCAGGGCGACGGTGCGACTGGTCACGACCGACTGGTGCGCCCTGAACCAGGCCGAGTATTTCGGCGTCAGCGATCTGGTGTTCAGCGAGGTTCCACAGGCGCGGGTCAAGGCCGTCGCGGCCGCCGGCCTGCTAGGCGGCGCGGCGCAGGGCTGAGGGCGCCTTGACGTAGAGGCCCCGGCGACCGGCGACGGGGCGGAAGGCGACGCTGTCGCCCTCGGGCCGCTCGTCCAGGCCGAGGAAGAGGCAGCCGTCGTCGACCAGTCGTCGCTCGAGCGTCTCCAGCACCTGGGCGCGGCGCGCGGGCTCCAGGTCGCTGAGGACGTGGCGGCAGAAGATGACGTCGAACTGACGGTCGTCGGCGGGCTGGTCCAGCAGGTTGGCCCGTTCGAACGACACCGCCTGGCGCAGCTCGGGACGGGCGCGCCATTGCTCGTCGGTCTGCTCGAACCAGCGCAACATGGCCTTGGCCGACAGACCGCGCTGAATCTCGAACGAGGTGTAGAGCCCCGCCTGCGCCTTTTCGATCGCCTGACGGGACAGGTCGGTGGCGACGATCTCGACGTCGGCGCGGCTGTCCAGCGCGGCCATGGCCAGGGAATAGGCTTCCTGCCCGGTCGAGGCGCCGGCGGACCACAGCCGGACCTTGCCGCCCGGACGAGCGGCGGTCAGGGCGGGCATCAGTTCGCGGGCGAAGACGTCGAAAACCGTGCGGTCGCGACGGAACCAGGTCTCGCCGTTCAGCAGCGCCTCGATCACGGCCCAGCCCAGCGAGGCGACCGGCTTGTTCCACAGCGTCGCCAGCATGGCCTCGACGTTATGATAGCCCTCGCGGCGCGCCACCGGCCCCAGGCGATGCTCGGCCAGATGCATCCGGTCGCGCATCAGCCGGAAGCCGGCGCGCGTGGCCAGCAGGGTCTGAAGGCGATCGAAATCCTCGGGCGTCATGACGGCGACTGAATAGCTCCCACTTCGGCGAACTTCGAGTGAAGGATTTCGCCGTCGAAGGGCTTCATAACATAGTCGTCAGCGCCTGCGGACAGGGCTTCGGCGATCCGGTCGGCGCGGGTCTCGACCGAGCAGAACAGGACCTTGGGCGCGCGGCCTCCCGGCAGGTCACGCAGTCGGCGCAGGAAGGTCAGGCCGTCCATCACCGGCATCTGCCAGTCCAGCAGCACCACATGGGGCATGGCGCCCATGCAGTAGGTCAGGGCCTCGACCCCGTCAGCGGCCTCGTCGACCTCGAAGCCCAGGTCCTCGACGATGCGGCGCGCCACCTTGCGGATGATCCGGCTGTCATCGACGATCAAACAGGTCTGGGGGTCCAAGGGCTTTATCTCGTTCGGCGCGAAACCGGGTCGATCTTCGCGCCATGATCGTTCACCGGCATTAACAGACGATGGCGGAGGGCGGGGCGTCAGGCGGGGGTGCGCGCGATCAGGCCGACGCGGCCATCGTCGCAGGCGACGTCGAGGCGACCGCCCGCCTCGTCGACCGCCAGCCACAGCCAGTAGGGCTGGATCCACTGGCCGGCCAGGCCTTCGGTCAAACGCTCGCCCTTCAGCCCGGTCAGGGCCTCGGGTTTGAGCCGGGCGCGGGCGCCCTCGGCCGAGCCGACCAGCAGCAGGCGGCCGTCCTCGCGTCGGGCGCTGAGGGTGGCGACGCCGCCGGTCGGCAGGGCCCCCAGGGTCATCCAGGCCAGGTTGATCAGGATGCGGGCCTGGGGCTTGGTGAAGACCTCGCCGTCGGCGATGCGCCAGTCCAGGCTTGCGCGTCCGCCCTCGGATAGATTGGCGACCAGATCGCGCAGTTCGGCCGAGACGAACTGTTCGCTGGTGGTGGCGGCGCCGAAGGCGACCCGGGCGAAATGGACGTGGGCGACCATCTTCTTGGCGCTCTGTCGGATCAGGCCCAGGGCGTCGTCGCGCATGTCCTGGGCCGTCGGGTCTTCCAGCAGGTCCAGGCCCGACATGATGGCGCCCGCCGGGCTGATGAAGTCGTGGCACAGCTTCCCGGCGACGAAGGCCGCCAGTTCGGCGCCGCCCATGGGCAGGTCGGCGGCGGCGAGATCGGCCGAGGGAGAAGCAAGGTCAGGGAAGGTCATCGTTCGGGGCGGGCTGCTGGCGGGAATGGTTAAGGCTGACCTGATTTGCCGGTTCTTGAAACCGGGCGCATGGGCTATCGAGGCGATGACATGACGCACGCCCTTGAGACCGACCTCGCATCCGGCGCCCTCGCCGGGACCATCGCCGACATCGCCGAGGAGGCCGCGCGTCTGATCCTCCCCTACTGGCGGAGCGGCACGGCGGTCGAGACCAAGTCCGACGCCAGCCCGGTGACCGAGGCCGATCGCGCCGCCGAGGCCCTGATCCTGCAGCGGCTGGCCGAGCGCTGGCCGGAGGTCGAGGCCGTGGCCGAGGAAGCCTCCGCCGCCGACGGCGTCCCGACCTCGGTCGGCGAGTGGTTCTGGCTGATCGACCCGCTGGACGGGACCAAGGGCTTTGTTCAGGGGCGCGAGAGCTTCACCGTCAACATCGCCCTGATGCGCGGCGACGCCCCGGTCGCGGGCGTCGTGACGGCTCCGGCGACGAGCGTGACCTGGGCGTCGGCCGCGCCGGGCAAGGGCGCCGTGCGCCGCGTCTTCGGCGAGGCCTGGCGGCCGATCAGGGTGCGGGACCGTCCGGCCGAGGGCATCGCCCTGTTGAGCCACAGCATGACCGACGAGGAGGCCGCGCGTCTGGCCGCCCGGCACGGCTGCACCCAGTGGCAGGGCACGGACTCGTCCTTGAAATTCTGCCTGATCGCCGAGGGGCGCTTCGACGCCTATCCGCGCACCGGCCCGACCAATGAATGGGACACCGCGGCGGGCCAGGCGGTGCTGGAGGCGGCCGGCGGGCGGGTTCTGGGCGCGGACGGTCAGCGCCTGGCCTATCGCAAGCCGGGCTTCCTCAACGGCCCCTTCGTGGCGATGGGCGGCTAATCCGCCTTAGGCGACCGCCGACCCGACCCGCGCCATTTCGATCTGGGCCGACAGGCCCGGCGGCAGGTCGCGCTCGGGCACGGCGGCCAGGGCCTCCATCCGTTCCGGGTTGATCGCCTCGACGATGACGCTGGCGATCGCCGGGTCGGTCAGGGTGAAGGCCAGGCAGATTTCCTCGGCCTTCCAGTTCGGCGTCTGATGCAGGAAGGCGAAGGAGCCGGCGTTGGCCATGCCCTGTTCGACGGGCTTGGCCCCGAAGCCGAACAGGCCTCTCTTCTTTGGCGCGGCCCCGGCGCCGGCGGCCTTGCGCTCGGTCGAGAGGCTTTCGGGGAAGTAGTCGTAGGTGAAGATGGCCATGTCGCGTTCGCGCGCGGCCCGCATCCGCGAGCGAATGCGCCATTCCACATTGGCGTGGAAGGGCGTGTAGAGGACATCGAAGGCGCCGGTCGAGACATAGACGTCCATCACCGGGGCGTCGCCCGACACGCCCAGCAGTCGCACGTGGCCGGCCTTGCGCTGGGCCTTCAGCACGATCAGCGACGCCTGGGGCAGCTCATCGTCGGCGGGTTCGTCCAGCACGACGACGTCGAACCAGCCCAGGCCCGAGGCGTGCAGGGCCTGGTCGATGGCGCCGCTCAGACCTTCGGCCGAGAAGTCGCGGAAGCCCTTCTTGCGGCCGTCGCCGACGCCCAGGGTCATGCCGACGCAGACCAGCCGTCGCTCGACGTGGCCCAGGGCCTCGCCGACGACCTCGGCCAGCACCGGATCGGCGTTCTCGAGGTGGTAGCTGTTCACGCCCGCCTCAAGCGCGGTGAAGATCAGCTCGCTGAGGGCTGCGCGCCCGCGCCCCAGAGCCTCGTGCCCGAGGCTGAGCGTCAGGTTGGAGACCGCCGCGCCGGTGCCGCCGAACGGACGATAGCGCATGCTCAGCCGGCCTCGACGGGGGCCGAGGTCTCCAGCGCCAGGGCGTGCAGTTCGCCGCCCATCTGCCCCTTCAGCGCGCCATAGACCAGCTGATGCTGGCGCACGCGGGGCAGGCCCTTGAAGGCCGAGGAGACGATCTTCGCCCGATAATGGTCGCCGTCGCCGGCCAAGTCCTCGATGGCGATGTCCGCATCGGGGAAGGCCTCGACCAGATGGGCGCGAAGGACGTCGGCGGACATGGGCATGAAGCTACTCTCGAAACCGGCAGATCGGATCTGGACTGTAAAACCTAAAGAGGTGCGCGCCGTCTGTCAGCCCGCAACCGCGCGGGGCCGTTCAAACAGGGTGACGCGCGAGT
Source organism: Brevundimonas sp. (assembly GCA_036744355.1). Taxonomy (GTDB): domain Bacteria; phylum Pseudomonadota; class Alphaproteobacteria; order Caulobacterales; family Caulobacteraceae; genus Brevundimonas. Next base: position 15,642 of record DAIOID010000028.1, read on the forward strand.
CCTTGTAGTCCGCCTCGGCGTAGGGGCGGTAGCCGACCCGTTCGGCCAGCTTCACCGAAGGGGCGTTGTCGGGCGAGATCATGCAGACGGTGCGCGGCTCCAGCCGGTAGGCGTCGGTCCAGGCCAGGGCGGCCTGCAGCGCCTCAAACGCCAGGCCCTGGCCCTGGAAGGCGGGGGCGACGCCCCAGCCCAGTTCCGGCGCGTCGAAGGTCGGGGACATCTCGCGGCGATAATCCAGCACCCCGACGCTGCCGACATAGGCGCCGCTGTCGGTCTCGCGGATGGTCCAGTTGCCGTAGCCCTTGGCCTGCCAGTGACCGAGGTCGCGCAGCAGTCGGAACCAGACCTCTTCTTCGGACAGGCCGCGCCCCATGATGTGGCGGGTGAAGTCGGCGTCGGCCCAGAGACCGATCAGGTCGTCCATGTCGCTGACTGCGACGGGGGTCAGGGTCAGGCGGTCGGTGGTCAGGACGGTCACATCAAACCCAGTTGCTTGAAGCTGGCCACGCCTTCGCGCCCGACGATGAGGTGGTCGTGGACCTGAAGGCTGAGCGAGCGGGCGGCCTCGATCACCTGCCTGGTCATGTCGATGTCGGCGCGGCTGGGGGTGGGGTCGCCCGACGGGTGGTTGTGGACGATGATCATGGCGCTGGCCGACAGCTCCAGCGCCCGGCGCACCACCTCGCGCGGATAGACGGGGGCGTGATCCACCGTGCCCCGGTTCTGGATCTCGTCGAGGATCAGCTGGTTCTTCTTGTCGAGGTAGAGGACGCGGAACTGCTCGCGCGGCTCGTGCTGCAGCGAAAGGCGGACATAGGCCAGCAGGGCCGTCCAGGACGAGATGACGGTGCGCTTGTTGGCCTCCTCCTTGGCCACGCGGCGCGAGACCTCGTGCAGGGCGGCCAGGTCCAGGGCGGTCTCGGCGCCGACGCCCTTGGA
>DAIOID010000028.1:16680-18458 GCA_036744355.1 Brevundimonas sp.
TGCTTTGGAATTGCTCCCGCGACGCCGTCGGACACGATGCCCCCATCCGCTCATCCCCGCGGAGGCGGGGACCCAGTCCTAGGACCGGACGCTAACTTGTCCGTCGCAGGGATCAAGCGCTGGATTGCGGGGACCAAAGCTCTGGGTCCCCGCCTCCGCGGGGATGAGCGGGGTCTAGAATTTCGGACGGAACAGGCCCTTCGGCGAGGCCGAGAAGATTTCCAGGCCGTCCTCGGTCACGCCAATGGTGTGCTCGCACTGGGCCGACAGGGACTTGTCGCGGGTCACGGCGGTCCAGCCGTCGGACAGCACCTTCACCGCCGGCTTGCCCAGGTTCACCATCGGCTCGACGGTGAAGAACATGCCCGGCTTCAGCACGGCGCCCTCGCCGCGGCGGCCGTAGTGCAGGACGTTGGGGCTGTCGTGGAAGACGCGGCCGATGCCGTGACCGCAGAAGTCGCGCACCACGCTCATGCGCTGGGCCTCGACGAACTTCTGGATGGCGTAGCCGATGTCGCCGAAGGTGTTGCCCGGCTTGACCTGGGCCAGACCCAGTTCCAGCGCGTCATAGGTGACGTCGATCAGCTTTTTCGACCGGGCGTTGATCTCTCCGACCGGGAACATGCGGCTGCTGTCGCCGTGCCAGCCGTCGACGATGACCGTGTGGTCGATGTTGACGATGTCGCCTTCCTTCAGAACCTTGTCGCCGGGGATGCCGTGGCAGACGACGTGGTTGATCGAGGTGCAGATCGTCTTGGTGTAGCCCTTGTAGCCGAGGCAGGCGGGCACGCCGCCGCGCGTCAGGGTGAACTCGCGCACCAGATCGTCCAGTTCGCCGGTGGTGACGCCGGGCTTCACATGCTCGCCGATCATGTCCAGCGCCTCGGCGACCAGGCGGCCGGCCTTGCGCATGCCCTCGAAGGCGTCCGCGTCGTGGATGCGGATTTCGTGGCTGCGGACGAAGGCGTCGTTATCCAGGTCGGGAGTCTCGTACATGATCTGCTTTCGGGCGCGCCGCGAAGACTGGGGGGAGCGGCTGTGTGCTAGGCTTGGGATGTCAGATGGCGAACCTAGCACAAAAGCTCAAGCCCGTCAGGCGGGGCCGGTGACGCGGCGCGCCCCGCTTCCTATGTGAGCTGCATGAACGCTCAAGCTGCACCGACCGCCGCTGTCCTGATCATCGGGGACGAGATCCTGTCCGGCCGGACCAAGGATACGAACCTGAACACCATCGCCCGCTTTCTGGCGGCGCTGGGGATCGACCTGATGGAGGCGCGCACCGTCGGAGACCGTCAGGTCCAGATCGTCGAGGCGCTGAGCGCCCTGCGCGGCGCCTACGACTATGTCTTCACCACGGGCGGCATTGGGCCGACCCATGACGACATCACCGCCGACGCCGTGGGCGCCGCCTTCGGCGTGCCTGTGCGCGAACACCCCGAGGCCCTGGCCATTCTCGAGCGGCGGTACGGACCCGGCGAGTTCAACGCCGCACGGCGGCGGATGGCGCGCATTCCCGAGGGCGGCAGCCTGATCGCCAATCCGGTGACCGACGCGCCGGGCTTCCAGATCGGCAATGTCTTCGTCATGGCGGGCGTGCCGAAAATCATGGAGGCCATGCTGCAGGACGTGGCGCCGCGCCTGCGCGCGGGGGCGGCGGTCCACGTTCGCACGATCCGGGTCGAAGGGGTCGGCGAGAGCGCTATCGCCGAGGTTCTGAGGGCCGCCGCGGAAGCTCGGCCGGACCTGTCGTTCGGCAGCTATCCCTTCGGCTTCGGCGG
>DAIOID010000028.1:18558-25238 GCA_036744355.1 Brevundimonas sp.
TAGCGTGGCGCTTCTCCCCGAACAACGACCCGTTCATCAGTAAGGACGGGCGGACTTACATAGGTGAAACAGCATGACCCCCAGGAACATGGCCCGCGTCGGCGGCCTCGCGATCCTCATGGCCTCCGTGGCGGCTCCGGCCTTCGCTGGCTCCTTCTATCTGCAGGAACAGTCGGTGCGCGGCGCCGGTCGCGCCTTCTCGGGCGAAGCCGCCGATCGCGGCACGGGCTCGATGTGGTGGAACCCCGCCGCCATCGCCCGCAGCGGCCGTGAGCTGTCGTTCGGCATGCACGCCATCCGCATCGACTCGGAAGTGAAGAACAACGGCTCCTACGTCACCTATCCGGGCGGAGCCAATGTGCCGGTGGTCAACCCGCGCAACACCGAGGTCGACCCGATCGAAAGCGGCCTGGTGCCCAACTTCGCCTTCGCCACGCCCATCGGCGACCGCTTCGCCGTCGGCGTCTCGGTGGCGGCGCCCTACAACTTCACGACGAAGTACGAGCCGGGCTCCTTCGCCCGCTACGACGCCCTGACCTCGGAACTGCGCTCGGGCGACGCCAGCCTGACCGTGGCCTGGCAGGTCAACGACTGGCTGGACCTCGGCGCCGGCCTGAACGCCCAGTACGTCAAGGCCAAGCTGACCTCGGCCATGCCGTCGGTCTCGCCCCTGGTGCCCGACGGCTCGTCCTCGCTGGAAGGCGACGGCTGGGACTTCGGCTGGAACGTCGGCGCCCAGGTGCACAAGGGCCCGTGGGATTTCGGCCTGTCCTATCGCTCCAAGATCGAGCATGAACTGGATGGCGATGTGAACATCGTCCTGACCGGCCCCCTGGCGCCCAACAGCGTCTCGACCGCCGGCACGGCCAGCTTCAACACCCCGTGGTTCGCCTCGGCCTCGGTGCGTTACGCCGTCAACGACAAGCTGACCCTGAATGCCCAGGTCAATCGCATCGGCTGGTCCGAGTTCGACGCCATCAACGTCGACTATCCCGGCGGCGGCGACTCGATCCATCAGAACTACAAGGACGTGACCACGGGCGCGATCGGCCTGGACTACGCCCTCAGCGACAAGACGACCCTGCGCGCCGGCGTCGGCTATGACCCGACCCCGACCCGCGACAGCCTGCGTACGGCCCGTATTCCGGACGCCGACCGTCTGCTGGTTTCGGTGGGCGGCTCGACCGAGGTGACCAGGGGCGTGACCTTCGACGCCGGTCTGACCTACATCGCCTTCAGCGACTCGGACATCTACGACGACCGCACCTTCTATGCGGGCACCGCAGCGGCGACGACCTCGCACCTGCGCGGCACAGCCGAGGGCTCGGCCCTGGTGGCCTCGCTGGGCGCGCGCTGGGCCTTCTGATCCCGGCTATGGGCTGAAACGGAAACGGCGGCCCCCTCTCGGGAGCCGCCGTTTTTGTTGGGCGTCAGATCAGGGCCGAAGCCCGATCATCAGTTCTGCGAGCCGTAGCCCTTGCCGCCGTTCGACGGGCGGCGACGGGGGCGGCGCTTCATTTCGCCGACGGGCTTGGGCTCGGCCGCCGGCTGGGCGCGCGGCGAGGACTTGGGACGTTCGCTCGCCATCGGGTCGTAGGCGGCCGCCGGACGCTCGGCGTGGTGGGTGCGGTCGCGCCCGCCCTTGCGCTGGCGGTGCGGCTGGCCGCCGCCCTCGGGACGAACGCCCTCGCGGCGCGGATTGCGGGCGCGATTGCGGCCTTCGCCACCCTCGCCGCCGCCACGTCCGCCACGGCCCTCTCGCTCGGGCAGGGTCGCCTTCTTGGCCACGCCGGCCGCCATGATCGAGGCGTCCAGCTGGGCCAGGGCCTTGTCGTTGCGGCGGTCGATCGAGGGGATCTTCTGGCGCGTGACCTTCTCGATGTCCTTCAGCAGCTTCATCTCGTCGCCGGCGACGAAGCTGATGGCCGTGCCGTCCTTGCCCGCGCGGGCCGTACGGCCGATGCGGTGCACATAGGCTTCCGGCACATAGGGCAACTCGAAGTTCACCACATGGGTGACCTTGTCCACGTCGATGCCGCGGGCGGCGATGTCGGTGGCGACCAGAACGCGCAGCTTGCCGTTCTTGAAGGCTTCAAGCGCGCGCTCGCGTTGCGGCTGGCTCTTGTTGCCGTGGATGGCGCCGGCCTCGACGCCGCCGGCCTCCAGATAGGCCGCGACCTTGTCGGCGCCGTGCTTGGTCTTGGTGAAGACCAGGCAGCGCGTATAGGCGGCGTCGCTGAACAGTTCGGTCAGCAGGGCGCGCTTGCGGCCCTGTTCGATGTGGATCACCGACTGCTTGATGCGCTCGACCGTGGTCGACTGCGGCGTGACCTGGACCTTGACCGGGTCCTTCAGCAGCTCGCCGGCCAGCTTGCCGATCTCCGACGGCATGGTGGCCGAGAAGAAGAGGTTCTGACGCTTGGCGGGGATGCGGCTGACGATCTGACGGATGGGCTTGATGAAGCCCAGGTCCAGCATCTGGTCGGCCTCGTCCAGGACGAAGATCTCGCAGGTCGACAGGTCCAGGGTCTTCTGCTGGATGTGGTCCAGCAGGCGGCCGGGAGCGGCGACCAGAACGTCCAGGCCCTGCTGCAGGGCGCGCTCCTGGCCGCCGTACTTCACGCCGCCGAAGATGACGGCGACCCTGAAGCCCAGATGGGCGCCGTACTGCTTGAAGCTCTCACCGATCTGGGTGGCCAGTTCGCGCGTCGGCGACAGGATCAGGGCGCGCGTGGTGCGCGGACGCGGCGCGATGCGGTTTTCGGCCAGGCGATGCAGGATCGGCAGGGCGAAGGCGGCCGTCTTGCCGGTGCCGGTCTGGGCGATGCCCAGCAGGTCCTTGCCGGCCATGACGTCGGGGATGGCCTTGGCCTGGATCGGCGTCGGCTTCTCATAGCCGGTCGACGACAGGGCCTGGAGGATGGCCTTGTTCAGGCCCATGGATTCAAAAGTGGTGTTGCTCACGTCTGTCTTTCACGTACGGCGACGATCGCAGCCGATCAGGATCGGGCCGGGCGCGCGTCGCCTGCCCGGAATCCGGGCGGGGAACGGGCGCCGCCCCGCGTGTATGGACGACGTATGAACTTGAATGTCCGGCCGCTCGACAGACAGGTCTTCCCTAAGCAGGAAGCCCAACACGCGCTGGAACGGGCCGGTCACCGCATTGTGCGATGCAGCGCAGATGGGCCTCAATCGCGGCCAAGTCAAGGCGAGACGCAGGAAAGTCTAGAGCAGACCGACCGCCATATTGACCGCCAGAGCCAGGATCACCGTGTTGAACAGGAAGGCGACCAGGCTGTGCAGGGTGGCGATCCGGCGCAGCTTTCGACTGCTGATCTGGATATCGGCGGTCTGGTTGGCGACGCCGATGATCAGGGCGAAGTGCAGGAAGTCCCAGTAGTCCGGTCGTTCTCGCCCGGGAAGATCAGTCCCTGCCGGTCGCCGTCTCCGGCCGTTTCGGGGGCGTAGAACTCGTGGGCGTAGTGCAGGGTGAAGATGACGTGCACGAAGAGCCAGGACAGGGCGATGACGCCGATGGAGAAGAGGGCGCTGGCCGCCGACGCTCGCCCTTCGCCCGCCGCTTCCATGACGATGATGGAGACGCTGGTCGCGGCCGCCAGCAGGCTGAGCGGCAGGACTGCGCCGCCTGCCTGATCCAGTTCGGCGGCGCGCCGCCGAATGGCCGCGACCGAGCGAGCGCGCAGCAGGCGAGCGAAGGTCAGGGCCAGGAAGGCGGCGGCCCCCGCGCCCCATCCCGCCGCGATCCGCGTCGGCCAGTCCCGGACGCCGGGCGTCAGGGCGATGACCGCGACAAGGACCGCCAGCCCCAGCCATAGGGCGGCGTGTAGACGGAACAGGCGAGCGATCCAGGTCATGGACGGATGATTGCGCGGTTCTCGGGGTGGGGCCAGAGGTCTGAACGATTCCGTGACGCGCCCGTTGAAACGGGCTGGAGGACCGCATCATGGCCGCGCGACCTACATGGCAGGGACATTTGAAGCTGTCGCTGGTGACCTGTCCGGTCGCCCTCTACACGGCGACGAGCAGCGCCAGCGACGTGCGCTTTCACCTGATCAACCCGGCCACCCATAACCGCATCCGCATGGTGACGACGGACCCGGACACCGGGCCGGTCGAGCGCTCCGATCTGGTCAAGGGTTATGAGATTTCCAAGGACGAATACGTCCTGTTCGACGAGGCCGACTTCGACAAGGTGCGTCTGGAAAGCACCCGGACCATTTCCATTGACCAGTTCGTCGACGAGGCCGACATCGACCGGCTCTATTGGGATGACCCCTTCTATGTCGTGCCGGAAAAGGGCGTGGGCGTCGAAGCCTTCGCCGTGATCCGCGAGGCGATGAAGACGGCGGGCAAGATCGCCCTGGGCCAGCTGGTGCTGCGCGGCAAGGAGCGGCAGCTGGCGCTGGAGGTCCACGGCAAGGGACTGGTCGCCTATACCCTGCGCGCCCACGACGAGGTGAAGGCCGCTGACGACTTCTTCGACGACATTCCCGAGGTGCAGGCGGACAAGGACATGGTTGAGATCGCCGCCCGCATCATCGGGCAGAAGGAGGCGGAGTTTGATCCGACCCGCTTCCACGACCGCTATGACGAGGCCCTGCGCGAGATGATCGCGGCCAAGGCCAAGGGCGGGAAGGGCGTGGTCACCGCGCCGGAGCCGGACGATACGAACGTCATCGACCTGATGGCGGCTCTGAAGGCCAGTCTGAAGGGATCGGCGGGGCCGGCCGGGAAGAAGCCGGCGCCGAAGAAGAAGGCAGGCTAGGGGAGGCGCGGTCCTGACGAACGCTGTCGATCAGGACCGCAGCAGCGGCTCAGCCCTCGGCGGCCGCGCGGCGCTTCATCATGGCGTCGAAGCTGTCCCAGACGCCGTCGGCGCCGTGCCAGGACCCTTGGGTCGCCGCCTTGGAATATTCGGTGGCGCGGGCCTCGAAGAAGTTGGCGTGTTCGACGCCCGACAGCAGCGACTGCAGCCAGGGCAGGGGGTTTTCGGTGACGCCGTAGACTTCCGGCAGTTGCAGCTGACGCAGGCGCCAGTCGGCGATGAAGCGGATGTACTGCTTGATGTCGTCCGGCGTCATGCCGTTGACCGGGCCCATTTCGAAGGCCAGGTCGATGAACTTGTCCTCCATCGCCACCACCGTCTTGCAGCAGTCGACGATGTCGTCGGCCACGGCCTTGGTGACGGCGCCCGTCTCCTTGTTGAAGGCGTGGTACAGCTTGATGATGCCTTCGCAGTGCAGGCTCTCGTCGCGCACCGACCAGGACACGATCTGGCCCATGCCCTTCATCTTCGACTGGCGCGGGAAGTTCATCAGCATGGCGAAGCTGGCGAACAGTTGCAGGCCCTCGGAGAAACCGCCGAACATGGCGAGCGTCCGGCAGATGTCGGCGTCGGTCTCGACCCCGAACTGGCCCATGAAGTCATGCTTGTCGCGCATGGCCTCGTATTCCATGAAGGCGCCGAACTCGCTCTCGGGCATGCCGATGGTTTCGAGCAGCAGGGCGTAGGCCGCGATATGGATGGTCTCCATATTGGCGAAGGAGGCCAGCATCATCTTCACTTCGGTCGGTTTGAACACCCGGCCGTAGCGCTCCATGTAGTTGTCCTGGACCTCGATGTCGGCCTGGGTGAAGAAGCGGAAGATCTGCGTCAGCAGGTTGCGCTCGCTGTCGGTCAGGTTGGCGGCCCAGTCCTTGACGTCCTCGCCCAGCGGCACCTCTTCGGGCATCCAGTGGACCTGCTGCTGCTTCTTCCACATGTCGAAGGCCCACGGATAGCGGAAGGGCTTGTAGGCGGCCGAAGGCGTCAGCAGTCCGGCCGTTCCGGGACGGATGATCGAGGAGTGGGCGTTCATCAAAATGACCTGAAGCGAATCCGGGAGAAGCGAGTTTCACCATGCGTCCGCAGGCGCGCGGCGCCAAGTCGAAACCGGCCTATCTTGCGATCAAATTTATCTATGACGCTAGATGTGGTGTGAAGGCGGCAATCAGATGGGGAGAAGCCTGGGGATGACCTATACGCTCTACGGCGCCGCTGGCTCGGGATCGGTCCCGGTCGAGGCGGCCATGACCCTGATCGGACTGGGCTATCGCGTCGTCGAGGTCGTGACCTGGGAGGGCGAGGCCGAACGCGACAAGGTCGCCGTCACCAACCCCATGCGCCAGATCCCGGCCCTGATCCTGCCCAGCGGCGAGACGATCACCGAGAGCGCCGCCATCCTGATCTGGTTGGCCGACGCCCATCCGCAAGCGCGGCTGGGGCCGAGGCTGGACGATCCGCGCCGGGCGCAGTTTTTGCGCTGGATGACCTTCATTCCAGCGGCCATCTATTCGATGTTCTGGGTGCGTGACGAGCCGTCGCGCCTGGTCGGCGAGGATGCGACGGCGCAGGAACAGATCAAGCGGCGCACCGCCGAGCGCATCGCTGACTGCTGGCGGATCATGGACAGCCAGATCACGCCGGGCCGCTTCCTGCTGGGCGACGACCTGAGCGTGCTCGACCTCTATGTCGCCGTCGCCAGCCGCTGGACGCCGCGAAGGACGCGTTTCTACGCCGAGGCGCCGCGTATGGCCGAGGTGGTGCGCCGGGTGGACGCCCTGCCGGAACTGCAGCCCTTCTGGGCCGAGCGTTTTCCGTTCGGCGACGACCTCTAGGC
>DAIOID010000029.1:0-5577 GCA_036744355.1 Brevundimonas sp.
GCCATGGCCGCCGTGGAATGGGCGATGGTGGCGATCAGGTTCTTCTTGCGCACCATGCCGCCGTAGAAGAGCGCCAGCCCCGGCAGGGTCATCATCAGCACGAAGGCCGTCGAGGTCAGAATCCAGGCCGTGCCGGGACCGTCCAGCGCCAGCGGGACCTGATGCGCCAGCAAGTCAGGCGGGGCGGCGGCGAAGGCGGGCGCCGAAAGCGCAACGGCGAAAAGGCCGCAACAGAATGCTGCGGCCTTGGAAATCGTCGGTGATGTCATGAGGGTCTCGGGGAGAAGACGCTGGCGAAAAGGGGAGGGCGACGTCAGGCCGGTTGGGCCAGCCTGACGTCGGTTTCAGCGGCCTCGGCGGCGAGGACGGTTTTCGGCGCGATGCGGACGAAACGCGGCGCGAACGCCGACCAGTCGCTGAGGATGCGTCGGGCCAGAGGCGAGGCGGTGGCGGCGGCGTGGGCCTCGATCAGGGCCTTCAACCGGGCCTCCGCCTCGGTGTCGATGCGACCGACCCCGGCCAGATCGCCGTTGAGGGCCTGAGCCGCGCGACCGTCGGTGTCCAGCACGAACAGCTCGCCGCCGCTCATGCCCGCCGCCAGGTTCCAGCCGACCGAACCGAGAACCACTACGCGGCCGCCGGTCATGTATTCGCAGCCGTGCGCGCCCAGCCCCTCGACCACGGCCTCGGCGCCGGAGTTGCGGACCGCGAAGCGTTCGCCCGCCGCGCCGGCCACGAACAGCCGGCCCGAGGTGGCGCCGTAAAGGGTGGTGTTGCCGCAGACCTGCTGATCCGCGCGCCACTCATAGGGACGGACGTGGATGTCGGCGCCCGACAGGCCCTTGCCGACGTAGTCGTTGACCTCTCCGGTGACGTCGAGAATCAGACCGCGCGCGCCAAAGGCGCCGAAGCTCTGACCGGCGATGCCTTCCAGCTTCAGCTTCAGGCGCCCTTGCGGCCCCTCGGGCCCGAACTTGCGAACGATGGCCGACGAGACGCCGGCGCCGGCGGTGCGCTGGGTGTTGTTCAGGGGATAGGACAGCTCCAGCGTCTGGCCGCGCTCGAGGAAGGGAGCGGCGTCCTTCAGCACCTGGGCGTCCAGGCTCTCGGGGACGGGCTTGCGCACCTTGTCGGCCCAGCGGCCGGGACGGTCGACGTCGACCTTCATCAGCAGGGGGTTGAGGTCCAGGTCGTCCAGATGCGAGCCGCCGCGCCGCGTCTGACGCAGCAGGTCGGTGCGGCCGACGATCTCGTCAATCGTGCGGGCGCCGATGGAGGCCAGGATCTCGCGGACCTCCTCGGCGATGAAGGTGAAGAGGTTGACCACCTTCTCCGGCGTGCCGGTGAACTTGGCGCGCAGGCGCTCGTCCTGCGAGCAGACGCCGACCGGGCAGGTGTTGGAGTGGCACTGACGCACCATCAGACAGCCCATGGCGATCAGTCCAGACGTGCCGATGCCGTATTCCTCGGCCCCCAGCAGGGCGGCCAGGACCACGTCGCGACCGGTGCGGATGCCGCCGTCGGCGCGCAGGCTGACCGAGGAGCGCAGATGGTTCAGGCTGAGGACCTGGTGGGCCTCGGCCAGACCGATCTCCCAGGGCATGCCGGCGTGCTTGACCGAGGTCTGGGGCGAGGCGCCCGTGCCGCCGTTGTGGCCGGCGATCAGGATGGCGTCGGCCTTGGCCTTGGCCACGCCGGACGCGATGGCGCCGATGCCGGTGGCCGAGACCAGTTTGACCGTGACCTTGGCGTCGGGGTTGATCGCCTTCAGGTCGTAGATCAGCTGGGCCAGATCCTCGATCGAATAGATGTCGTGGTGCGGCGGCGGGCTGATCAGGGTGGTGCCGGGAACGGCGTGACGCATGCGGCCGATGAACTCTGTGACCTTGAAGCCGGGCAGCTGGCCGCCCTCGCCGGGCTTGGCGCCCTGGGCCACCTTGATCTCGATCTCGCGGCACTGGTTCAGGTATTCGGCGGTGACGCCGAAGCGGCCCGAGGCCACCTGCTTGACCGCCGAGTTGGCGTTGTCGCCGTTGGGGCGCGGCACATAGCGCGCCGGGTCCTCGCCGCCCTCGCCGGAGACGGCGCGCGCGCCCATCCGGTTCATGGCGATGTTCAGGGTCTCATGCGCCTCGGGCGACAGGGCGCCCAGAGACATGGCCTGGGAAAGGAAGCGGCGGCGGATGTCCGAGACGCTTTCGACCTCGTGCAGCTGGACCGGGGTCAGGCCGTCCTTGAAGTCCAGCAGGTCGCGCAGGGCCAGATCCGGCTGCAGGCGAACGGCGGCGGAGTATTGCTTGAAGCGCTTGTAGTCGCCCCGGTTCACCGCGTCCTGCAACAGGTGGATGGTCTTGGCGTCATGGGCGTGGGCCTCGCCGCCCGCACGAATGCGGAAGAAGCCGCCCATCGACGGCGACGGGACCGCCGCGCCGAAGGCTGCGGCGTGACGCTTCAGGGCCGCCTGCTCCAGACCGGCCAGACCGATGCCGGAGATGCGCGACGGGGCGCCGGGGAAGAACTCGGCGGCCAGGGCCCGCGACAGGCCCAGGACCTCGAACTCGCAGCCGCCGCGATAGGCGGAGATGATGCTGATGCCCTTGCGCGCCAGAACCTTGAGCAGGCCGGCCTCGATGCCGTGCTTGTAGTTGAGGCAGGCGTCGTGGAGCGTCAGGCCCGGATAGACGCCGCGATCCAGACGCTCCTGGAACAACTCCTGCGCCAGCCACGGGTTGACGGCGGTGGCGCCGACCCCGACCAGAACGGCGAAGGCGTGCGGGTCCAGGGTCTCGGCGGAGCGCACGACCAGCGAGCAATAGGTGCGCAGGCCGGCTTCAATCAGACGACCGTGGGTCCCGGCGGTGGCCAGGATCATCGGCGCGGCCAGACGCTCGGCCGAGGCGTGCTCGTCGGTCAGGACGATCAGGGTGGCGCCCTCGCGCGCGGCGGCCTCGGCCTCGTCGCGGATGCGGTCGAGCGCCTGACGCAGGCCGGCGCCGGGACGGTCGCCTTCAGCTGGGACCGGGTAGGTGCAGTCGATCACCGTGGTCGAGCCGTCGGCGACGACGCCCAGCAGGCGCTGGTACATGCCGGTGGTCAGGACAGGGCTGTCCAGCACGAAGACCTCGGTCTGGGCCTCGTCCTGGGCCAGGATGTTGCCCAGGTTCTTGAAGCGGGTCTTCAGGCTCATGGCCCCGGCTTCGCGCAGGGGGTCGATGGGCGGGTTTGTGACTTGGCTGAAGTTTTGTCGGAAGTAGTGGGCCAGGGGGCGGGGCAGGCTGGACAGGACGGCGGGCGGGGCGTCGTCGCCCATGGAGCCGACCGCCTCCTTGCCGTCGCGGACCAGGGCGTCCAGCAGCAGGTCCAGATCCTCGCGGCTGAAACCGGCGGCGATCTGGCGACGGATCAGGGCCTCGCCGGTGGCGGCGCGCGGTTCCGGTCCGGGGCCGATGATGGGCTCCAGATCGACCATGTTGTCCAGCCAGTCCGAATAGGGCTGGGCGGCGGCCAGGGCGTCGACGGCCTCATGCTCGTCGTAGAGACGGCCGTGCTTCAGATCGACGGCGATCAGCTTGCCGGGGCCGATGTGCAGGCGGCGCTTGACCCGGCCCTCGGGCAGGGGAACCAGACCGGCCTCGGAGCCGGCCAGCAGCAGACCGTCCACGGTCTCGACGGCGCGCAGGGGCCGCAGGCCGTTGCGGTCCTTGCCCGCCACGACCCAGCGGCCGTCGACGGCGCACAGGGCGGCGGGGCCGTCCCACGGCTCCATCACCGCGTTGCAGTAAGCGTAGAGGGCGCGGTGCTCGGGCTTCATCACCACGTCGTCCGAGGACCAGGCCTCGGGCACCAGCAGGGCCTTGGCCAGGGGGGCGGGACGTCCGGCGCGGACCAGGACCTCGAAGACATTGTCCAGCGCCGCCGAGTCCGAGCCGCCCGGCTGAACCACCGGCTTGACCTCCTGATCGCGGTCGCCGAAGGCCGAGGCCGCCATGCGGATCTCGTGGGCGCGCATCCAGTTCAGGTTGCCCTTAAGCGTGTTGATCTCGCCGTTGTGGGCCAGCATGCGGAAGGGCTGGGCCAGCTTCCACTCGGGGAAGGTATTGGTCGAGTAGCGCTGGTGGAAGACGGCGTAGCCGGCCTTGACCGTGGGGTCGTTCAGGTCATGATAGAGCTGACCCAGCAGCTCGGCGCGGACCATGCCCTTGTAGACGATGGAGCGGGCCGACAGGGAACAGAGGTAGAAGCCGTTCAGGCCGGACGCCTGCACCGCCTTTTCGATGCGGCGGCGACACAGGAAGAGCTCGCGCTCCAGCTCCTCGATCTCCATGCCTTCCGGCGCGGCCAGCATGATCTGCTCGATCTCGGGCCGGGTGGCGTCGGCACGGACGCCGACGACCGACAGGTCCAGCGGCGTCTGGCGCCAGCCGTAGATGTAGAAGCCCGAGCGGATGGCCTCGGCCTCGACGATGGCGCGGGCGTGGTCCTGGGCGCCCAGGTCGGTGCGCGGCAGGAAGACCTGGCCCACGGCGATGGGGCCGGGACGCAGGGTCTGGCCAACGGCGCGCACCTGGGCCGCGAAGAAGGCCTGGGGCAGTTCGATCATGACGCCCGCGCCGTCGCCGGACAGGCCGTCGGCGTCGACCGCGCCGCGGTGGGCCACGGCCTTCAGCGACTTGATGGCCATCTCGACGATCTCGCGGCGCGGCTTGCCGTCGATGGCGCAGACCAGGCCCACGCCGCAGGCGTCGCGCTCGGATGCGGGATCATAGGCGCCGCCCTCGATCAGGCGGGCGCGGTTCTCTTCGTACTGGGCCAGCCAGTTCTGTTGCGATGCGTCGGTCATGCGGCGGCTTCCTCGGTACGCGCGCGCAGGTAGCGGTCGATTTCGGCCGCGGCGTCCTGGCCGTCGCGCACGGCCCAGACGACGAGGGAGGCGCCGCGCACGGCGTCCCCGGCGGCGAACACGCCGGGCAGGGTGGTGGCGAAACCGCCACGCGCCACCTGCAGGGTGTTCCATTTGGTGAGGCCGAGCCCGGCGTCCAACTGCTCTGCGAAGGCCTCGGGCTCAAAGCCCAGCGCCTCGATCACCAGATCGGCGGGAAGATCGAAGTCCGAGCCGGGCACAGGCGCGATGTCGCGACGACCGCCGGCGGAGGCCTCGGTTAGGGCCATGCGCTGGGCGCGGACGGCGGTGACGGCCTCGCCCTTGGACATCAGGGCCTTGGGCGCTCCCAGCCATTCGAAACGGACGCCTTCCTCCTCGGCGTTCTGCACCTCGCGGTCCGAGCCGGGCATGTTCTCACGGTCGCGGCGATACAGGCAGACGACGCTGTTGGCGCCCTGGCGGATGGCGGTGCGGACGCAGTCCATGGCCGTGTCGCCGCCGCCGACGACGACCACGTCGCGACCGGCCGCATGGGGGGCGGAGGCGTCGGCGGCGTCGCCGCAGTCGACGCGGTTCTGGGCGATCAGGAAGTCGAGGGCGGCGACCGTGTCATCGGCCCCGCGACCAGGCACAGCCAAGGTGCGGGCCTGATAGACGCCCATGGCCAGCAGGACGGCGTCATGGCGCGACCGCAG
>DAIOID010000029.1:5677-9185 GCA_036744355.1 Brevundimonas sp.
GGCGACGCGCCAGGCCTCGCGCAGGTCGCCGTCCGCCGACAGGGCCAGCCAGTCGGGAATGTTGTTCTGCAGCGGGCAGGCGTTCTGGCAAAAGGGCACGCCGCAGTCGGTGCAGCGCGACGCCTGCACCGTCCCGCTGTCGGCGGTCGGTTTGAGCGTGATCTCCGTAAAGGCGCGGATGCGCAGATCAGCGGGCTGTTTCTCCAGCCGACGTTGCTCGATCAGAAAACCACCAGGGTTGGAACGGCCACCTTTTTGCATCTGCTCATTAAGCGAATCCTGTGACGGGTGCGCAAATATTTTTCGAAGTGAAGTTAAATTTTTATATGCATAGGCATTAAATAGCTTGTGTGTGCAAATTCTGAGGCATTTATCACCGGATTGCGGTGTGCGACGCAGCATGTTTTCGCGGGTGCGGACGCGATGGGCGCGGCCCCTGCGGGCATCGCCTCAGGAAACTGCTGGTTTCAGGCAGCCTTGCGTCATCCCGGGGAGGCCTGTGGCGCTCTCCGGGAGGTTCAGGGCCGGGTCTGACCCTGACCGCGCACGACGTACTTGTAGGTGGTCAGCTGTTCAGCGCCGACGGGGCCGCGCGCGTGGAGCTTGGAGGTCGAGATGCCGATCTCGCCGCCGAAGCCGAATTCGCCGCCGTCGGCGAACTGGGTCGAGGCGTTGATCAGGACGATGGCGCTGTCGACGCCGTTGGCGAAGCGCTCGGCGGCCTCGGCGTCGGTGGTGATGATGGCCTCGGTGTGGCCCGAGCCGTAAGCCCGGATGTGCTCGACCGCGCCGTTCACGCCATCCACGATCCGCACAGACAGGACGGGGGCCAGGTATTCGGTGGTCCAGTCGGCCTCATTTGCTTCGGTCGCTTCGGGGACCAGGGCGCGGGTCTCAGTATCGCCGCGCAGTTCGCAACCGGCCTGGATCAGGTCAGCGGCGACGGGGGGCAAAAGGCGCTGGGCGACGGCGCGATCGACCAGCAGTGTCTCGGTGGCGCCGCAGACCGAGACGCGGCGCATCTTGGCGTTGACGGCGACGCGGCGGGCGACGTCGAGGTCGGCGGCGGCGTCCAGATAGGTGTGGCACAGGCCCTCGAGGTGACCCAGGACGGGCGCTTTCGCTTCTGCCTGAACGCGGGCGACCAGGCTCTTGCCGCCGCGCGGGATGATCAGGTCGATGGCCCCTTCCAGACCCGACAGGATGGCGCCCACCGCCTCGCGATCAGGGACGGGAACCAACTGGATCGCGTCGGCGGGCAGACCGGCCTCGGTGACGGCGCGGCTCACCACGGCGGCGATGGCGCGCGAGGATTCCAGGCAGTCCGAGCCGCAGCGCAGGATGGCGGCGTTGCCCGAGCGCAGGCACAGGGCGGCGGCGTCGGCGGTGACGTTGGGGCGGCTTTCGTAGATGACGCCCAGCACGCCGATGGGGGTGCGAACGCGGGCGATGTCCAGGCCGTTGGCGGGGGTCCAGCGCGCCATCTCGGCGCCGACCGGATCGGGCTGGGCGGCGATGGTCTCGACGGCGACGGCCATGCCCTCGACGCGGGCGGGCGTCAGGGCGAGACGATCGATCAGGGCCTCCGACAGGCCGGAGGTGCGGGCGTTGTCGATGTCGCGGGCGTTAGCGGCGAGAATCTCGGCCTCGGCGGCGCGCAGGCCCCCTGCCAGACGGGTCAGAGCGTCGGTGCGGACGCCCGGCGTGGTGGCGCGAAGGGCGTCGGCGGCGGCGCGGGCGCGACGGCCCATGTCCAGCATCAGGGCGCTTACGTCAGTCATCGGGTCTCCAGCACCAGGTCGTCGCGGTGGATCACGACCGAGGGGCCGCGATAGCCGATCAGGCTTTCGATCTCATCGGAATGGCGGCCCCGGATCAGGGCGATCTCGTCGGCAGGGTAGGCGGCCAGGCCGACGCCGACCACGGCGCCGGTCGGGGCGAGCAGGCGCAGGCTGTCGCCCTTTTCGAAGTCGCCGCTGATCGCGAGGATGCCCGAGGGCAGCAGGCTCTTGCCGGACTTCAGCGCACGCACGGCGCCCTCGTCCAGTGTCAATGAACCGCCCGGCGCCATGCTGCCGGCGATCCACTGCTTCCAGGCGGCCAGGGGCGTGGCCGGGGCGGTGATCAGGGTGGCGCGGGCGCCTTCGGCCACCGCTTTCAGCGGATGCAGGGTCAGGCCCGAGGCGATGACGGTGGCGCAGCCCGCGGAGCGGGCGATCTGGGCCGCCGCCAGCTTGGTGGCCATGCCGCCGGTGCCGACCCCGGCCTCGGCATTGGCGCCGCTGGCCATGCCGAGGATGTCGGGGCCGAGGCTCTCGACCAAGGCCAGGTGGCGAGCGTCGGGATCTCGTCGCGGGTCAGCGGTGTAGAGGCCGTCCACGTCCGACAGCAGGATCAGCAGGTCCCCGCGCGCCAGTTGGGCCGCGCGGGCGGCCAGCCGATCATTGTCGCCGTAGCGGATTTCCTCGGTGGCGACGGTGTCGTTCTCGTTGACCACGGGGACGACGCCGTGGGCCAGCAGGGCCCCGACCGTGGCGCGGGCGTTGAGCCAGCGGCGGCGACGCTCGGTGTCGTCGCGGGTCAGCAGGACCTGGGCGGTGATGAGGCCGTGGGGGGCCAGGGCCTCTTCCCAGGCGTGCATCAGCAGGGTCTGGCCGACGGCGGCGGCGGCCTGTTTGTCCTGCAGCCGGCCCGGCGAGTTTTTCAGCCGACCGCGCCCCAGGGCCACGGCGCCGGAGGAGACGACGATAACCTCGCGGCCTTGCGCGCGCAGGTCGGCGATGTCCTTGGCCAGGGAGGCCAGCCAGTCACGAGCGACGGCGCGGGTTGTGGCATCGACCAGAAGGGAGGAACCGATCTTGACCACCACGCGGCGGGCGTGGGCCAGGGCCGTCGCGGGGGCGGCGGCGATCTCGGCGGCGGGGGAGGGCGCGGCGGGAAGGGTCACGCCTCCTCCCTAGAGCATCAATCGGGCCGGGGTCACGCCTTCGCGCGTCAAAATCGTGCGGCGGGCCCCAAAAGAAAACGCCCGGCGGGGTCGAACCTGCCGGGCGTCTCTGTTTTCAGCGATGATCCGAGGATCAGGCTTCGGGATCGGGGGCCTGATCCCAACCGCCCGCCAAGGCCTTGAACAGGGCGATCTGGTAGGTGGTGACCTGGGCTTCCGAAGCGGCGAGAGCCGCATCGGCGCCGGCCAGGGTCCGTTCCGAATCCAGCACCGTCAGGAAGCTGTCGGCGCCGGCGTCGAAACGCAGACGCGACAGGCGGGCCGCCGTCGCCGCCTGATCCCGCGCGGTGCGCAGGGCCGTGCGGCGGTCCAGTTCGTTGGCGTAGGCGCTGAGCGCCGTCTCGGTTTCCTGCAACGCCGTCAGCACGGTCTGGTCGAAGGTGGCCAGAGCCGCATCGGTCTGGGCGCCGGCCTGCTTGATGCGGGCGCGGGCCACGGCGATGTTGGGGAAGTTCCAGCTGATCAGCGGTCCGACGCTGAAGCGGAAGTTGGCGTCGTCGC
>DAIOID010000029.1:9285-21184 GCA_036744355.1 Brevundimonas sp.
CCGCAGCGGCGGCAGGCTGGCGCGGGTCTGTTCCAGAGCCGCGCGAGCGCGGGCCACGTCCAGACCATTGCCGGAACCGCCGTCCAGCAGGCGCTGGGTCAGGTCGACGGTCTTGGACTGCAGGTCGATGGTGCGTTCCGCCACCGCGATCTGGGCGTTGGCCGAGCAGGTGTCGGCATAGGCCCGGGCGGTTTCGGCGGCGACGGTGATCCGCACCACCTCCAGCGCGGCGGCGGCGGCGTCAGCGTCGGCGCGGGCGGCGCGAACGGTCGACTCGACGCGCCCGAACAGGTCGACCTCATAGGAGACGTCAAGGCCGACGCTGTAGGTGTCGACCTCCGGCAGCTTGGCCCCGCCCGATGCAGGCGACGTCACGGTGGAGGCCTGGCTGCGGTTGAAGGCGGCGTTGGCATTGGTCGACGGCAGACGACCGGCGCGGGCTTCGGACAGCGAGGCCCGGACGGCGCGCAGATTGGCTGCGGCCGCCTCCAGCTCGTTGTTCTCGGTCAGGGCCTGCTGGATCAGACCGTCCAGGGTGGCGTCGTTATAGAGCCGCCACCAGTCGGCGCGGGCCGCCTCGGTCGAAACCGAGGCGGATTGCGAGCCGATGAAGGCGCCTTGGCCCTGGACCGGAAGCGTGGGCTCCGGCGCCTTGGGCCCGACCGCGCAGGCGGCGAGCAGAAGCGCGGCGCCGGAAGCGGTCAGGAGCGAGAGGGCTTTACGGTTCATCAGGCGTCTCCCAGGCGCGGGTTGGCCGTGGGGGCCGTCGGCGCGGGGTCGGTGGGGTCGTACGGATCATGCGCCGGCGCGCCGTAGGTGGTCGGCAGGGCGCGCGGCTTCTCGGGCGACTTGGGCAGTTTGCCCGCGAGCCAGCGCATCATCACGTAGAAGACCGGGGTGAAGATTAGGCCGAAGAAGGTCACGCCCAGCATGCCGGAGAAGACCGACGTGCCCAGCGACTGGCGCATTTCGGCGCCGGGGCCGGTCGCCAGCATCAGCGGCACGACGCCGAAGATGAAGGCGAAGGACGTCATCAGGATCGGACGCAGGCGCACCTTGGCGGCGTAAACAGCCGCTTCGAAGCGATCCATGCCCTCTTCTTCTTCCGCCTGCTTGGCGAACTCGACAATCAGGATGGCGTTCTTGGCCGCCAGCGCGATCAGGACGACGAGGCCGATCTGGACGAGGATGTTGTTGTCCAGTCCGCGGATGTTCACCCCGATCATGGCCGCCAGCAGACACATGGGGACGATCAGCACCACCGCGAGCGGCAGGGTGAAGGCCTCATACTGCGCCGCCAGCACCAGGAAGACGAAGACCACGGCCATGACGAAGATCATGGAGGCGCCGCCCGAGGCCTGCTTCTCTTGCAGGGCCAGTTCGGTCCACTCGTAGCTGAAGCCTTGCGGCAGAGCCTGAGCCGCTAGGTTCTCCATCGTCTTCAGAGCCTCGCCGGACGAGACGCCCGGCGCCGCCTGACCCTGCAGCTCGGAAGCCGGGAACAGGTTGAAGCGGACGACGCGGGCCGGACCGGAGTCCTCGCGCAGGTTGGCGACGGCGCCGATCGGCACCATGGCGCCGGAGGCCGAGCGGGTCTTCAGGTTGGCGATGTCGGCGATGTCGTCGCGCGCCGACGGTTCAGCCTGGGCGGTGACGCGGAAGGTGCGCCCCAGCAGGTTGAAGTCGTTGATGTAGGACGAGCCGAGATAGACGCCGAGGGTGTCGAACACGGCCGAGGGCTGGACGCCCATCATCAGGGCCTTGTTGCGGTCGACGTCGGCGGCGATGCGCGGCGAGCCGGTGTTGTAGGTCGAGAAGACCTGCTGCACTTCATCCGGAATCTGCGCTGCGCCGCCCATCATGGCGAAGGTGGCGCCTTCCAGCGCGCGGTAGCCCGCGCCGGAACGGTCCTGGATCATCATCTTGAAGCCGTTGCCGTTGCCCAGGCCCTGAACGGCCGGGGGGGCGATGATGAAGATGTTGGCTTCCTCGATGCCGCCGGTCGCGCCAGTGATGGCGTGGGCCAGGGCCGTCGCGGCCTGTTCCTTGGTGCGCTCCTCGAAGGCGTCGAGGCGCACGAAGATGGTCGCGGCGTTGGAGCCGAACGAGAAGCTGGAGCCGTCGAGACCGGCGAAGGCCACGGTGCCGTCGACGCCTTCCGTCTTCTGGATGATGTCGTTGGCGCGCTCCATGACGGCCTGGGTGCGGTCCAGCGAGGCGCCGGCGGGCAGTTGCACGACGCCGATCAGGAAGCCCTGATCCTGTTCGGGGATGAAGCCCGAAGGCGTGTCCACCAGACGCCAGCCGGTGAGAGCCAGCAGGCCCGCATAGACGATCATGACAACCATCAGCGAGCGGACCAGTCGGGCGGTCAGGCGGCCGTACTTGTCGGACAGCCAGTCGAAGCCCTGGTTGAACTTATCGCCAGCCCAGCGGACGTAGTAGGTGATCGCGCCCCACAGGCCAGGCTTGCGGACGTTGTCGTGGGTCTGGTGCGGCTTCAGCAGAAGGGCGGCCAGGGCCGGCGACAGGGTCAGGGACACCACCAGCGAGATCAGCGTCGCCGAGGCGATGGTGACGGCGAACTGGCGATAGAAGATGCCGGGGATGCCGGGCACGAAGGCGGTCGGGACGAACACCGCCGTCAGCACCAGGCCGATGGCGATCAGGGCTCCCGAGACCTCCTGCATCGAACGATAGGCGGCCTCCTTGGGCGTCAGTCCCTCTCGCAGGTATCGCTCGACGTTCTCGACCACGATGATGGCGTCGTCGACGACGATGCCGACGGCCAGAACCAGGGCGAACAGCGACAGCGAGTTGATGGAATAGCCGAGCGCCAGCTGCACCGCGAAGGTGCCGACCAGGGCGACCGGGATGGCGATGATGGGAATGATCGCCGCGCGCCAGGTCTGCAGGAAGATCAGGACGACGATGGCCACCAGGACGACGGCTTCGAACACAGTGTGCTGCACCGCCTCGACCGAGGCGGCGACGAATTCCGTCGGGTTGTAGGGAATGGAGACGGCCATGCCGGCCGGCAGTTCGGCCTTGATGGCCTCGACCTCGGCCAGGACGCGGTTGGCGGTGCCGAGCGCGTTGGCGCCGGGCTGCTGGACGACCGCGACGCCGACGCCGCGCTCGCCGTCGAAGAAGCCGCGGATGCCGTAGTCCTGGGCGCCCAGTTCGACGCGGGCGACGTCGCGGACGCGGGTCACGCGGCCTTGGGCGTCGGTCTTGATGACCACGTCGGCGAACTGATCGGGATCAGACAGACGGCCCTGCACCTGAACCGGCAGCTGGAAGGCGGCGGCGTTGGTGGCGAAGGGCGGCTGGCCGATGGCGCCGGCGGCGGCCTGGACGTTCTGGGCGCGCAGGGCGGCGACGATGTCGGGACCCGTCAGACCGCGCTCGGCCGCCTTGGCCGGGTCGATCCAGACGCGCATCGAATAGTTGCCGCCGCCGAAGACCTGAACCTGACCCACGCCGTCGATGCGCAGCAGGCGGTCCCGCAGCGTCGAGTTGGCGTAGTTGCCGACGTAGTCGTTATCCAGGCTGCCGTCCGGCGAGGTCAGGCCGACGATCATCAGGAAGCCGCTTTCGGCCTTGTTGACCGTCACGCCGATCTGGCGAACCTGCTCGGGCAGCTTGGGCTCGGCCAGGGCGACGCGGTTCTGGACCAGCACCTGGGCGGAATCGAGATCCGTGCCGGGCTGGAAGGTCACCGTGATCGCCACGGCCCCGTCCGAGGTGGACGAGGAGGTCAGGTACAGCATCTTCTCGACGCCGTTGACCTCTTGCTCGATGGGGGCGGCCACGGTCTCGGCCAGGGTCTCGGACGAGGCGCCGGGGTAGGCCGCGTTGATGGTGATGGTGGGTGGCGCGATCTCCGGATACTGCGACAGCGGCAGCATCGGATAGGCGAACAGGCCGATCAGGGTGATGAACACCGAGATCACGCCCGCAAAGATCGGCCGATCGATGAAGAAGCGGGAGATATTCATTTAGGATCAGCCGGCGTTGGCGAAGGAGGCGCTGGAAGCCGGCGCCGCCAGGATGACGGAGGCCGCGTTCGGTTGCTGGGCGACCGGAGCGATCGTCCCGTTCTTCGGCGTGACCTTCATGCCCGGCATCTGGATGCGCTGACCGCCGGCGATGATGACGCGGTCGGTCGGCTTCAGGCCGGAACGGATGACGCGCAGGCCGTCGACCAGGGGACCGGTCTGGACGGCGCGAGGCTCGGTCGAGCCGTCGGGCTTGACGACGATGACCACGCGGCGCGCGGCGTCGGTCGAGATGGCGGCGTCAGGCACCAGCAGGGCCTGGTAGGAGCCGCCGCCGGCCAGTTGGGCCTGACCGAACATGCCGGGCTTCAGGAAGCCGTCGGCGTTCGGCACCACGGCGCGCAGGCGGATGGTGCCCGAAGCCGGGTCGATGGCGTTGTCGGTGAAGTCCAGCGTGCCGACGCGGTCATAGCTGGTCTCGTCCTGCAGGCGGATGCGGATCGGGGCGGCGCCGCCGGTGCGGGCGTCGCGCTGATACTTCAGCGCCAGGGCTTCGGAGCCGTCGAAGACGAAGTAGATCGGCGAGGACGAGACGATGGTCGTCAGGACGTCGCCGGCCGAGGAGCCGCCGCCGACCAGGTTGCCCGGATCGACGCGGCGGTCAGAGACGCGGCCTGCGATCGGGGCGACGACGCGGGTGAACTCGACGTCCAGCTGGCGGGCGCGGATGGCGGCGTTGGCGGCCGAGACGGCGGCCTGGGCCTGGGCCACGGCGCCGCGCTTGGCGTCGACCTCGGCCTGGGACACGGCCTGCGAGGCCAGCAGGCCTTCGGCGCGGGCGAACTCGGTGCGGGCCAGGGTCAGCTGGGCCTGGGCCTGCGACAGCTGGGCCTGAGCCGAGGCCAGCGCGGCCTGGGCCGGGCGCGGGTCGAGCGTGAACAGCAGCTGGCCCTGACGCACGAAGTCGCCGTCCTTGAAGTGGACCGACTGGATGTAGCCGCCGACGCGGGCGCGCACATCGACGGTGCGCGGGGCTTCAAAGCGGCCCGTGACTTCGTCCCAGTCCACCACCTGGCGGGACAGGGGCAGGGCCACCGTGACGGGCGGCGCCTGGGGTGCGGGGGCTTCGCCGCCCTTGGAACAGCCGTAGAGGGCGGTCGCCATTAGTACGGACGCGGCCGCGATCTTCACCGTGCGCATCGGCGCATTCTCCTTGGGAGGGAATTGAATGTGGGAGACCGTCGCTCTTTGGGGAGGGAGCGTCCAGTCAACGCTGGGTGACTTAAAGAACAGCGGCGGCGCTTGTCAACGCCTGATGACAAAGCCATATAGGGTTTAAGGTTTATTGGAGTAGGTTCCGTTGGTCCTTTGCGACGCCCCTCGACCGCGTAACGCCAACGCGACGCGCCAGGCGATTCTGGAAGCGGCGCGGGAGCGGTTTTGTTCCGACAGCTACGACGATGTCGGCATGCGCGACGTCGCGCGCGACGTCGGCGTCGATGCGGCCCTGATCAGCCGCTATTTCGGGTCCAAGGAAGACCTGTTCGTCGCCGTTCTGGACAGCTGCAAGAACGGCCGCGACCTGATGGACGGCCCGCGCGAGGACTTCGGCGAGCGGCTGGCGCGCGAGATCGTCTATGGCGAGGTCATGCCCTGTCAGGACGACGGGGCGGGGGCCAAGATGCGCGGCCTGCTGATCCTGCTGCGCTCGGTCGGCTCGGCCAAGGCGATGGACGTCATGCAGCGCACCTCCAACAATCGTTTCTTCGACCCCCTGGCCGCCTGGATCGGCGGCACGGACGCCCCGGTCCGGGCGCGTCTGGCGGCTGGCCTGATCATGGGCATGGCGATCGGCCGCGAGCTGTCGGACGGCTATTCCTCGCTCGATGAGACGCAGAAGGCGGAGCTGGCGCGGCGCATGGCCGTGGCCTTGCAGGGGCTGATCGACAACTGAATGCAAAAAGGGCGGACCGCGAGGCCCGCCCTTTCTCTTTAATATACGTTGGGGCTGAGGCTCAGGCCCAGTGCATCGGCACGTGGCGGGCGGCGGCCCAGTGGATGGCGCGGATGGCGTCGACGATGGCGCGGGTGGCCTCGACCGTGCCCAGAGCTCCGCCCAGATCGGCGGTGACGGCGCCTGAGGCCAGGACGGCGGCGACCGCAGCCTCGATGGAATCCGCCTCATCCTCCAGATCGAAGCTGTGGCGCAGCATCATGGCCGCCGACAGCACCATGCCGACCGGGTTGGCCAGGTCCTGCCCTGCGATGTCGGGCGCCGAGCCGTGGATCGGCTCGAACAGGCCGGGGCCGTCGGCGCCCAGCGAGGCCGAGGGCAGCAGGCCGATGGAGCCGCCCAGCACCGAGATCTCGTCCGACAGGATGTCGCCGAACATGTTCTCGGTCAGGATGACGTCGTACTCGCGCGGCTTCCTGATCAGGTGCATGGCCATGGAGTCGACCAAGGCGTGTTCCAGGGTGATCTGCGGATACTCCTCGGCGTGGATGCGGGTCACGACCTCACGCCACAGGCGGCTGGTCTCCATGACATTGGCCTTGTCGACGGAGGTGACCTTGCCGCGACGCTGACCGGCGGCCTGGAAGGCGGCGCGAGCGACGCGCTCGATCTCCTCTACGGTATAGACGCACAGGTCCGAGGCGCTGGTTTCGGTGCGGGTGCGTTCGCCGAAGTAGACGCCGCTGGTCAGTTCGCGGAAGACGATCAGATCAACGCCCTCGACGATCTCCTTCTTCAGCGGCGACCGGTGGGCCAGCACCGGCGAGACCTGCAGCGGGCGCAGGTTGGCGTACAGGCCCATGGCCTTGCGGATGGCCAGCAGGCCCTGTTCGGGGCGGACCGGCGCGCCGTCCCACTTGGGGCCGCCGACCGCGCCCAGCAGGACGGCGTCGGAAGCCAGGCAGGCGGCTTTCGTGTCTTCCGGCAAGGCCTCGCCGCTGGCGTCGATGGCCGCGCCGCCGATCAGGTGCTCGGTGAAGTCGAAGCGGTGACCGTAGATGTCGCCGATGCAGGTCAGGACCCGCTGGGCCGCCAGAGCGACTTCCGGGCCGACGCCGTCGCCGGGCAGGACCACGATGTTGAAGGTGCGGGGGGCGGGATGGGTTTCATGGGCGGGCATCAGGCGGTCTCCGGCTGATAGGCGTCTTGGCGCAGGCGTTCGAAAGTCTGGATGTAGGGCAGTCTGGATTGCAGCCAGCCGAGGGTGTCGACGCCGTCGAGCAGACACTGGCGAGCGAAGGCCTCGACCTTGAAGGGGACGGCCGGGGCGTTGCCGCGCCGGATTTCGTTCGTCTCCAGATCCACGGTCACCGGCTGCTCCGGGTGGGCGGCCAGATCGTCCCAGACGGCCTGATCGACGACGATGGGCAGCAGGCCGTTCTTCAGGGCGTTGGAGGTGAAGATGTCGGCGATCTTGGTCGAGATCACCGCCCGAAAGCCATAGTCCAGCAGGGCCCAGGGCGCGTGCTCGCGCGACGAGCCGCAGGCGAAGTTGGGACCGGCCAGCAGGATGCGATGCTCGGTCGGGTCGATGCGGTTCAGCACGGACTCGGGCTTGGGCGAACCATCGGCTTCGTAGCGCCAGTCATAGAAGGCCTGGGCGCCCAGACCCTCACGCGTCGTGGTGGTCAGGAAGCGCGCCGGGATGATCTGGTCGGTGTCGATATTGGCCTGGCTCAGGGTCAGGGTCTTCGACGTCAGGGTTCGGAACGCTTCAGACATGGACGGCCTCCAGATAGGCGCGCGGGTCGGTCAGGACGCCGGCGACGGCGCTGGCCGCCGCGGTGGCGGGGCTGGCCAGGATGGTGCGGGCGCACTTGCCTTGCCGGCCCTCGAAATTGCGGTTGGAGGTCGAGACCGCCAGCTGGCCCTCGCCGACCACGTCGCCGTTCATGGCGATGCACATAGAACAACCGGGGATGCGCCATTCGGCGCCCGCCTCGGTGAAGACCTTGTCCAGACCTTCGGCCTCGGCGTCGCGGCGCACGGCCTCGGAGCCGGGGACGACCAGCATGCGCACGCCCGGCTGGACCTTGCGGCCGCGCAGGACGTCGGCGGCGGCGCGCAGGTCGGGCAGGCGGCCGTTGGTGCAGCTGCCGATGAAGACCACGTCGACCTTGTGACCGGTCGTCGCCTCGCCGGCGGTGAAGCCCATGTAGGCGATGGCCTTGCGGTCGGAGTCCGAGCGCGGCTGGGGCACGGGCGCGCCGACGGGAGCGCCCGCGTCGGGGGTGGTGCCCCAGGTGGCCATGGGACGGATGGCGGCGCCGTCCAGCACGACCTCCTTGTCGAAGGTCGCGCCGGGGTCGGAGGCCAGGGTCAGCCAGTCGGCCGCGGCGGCCTCATAGTCGGCGGGGACGTGACGACGCCCGCGCAGCCAGTCGATGGTGACGCGGTCGGGGGCGATCATGCCCGCGCGGGCGCCCGCCTCGATGGACATATTGCACAGGGTCATGCGCCCTTCCATGTCCAGCGAACGCACGGCCTCGCCCGCATATTCGATGACGTAGCCTGTGCCGCCGCCGAAGCCGATGGCGGCGATGACGGCCAGAGCCACGTCCTTGCCCGAGACGCCGGGACGCAGGCGCCCGTCGACGGTCACGCGCATGGATCTGGCGCGGCGCTGCAGCAGGCACTGGGTCGCCAGCACATGGCCGACCTCGGAGGTGCCGATGCCGAAGGCCAGGGCCCCGAAGGCCCCGTGGGTGGCGGTATGGCTGTCGCCGCAGACCACGGTCATGCCCGGCTGGGTCAGGCCCAGTTCAGGCCCCATGACGTGGACGACGCCGCGCTGATCCGAATCCCAGCCCGCCAGCGCGATTCCGTGGCGGGCGCAGTTGGCCTCCAGGGTCTCGACCTGCTTGCGGGCCTGGTCGGTGACATAGGGGCGCTGGCCGTCCGGCCCGGCGGGCAGGGTGGGGGTCGAGTGGTCCAGGGTGGCGAAGGTGCGGTCGGGGCGGCGGACCTTCAGTCCGCGCGCCTCCAGTTCAGCGAAGGCCTGAGGCGTGGTGACCTCGTGGACCAGATGCAGGTCCACATACATGACGCCCGGCGTCTCGGCCGTTTCCGGCACGACGACGTGCCGGTCCCAGACCTTTTCGTACAGGGTTTTCGGGCCGGGTTTAGGCGGGCTCATGCACGCGTTCCTTGGGCGAGGCAGCGGTCTCGTGGATGGGCTCCAGCCAGCCGAAGCGGTCGGGCGTCGTGCCGTCGAACAGGCCGCGGAAGGCCTTGTTGACGGCCTTGGTGATCGGGCCGGGGCCGGCGGCGCGGGTCGGGATGCCATCGATGGAGCGCACCGGGGTGATCTCGGCGGCGGTGCCGGTCATGAAGACCTCGTCGGCGACATAGAGGGCCTCGCGCGGCAGGATCTGTTCGCGCGCCTCATAGCCCAGACCGCGCGCCAGCTTCATGACCGTGTCGCGGGTGATCCCTTGCAGGATCGAGGCGGCGGCGGGCGGGGTCATCAGCACCCCATCCTTGACCACGAACAGGTTCTCGCCGGCGCCTTCTGACAGACGGCCGTCGACGCCCAGGGCGATGCCCTCGCCATAGCCGCCGACGCGGGCCTCACGGCCGATCAGATAGCCGGACAGATAGTTGCCGCCGGCCTTGGCCCCCGCCGGGATGGTGTTGGGGGCCACGCGGTTCCAGCTGGAGACGCAGGCGTCGACGCCCTTCTCCAGGGCTTCCTCGCCCAGATAGGCGCCCCAGGGAAAGGCCGAGATCATGACGTCGGTGCGGATGTTTTCCGGCGACGGAGTCACGCCCATGCCGCACTCGCCCAGGAAGGCCAGGGGCCGCAGATAGGCCGAGCGCAGGCCCTCGGAGCGGACCACGTCCTTGCAGGCCTGGACCAGCTCGTCCTCGGTGAAGGGCAGGGGGAAGTGATAGATGCGCGCGCTGTCGAACAGGCGGCGGATGTGGTCGGTCAGGCGAAAGCCGCACGGGCCGTTCGGGGTGTCATAGACGCGGATGCCTTCGAACACCGAGGTGCCGTAGTGCAGGGCGTGGCTCATGACGTGAATTTTGGCGTCGGCCCACGGCGTCAGGTCGCCGTTGATCCAGATATTCTTAGCCAGCGGTTGCATAGGTCTTGTCCATTTGTGCGGAGGCGCCTCCGGCCGTCACAGCCGCGATGATGGCGGTCAGCTCCGCGTCATTGATTTCGCCGATCTGGTCGGCGCGTTGCTTGAAGCCGGCGAAGACGTCGGCCAGGCGCTGGCCTTCCAGCACGTGGCCCAGGGCCTCGGCCCGCTTGCCGACCGCGTGGCGGCCGGAATGCTTGCCCAGCACGAAGTAGCTGCCCTCGAAACCGACGTCCTCGGGACGCATGATCTCGTAGGTGCGGCTATCGGCCATCATGCCGTGCTGGTGGATCCCGGCCTCGTGGGCGAAGGCGTTCAGGCCGACGATGGCCTTGTTGCGGGCGATGACCGTCTCGGTCACGTCGCGCAGGGTCTCGGAGGCTCGCACCAGGTGGCGGCTCTCGGCGGATACGCTGACGCCATAGCGGTCCGCGCGGGTGCGCAGGGCCATGATGATCTCCTCGATGGAGGCGTTGCCGGCCCGCTCGCCGATGCCGTTGATCGCGCCCTCGATCTGACGCGCGCCGCCCTCGACAGCGGCCAGGGAGTTGGCCACGGCCAGACCCAGGTCGTTGTGGGCGTGCGACGAGAAGATGATGTCGGCGTGGCGGGGGCGGATGATCCCGTCCAGCCAGGCGAAGCGCTGGCGCGCTTCTTCCGGCGTGGCGTAGCCGACGGTGTCGGGCACGTTCAGCGTCTGGGCGCCCGCGTCGGCTGCGGCCATCAGGGCCTCGGCCAGGAACTCCGGCTCGGTGCGGAAGGCGTCCTCGGCCGAGAACTCCACGTCGTCGAACATGGAGGCGGCGTATTCCACCGTGCGCGAAATCGTCGCCAGCACCTCGTTGGTGCTCATCCGCAGCTTGGCCGAGCGATGAATCGGGCTGGTGGCCAGGAAGACGTGGCAGCGGCGATGCGATTTGGGCGCCGGGGCCAGGGCTCGGAACGAGGCGTCGATGTCCTTCTCGTTGGCGCGGTTCAGCGAGGCGAAGATCGGTCCCTCGATCTCGCCGCAGACACGCCGGATGCACTCCTCGTCGCCCGGCGAGGCGGCGGCGAAGCCGGCCTCGATCACGTCCACGCCCAGGTCGCGCAGGACATGGGCCATCTTCAGCTTGGACTCGGCCGACATGGAGAAACCGGGGGCCTGTTCGCCGTCGCGCAGGGTGGTGTCGAAGATGATGACGCGGTTGGGATCCGACGCCGTAATCTCGGCGGTTCTGGATACGCGTTCTACTCGGGACATCAGGCGGCCTCGGACTGGTAGGCGGGGGCCGCGATGCGCGACACGCCGAACAGGCGGTCGATCTGGCAGCCCAGGTTGTCGATGGAGCGCGCGGCGTCGCGGCCGCGCACGGTCAGGGCGATGCGGCGCGAGGCGCCTTCCATTTCAGAATCGGGGGCCATGCTCATGCCGTCGATGTGGAAGCCGCGGCGTTCCACCAGGCCGATGAGACGCTGAAGCGAGCCGTCGGCCCGGTCGATCTGGATGTGAATGGTGTCGCTCATGCTCATGCGCCTTCCATCATTTCAGCGTTGCTCTTGCCCGGCGGAACCAGAGGCCAGACGTTCTCTTTGGGGTTGATGACCACGTGGGCCAGGCAAGGGCCGTCAGCCGCCAGCAGGCGGGCGATGCCGTCCTCGACCTGATCGCGACGGTCAATGCGGAAGGCCTCGACGCCGAAGGCCTCGGCCACCTTCACGAAGTCGGGGTTGTCGGACAGATCGACCTCGGAATAGTTCTCCTCGAAGAACAGCTCCTGCCACTGGCGCACCAGGCCCAGCGAGGAGTTGTCCAG
>DAIOID010000029.1:21284-24631 GCA_036744355.1 Brevundimonas sp.
GGGCGCTCGGCGGCGCGGATGAAGCGCTCGGCCTCGGCGACGGCGTCGTGGTCGACGTCGGCGGTCTCATTGGGGATGTTGAAACCGAAGGGGGCGGTCGCCGTGGCGAACTGGACGTCTTTTGGCAGGTCGACCAGGACCGGACCGGGGCGGCCCGAGGCGGCGATGTGGAAGGCCTGTTCGACAGCGGCCGGGATCTCCGACGCGTCGCGCACCAGGATGGAGTGTTTCACGATCGGCAGGGTGACGCCCAGGATGTCGATCTCCTGGAAGGCGTCGGTGCCCATGACGCCCTGGGGGACGTTGCCGGTGATGCAGACCATCGGCACCGAATCCATCATGGCGTTGGCGATGCCGGTGATCAGATTGGTGGCGCCGGGGCCGGAGGTGGCCATGCAGACGCCGACCTTGCCCGAGGCGCGGGCATAGGCGTCGGCGGCGAAGGCCGCGCCCTGTTCGTGACGGACCAGGATATGCTTCAGGCCCGTGCCGGTCAGGGCGTCGTAGATGGGCATGATGGCGCCGCCGGGGTAGCCGAAGACCACCTCCACGCCCATCCGCTCCAGGCTGGAGACGAGCAGGCGCGCGCCGGTGGCCGTGTCGTTCACGGGCGCCGGGGCGGAGGCGGTTTTCAGGGCGGGCGCGGCGGCGCTCATCGGGTCAGCCTCTCTTTATATATGTGCGGGTCAGGCGGCTTCAGACTTGGGGGTCTGCAGCCAGGCCATCCGCTCGCGCAGGCGGGCGCCCGTCTGTTCGATGTGGGATTGGCGATCCGCGTCCAGCCAGGCCTGGTATTGCGGCTTGCCGGCCTCGTTCTCGGCGATCCAGTTGCGCGCGAAGGTGCCGTCCTGGATCTCGGTCAGGACCTCCTTCATGCGGGCGCGGGTCTCGTCGGTGATGACGCGCGGGCCCGAGGCGACGGCGCCCCACTTGGCCGTTTCCGAGATGAAGTGGTGCATCTTGGAGATGCCGCCCTCGTAGAACAGGTCCACGATCAGCTTCAGCTCGTGCAGGCATTCGAAGTAGGCGATCTCGGGCTGATAGCCGGCCTCGACCAGGGTGTTGAAACCCGAGATGACCAGCTCCTTGGCGCCGCCGCACAGGACGGCCTGTTCGCCGAACAGGTCGGTTTCAGTTTCTTCGCGGAAAGAGGTTTCCAGCAGGCCGCCGGTCGCGCCGCCGATGCCCTTGGCGTAGCCCATGGCGCGGTCGCGCGCCTTGCCGGTCGCGTCCTTCTCGATGGCGAACAGCGAGGGGACGCCGCGGCCGCGCGCGAACTCGCGGCGGACCAGATCGCCCGGACCCTTGGGGGCGACCAGGATGACGTCCATGTCGTCGCGCGGCGTGATGCGGTCGTAGATGATCGAGAAGCCGTGAGCGAACAGCAGGGCGGCGCCCGGCTTGGCGTTGGGCTCGATGATGTCGCGATAGACCTCGTTCTGGATCATGTCCGGGGTCAGGATGGCGATGATGTCGGCGCCGCGAACGGCCTCGGCCGGTTCGGCGGTGGGGACGCCGTCGGAGGTCGCGTGCTTCCAGCCGGTGCCGCCTTCACGCACGCCGACGATGACGTCGTGCCCCGAGTCCTTCAGGTTCTGGGCGTGGGCGCGGCCCTGCGAGCCATAGCCGATGACGGCGATGCGCTGGCCGGCGATGGCGCCCGGCTTGATGTCGTCGTTGGTGTAGATGGTGATGGCCATGGTTCAGGCGTCCTCAGAGATCGGGGCGTTGGAATAGGTGGAGGCCGCCAGATCTGCGGGGATCTGGGCTGGCGGCGGATTGGGAATGGTCACGGCCCCTTGCGAGGCGGAGGCGACAGCGGCGCGGTATTTCGCGAAAACGCCTTGCGCCGGACGGACCCGGTTGGGGGCGAAGTCCGCCCGGCGCGCCTCCAGATCGACGAGCACATCGATCCGGCGGTTGGTGACGTCGATGACGATCGGATCGCCATCGCGAATGAGAGCAATCGGGCCGCCGACCGCCGCTTCGGGCGAGACGTGGCCGGCGACGAAGCCGTAGCTGGCGCCCGAGAAGCGACCGTCGGTCAGCAGGGCGACGTTCTCGACCTTGCGGCCCTTCAGGGCGGCGGTGACCTGCAGCATCTCGCGCATGCCGGGACCGCCCTTGGGGCCTTCGTAGCGGATGATGATGACGTCGCCTTCGCCGACCGAACCGTCCTGAACCGCGTGGAAGGCGTCTTCCTCGCAGTCGAAGACGGCGGCGGGGCCTTCGAAGCGGTCGACCTTGTGGCCGGTCAGCTTGATGACCGCGCCCTCGGGCGCGACGTCGCCATAGATGACGGCGTAGGAGCCGCGCGCCATGACGGGGGCGTCCATGCTGGTGACGACCTGCTGGCCCGGCGTCTCCTCGGCCTCGGCGGCCTCGGCGAACAGACTGCGGCCGGTGACGGTCGGGATGTTGGCGATCTTGCCGGCCTCGGCCAGACGCTGGGCGACCAGACGCGTGCCGCCGGCCGCGAACAGGTGCGAGGCCAGGAAGCGGCCGCCCGGCTTCAGGTCGCAGATGACCGGGGCCTCGACGCAGGCCTGGTGGCAGTCCTCGATGCCGAAGTCGATGCCGGCCTCGGCGGCGATGGCGGTCAGGTGCATGACGGCGTTGGTCGAGCCGCCCGAGGCCGAGACGGCGACGGCGGCGTTCTTCAGGCTGGCGCGGGTGATGTATTTGCGGGCGGTGTCGCCGGCGAAGACGCGCTCGACGATCAGGCGGCCGCAGCGCTCGCCCTCGGCGCCCTTGCCGGGATCGACGGCGGGCACGTCGTTGGCGCCCATGGGGCTGATGCCCATCATCGACAGGGCCATGGCCATGGTGTTGGCCGTGAACTGACCGCCGCAGGCGCCGGCGCCGGGGCAGACTGCGCTCTCGACCGCCTTCAGGCCCTCGTCGGACAGGGCCCCGGCGCCGTGGGCGCCGATGGCCTCGAACACCTCCTGGACCGAGACCTCCTTCTCGCCGATCCGGCCGGGCAGGATGGTGCCGCCGTAATAGACCAGGCCGGGGATATCCATCCGGGCCAGGGCCATGGCCGCCGCCGGGATGGTCTTGTCGCAGCCCACGATGCAGACGACGCCGTCCAGTTGATGGCCTTCGACCGCCAGTTCTATGGAGTCGGCGACGACCTCGCGGCTGATCAGCGAGGCCTTCATCCCCGCCGTGCCCATGGAGATGCCGTCGGTGACGACGATGGTGTTGAAGTCGACCGGATAACCGCCCGCCGCGATGATGCCGGCGCGCACGTCCTTGGCCAGACGGTCCAGGTGCATGTTGCAGGGCGTGACCGTCGACCAGGTGTTGACGATGGCGATCATCGGCTTGTCGAAGTCGGCGTC
>DAIOID010000030.1:0-4072 GCA_036744355.1 Brevundimonas sp.
CGCGTCCACAACACCGGCCACTGGACCCAGGACGGCTGCGTCTGCGACCAGTTCGAACAGCACGTTCGCGCCATCGTCGGCTGGCCGCTGGGCCCCACTGAGGCCCGCGCCCGCATCGAGATGACCAATCTGCTGGGCGACGAGATCGATCAGTGGCGCGCACTCGCCGCCGAACCGAACGCCCGCCTGCACCTCTACGGCAAGCACGAGGCCCGCGCCGGTCGCAAGATGGCGCACGTGAACCGGGTGCTGGGTTCTCTCTAGCCCCTCTCCCGGTGGGAGAGGGCTTGAGCGCACGAGAGCGTCAGCGATCGTTCTTGCGCGAAAGGGTGAGGGGCGATGATCAGCCGTGAAGACGCTGGGCGTGCAGCTTCACCGCTTCGACCAAGGCTTCCGGCGCTTCGTAAACCTGATCATTGGTTATGCGGAGCACCGTCCAGCCGATTTCCTCAAGCGCCTGTTGCCGCTCAAGATCGCGCGCCGCGACTTCTTCCAGCCGATGCACGGCGCCGTCATCTCGATGATCAGGCGAAGTGGATCGCAGGTGAAATCAGCAAAATAGGGGCCGACAGGATGCTGGCGACGGAACTTGTGGCCGTCGATCCTTCCTCCGCGCAAAACCGCCCAGACGCGTTCTTCCGCACGCCCGGCATACTGGCGCAACGTACGCGCACGGTCAGTTCGCGAGGATGTCATGGCGTAGCTGTGCGAGCGGCGAGGAATAACGGCAAGTCGACGCCCCTCACCCTTTCGCCTGGCGGATCGCCTTCGGCTCTCCGAGGCTCAAGCCCTCTCCCATCGGGAGAGGGAACTACTCGTCCTTCGCCCCGTAACGCAGCCGCCCGAGCGCATCCGTCACCGCCTTGATCGGCGCTTCGAAGTCCTTGCCCGCCTTCCACTTCTCGAAGGCCATGACGTTTTCGATGCGGCGGGCGACGAAGGCTTCGGCCGCCTCGCGGCCTTCGAACCAGCGCATGGTCAGGGCGGGGATCAGGATGCCGCCCAGGATGGCGCGCTTGGAATAGTGGTTCTGGTCCGTCGCCGTGTCCCCGGCCCAGCGCCACAGGTGGTCGGCGCTTTCCCAGGCCAGCTTGAAACCCAGGTCCATATTCATCGGCAGGCTGAGGAAGCCGGCGCAGCGCTTGGCCGCCTCAATGTCCTGCGCCCCCGCCTCCATCCGCGCCGAGACGGCGGCGGCGATTCGCTCGCGAATCTTCATCGAGGCGGCGGGCGTAGCCTCCAGCGCCTCAAGCGCTCGCGAATCGTGACGGCGCGACAGCAGGACGGCGAGATCGCGCGCGCCGTTCGGCAGCAGCAGTTCCTCGTCGCCGAGCGACAGGCCGTTCGCCTCGCAGGCCGCACGGACCAGTCGGCTGTTCCAGCCCAACGCCGGCGCGCGTTCTATAGCGGCGTCCAGCACGGCCTGCTCCATGCGGGAGGCCCAGTCTGTCTTGGGAGCGGCGTCGGCGGTCTGGGTCATATCCTCAGAATAGTCCGGTCCTCCGGGCATTTCGACCCATCACGATTGCCTGTGACGATCTGGACAGCCCCCCCTGTGTCGTGTATCAGCGCGCCTTCATCCGAAAGGCCTGACTTTCGGGAGAGATTTTATTTTGTCTGCCCGTCTCCCTTGGAAAGGACGCGGCGGGCGGCCAAAGGAGAGATAACCCTGGTTCAGATTTTCGTCCGCGACAACAATGTCGATCAGGCGCTGAAAGCCCTGAAGAAGAAGATGCAACGCGAAGGCAGCTTCCGTGAAATGAAGCGCCACGTGCACTTCGAGAAGCCCTCGGAAAAGCGCGCTCGCCAAAAGGCTGAAGCCGTTCGCCGCGCTCGCAAGCTGGCCCGCAAGCGCGCCCAGCGCGAAGGCCTGCTGCCGGCTCCGAAGCCCCGCACGCCGGGCGGCCGTTAATACGGCCCCAGCTCCAGGCTGAAAGATCAAGGCCCGCCCCGGGAAACCGGAGCGGGCCTTTTCTTTGTCCGACAGGTCGCCTGAGACGCCTAGAAGACGCCGACCGCAGCGTCGGCCCAGATCAGCAGCACCGCGAAGATCAGCGCGCCGCCGATCGCCAACCGCCAGGCCAGCTTTCTGGTCCGGCTGGCCGCAAGTTCAAAGAGCAGTCCTGCCCCGATCAGAAGGCCTGCCGCAAAGGCGAAGTCCGCAGCGTCCCACGCCACCTCCCGGGTGAACTGCATGGCGATCAGCGGCAGAAACAACAGGGCCGCGATCAGACTCCACATCGCCAGGCGCCGCTGCCCGAACGTCCTGAGCATCGTCGTTGTTATGATCCGCCTCGGTGAATGAACCTCTGTTACGATGAACGGACGACGGCGCGCTCGGTTTCGCGCCGTCACCCTGCCCGTTCAGGCGCCCCCGCGCACCGCGCCGAGGAAGCTCTTCCAGTTCAGCTTGACGTCCGACAGGGCGCCGGCGCGGAAGGCCCGGCCCGCCACCCAGACCATCACGGCCGCAAACAGGAACATGCCGACCAGGGCGCCGATGATCTCGATCAACGGAGGCCCGCTGGGGGCCCGCGCCGCCATGATGAAGGGCGTGAAGGGCGGGATGAGGCTCATCACCTTGATCAGCGTCGCGTCCGGCGTGCGAATGGCCATCTGCATGACGATCAAGGGCACGAACAGCACCATCATGATCGGCCCCATCAGGGTCTGGGCGTCGCGCGGCGTCTCGCAGAAGGCGCCGATGGCGGCGAACAGCACGGCGTACATCAGATAGCCGCCGACCATGAACAGCAGGAAGTAGATCAACAGACCGTTGCTCATCAGCACCGAACCGATGTCGCGCGCCATGTCCGGCGCGGCGACGGCCAGACCGATGCCGCCCAGCCCGCCCCAGGCCACCAGCACCGTCAGGGTCAGCAAGGCCACGCCCAGCACCTTGCCCGTCAGGATCTCGGTCGCCGAGGCCGAGGACAGCAGGACCTCAAGGATCTTGTTCGACTTCTCCTCCATGACGCTGTTCAGCAGGATGGAGGCGCCGGTGAAGATCAGCGACCACAGGATGAAGCCGACCACCAGGCCGACCACCGTCGGCAGCTTGTCGCGGAACGAGACCTCGCCGCCCGACGCCGCCTTGGGCGAGAAGACCGACAGATCAGGGCGGAAACGATCCGTCTGGGCCACGACCGCAGGATCGATGCCGCTGGCGGCGAAGATCTGACGGCGATTGGCGTCCTTGAGGGCGTCGCGGATGGAATCCTCGACCGCATCATCCGTGGCGCGGGCGGTCCATACGCGGGCGCCGGGCTGACCATCGGCCTCGGTCACGAAGACGACCGCGCTCAGCTTCTGGCCTTCGGGGGCGTCATCGCTGACATAGCGCCGCGCCAGGGCGTCGCGCGCCTCGCCCGGCGCGGCGG
The DNA here is from genome assembly GCA_036744355.1 of Brevundimonas sp. GTDB lineage: Bacteria > Pseudomonadota > Alphaproteobacteria > Caulobacterales > Caulobacteraceae > Brevundimonas. Next base: position 3,381 of record DAIOID010000030.1, read on the forward strand.
CCAGGATGTCGGCGGGCGGCGCGACCAGGGCCAGGCTGCGTTTCGGGGCCTCGAAGGCGGCGCCCGCGCGCGGGGCCTCGCGCTTCAGGGCCGCGATTCCGGCCTCGTAGCCTTCTGTTTCGGCGACCTGGCGCACCCGGTCGCCGCCGGCCACGCCGGCCTCGGGGATCGCGGCCATGCGCAGGGCGCTGATGTCGCCCTTGACCTGCTCGTTCTCCAGCGACTGACGCACGGCGGCGGCCAGACCGGAGCCGGCGGGCGCTTCATCGACCAGAGCGACCGTGCGCGTCGGTTCAGCCTGGCTCATAATGATGGGAATGGCGCCGCCCAGCACGCCGAACAGCGGCAAGGCCAGCAGCGACAGCCAGAAACCGACCGTCCTAGCGTAGGCCATGAACTCGCGGCGCGCGATCAGAAGGGTGCGGTTCATCGTGCGGCCTCCACCTTGACGCCATCGCGGGCGACGCTCTGATCCTCGTCCGGGTGGTCGCCGGTCAGGGCGATGAAGGCGTCGTGCAAGGTCGGCTCCTTGATCTGGAAACGCCGCACGTCCAGCCCGGTCAGGAAGGCCGATTTCAGCGCCTCCTGCCCGCCCGCGCCCTGCACCAGCCCGGCGCGCAGCGTGCGCGCGCCGTCCTGTTCGCTCAGAACCTCGACGCCGCTCACGCCCGGCAGGGCCGAAACGGCGGCGA
>DAIOID010000030.1:4172-9446 GCA_036744355.1 Brevundimonas sp.
GCCATCCCCTTGGACAGCTCCTTCATCTTCTTCTTTTGCGCGTCGCCCAGGCCCATCTGGGTCAGCATCTCGCGGGCGCGCTTGCGGCCCTCGGACGCGGGCACGCCCTTCAGCCCACCGAAGAAGGCGATGGCGTCGACCGGGGTCATCTTCTTGTAGAGGCCGCGTTCTTCAGGAAGGAAGCCGATGCGGTCGCGCACCTTGCGCCCGTCGTCGGCGCCCAGGATCTCGATCCGGCCCGAGGTGGCGGGCTGCAGGCCCAGGATCATGCGCAGGGTCGAGGTCTTGCCCGCGCCATTGGGGCCCAGGAAGCCGCAGATCGTGCCCTTCTCGACCTCGAAGCTCAGGTCGGACACGGCCTGAAAGCCGCCGTACCTCTTGCTGATCCCGTCCAGCGTCAACGCCGCAGCCATGCCCTACCCCTCGCTACCGTCAGATATGAAGCCTAACGGTGCGACGGGGCAGATGGAAAGGGCATTTTACATTACGGATCAGTCATGATCCGGAAACCGCCTACTTCGGCGGGCTGGCCTTCACGTCGAAGCTCTGGCCGACGACCTTGGTGGGGTTCACCTGACCGCCGTTGCGGCGCACCTCGAAATGCAGGTGCGGGCCGGTCGAGTAGCCGGTCGAACCGACCAGGCCGATGCGCTCGCCCGAGGCGACCTCCTGGCCCGTATGCACGTCGATACGGCTGAGGTGGCCATAGACGCTGCTCATGCCGTTCGGGTGCTTCACCTCGATGAAGTTGCCGTAGCCGCCGGCCTGGAAGCCGGCGCGGATCACGCGACCCTCGGTGGTCGTATAGACGCTGGTGCCCTTGGGCGCGGCGATGTCGACGCCCTTGTGCGCGCGGGCCTTGGCCTCGATGGCCAGCTTGCGCAGACCAAAGGCCGAGTTGATCCGATAGCCCTTCACCGGGGCTTCGAACACGACCTTGCGCATCAGGGGACCGGCGGGCTTGGCCACCGCCGTCACCGGCGGAGCGGCGGGGGCCGACAGATCCTCGACCTTGTCCGGGGCGGGATTGGCGCCGTTCAGCGGCGCGGCGGCCATGGCCAGAACAGCAGCGCCGGCCAGCAGGGTGATGTGACCGACATGAAGCACGAACGGCCGGGCGGCCGGGGGAAGAAAACGCATACGAAACAACAGCTCCTGGCGCTCTTTCAAGCGGGAGGGCCGTCATGATCGCGCAGGGCGCGGATGGCGGAAAAACGCTCGCCGACGGCCGGGGTTGTCCTTTTCTGGCATTACACCGGGACCTGAATGGGGCGCCGCAGGGGCGACACGGCGTCGCACCGATGGAACCTGAACGAAAAAGGGGCCGCGCGATCCTCGACCGCGCGGCCCCTCTTCGGTTTGTTTTCTCCTTACAGCGGCAGGGTCAGTTGCACCCCGCCCATGTGGCTGTCGGCCTGATCGCCGAAACGCCCCTTGTAGCCGATCGAGACCTTCAGCCGCTCCATCACCGTGCCCTCTATGCCCGCCGAGGCCAGGAACTGACCGCCCCAGGGGCTGTCAACGTGACGCGACAGGACCTGCGCCGGGTTGCCGGCGATGCCGGTGCGCACGGCGTCGGCGTCATCGCTGAGGCTGTCGCGATAGCCGCCCTCGGCGAAGAAGTGGAAACGGTCGATCCCGCCCTCGGCCCGCAGGGCGATCTCGGCCGTCGCGCCCTGAACCGAACGGTCCTGATAGGCGTACTGGGCCGCGACGCCCTGTTCAGTGAAAGCGTCCACGTCGCTGTTGATCCAGGCCACGGCGGCGCGCGGCGACAGGGCGATTCCGCCCATGTCGAACCACATCCCGCCCTGCAGACGCGCGCCAGTCGAAACGCCGCGCGTTGAACCTGTGTGAACGACGGGCGCCAGCGAGGTCAGGCGGCTGACATCGTTGAAGTCGTCCTGAGCCACGCCCGCCGCCGCGTTGACGAAGATGTCGCCCGAGCGCCAGCCGCCGTAGATATCCAGTCCGAAGGTGTCGAGATCGAGGTTCAGCGCGCCCGCGTCCACGTCGGCGTTGCGATAGCTGCCCGCGAGGCCGAACCTCATCGTTTCGGTGCCCGACTCCAGCGCGATCCGCACACCGTAACCGTCCGATGTCGCCTCGCCGATGGCGCCGCGCGCGTCGGTCTTGGTCCGGTCCGCGAGGGCCGAAACCGAGATCGCGGTCCCCGCCGTCCAGGCGTCGCGACCCGACAGACTGGCGGTCGAACCATCCAGCGCGTCCTCGCGATGACGCCAGGCCGTCTCGCCCAGCACGGCGGTCTGGGAGCCCAGATCGCCGTAGTAGAGGTAGTCGTTGGCCAGCCGCGCGATCAACCGGTGCCCCGCCGCCGTCGGGTGGACGCCGTCCCAGTAGAGATAGCTGTCGGGGCTGGCGCAAACGGTCGCCCCATTGAAGCAGGCGTCCTTGGCGTTGGTCAGGCCGAAGCGATCCGGGCTGGCCGTCAGGGTGTCGCTGATCTTGTAAAGGTCCATCAGGATGATGTTGGTGTTCGGCTTGCCAGCCGCCGTCGTCATCAGCCCCGTCTGCAGGGCCGTGTTGAAGGTCGTGCCGGCGTAGTCGGCCAGCGGCTTGGCCGGCAGGCCCGGCCCCTGATTGAACTGCGGCGTCGTGCCCAGACGCGGCAGGTTGGTCACCAGAATCGTCCCCGCCCCGGCGGTGGCCACGCTGTTGACGATGAAGTTGATGTCCGCCGCCGCACCCTGGGCCACGGGGGCGATGGCGCCCTGCGGGTTGGCCGAAGCGCCCGCCCCCGGGATGGCCTGGAAGATATTATTGGCGCCCCCGAGGATGCTGACCAGATCGCCCGCGCCGAACTTGCCGCCCGCGCCCGTATAGGCCAGCAGCTGGTTGCGCATGCCGGGCGGCGAAGCCGCGCTGTCGGTGCGCGCGCCGCCGAAGGCCAGGTTGATGCTGCCCGTCACCGGCGCGCCGGCGGCGTAACGCCCGGCGTTGAAGCCCAGCAGTTCGGTGAACACCGGCCCGTTGGAGAATCGTCCCTGATAATAGGGCGGCGAGGTCGGCGTCGCCCCGCCGGTGACGGCGTAGAGGTTGCCGTTGTCGGACAGGCTGTCGCCGAAGACGACCAGCCGGTTGTAGCTCTGGGCCCCGGCGGCGCTGGCCGTCGAGACAGCCGCCAGAGTCAGGGCGGCCAGGGCCGCTCCGCGAAGAAGACGAGACATCGATGTTCCTCCCTCGACCGTCAGTGCGCGGTCGTTATCCGGAGGATGCGCCGCTTCGCAGCAAGCGCAAGATGCCCCTAGGGAATGTGAACGTTGTTCAGTGAAGCATTCGGAAGCGGACTGTGCCCGGCAGGTCACGAAGGGCCTTGAGCACCTCGGGATCATAGTCGCGGTCCACGTCCGTGATGACATAACCGGTGCGCTCGTCCGTCTTCAAGTGCTGACCCAGGATGTTGAGGCCCGCCGCCGACAGGGCCCGGTTCAGCTCGGCCAGAACGCCCGGCTGGTTCCTGTGGATGTGCAGCAGGCGGTGGGCGCGCGACACCTCGGCCAGCTGCACGTTCGGCAGGTTGACGCAGAAGGTGGTGTCGCCCCGGTTCAGATAGCCCAGCAGACGCTCGGCCGCGAACTCGGCGATGGCTTCCTGCGCCTCTTCGGTCGAGCCGCCAATGTGCGGGGTCAGGATGACGTTCTTCAACCCGCGCAGAGGGCTGTCGAAGGGATCGGCGTTGGTGCGCGGCTCCTCGGGGAAGACATCGACCGCCGCGCCGGCGATGCGGCCCGACTTCACCGCCTCGGCCAGGGCGTCGACATCGACGACGTGACCGCGCGACAGGTTCAGGAACAGGACGCCCGGCTTCATCTTGGCGAACTGGGCCGCGCCGATGACATCGGCATTGTCCTTGCGCCCGTCGACATGCAGGCTGACCACGTCGGCCTCGGCCAGCAGAGCGTCCAGCGACCGCATCCGCCGGGCGTTGCCCAGCGCCAGGCGCTCGGACAGGTCATGGAAGATGACCCGCATCCCCAGCCCCTCGGCCAGAACCGACAGCTGCGAGCCGATGGCGCCGTAACCGACGATGCCCAGGGTCTTGCCGCGCAGCTCGCGCGAGCCGGTGGCGGATTTGTTCCACTCCCCGCGATGCATGGCCGCCGACTTGTCCGCCACGTCGCGCATCAGAACGATGGTCAGGCCGATGGCCAGTTCGACCACCGAGCGGGTGTTGGAATAGGGGGCATTAAACACGGCCACGCCATGTTCGGCGGCGGCCTCCAGATCGATCTGGTTGGTGCCGATGCAGAAGGCGGCGACGGCCAGCAGACGGTCGGCGTGCTCCAGCACGCGCGCGCTGACATTGGTCTTGGAGCGGATGCCCAGAACATGCACGCCCTTGATCGCCTCGATCAGGTCGTCCTCGTCCAGCGCGCCCTTCAGGGTTTCGACCGTGTAGCCCGCCTCCTCCAGCCGCTCCACGGCGGCGGGGTGGATGTTCTCCAGCAGCAGCATCTTGATGCGGTTGCGCGGATAAGACCAGCGCCCGGCCACGCCCTCGGCGAACAGGACCTCGTCCAAGGAGGCGGCGGTCGCGTCGGCGACCTCGATCACCTTCTGGCGGCTAACCACCTCGGTGAAGGCGTAGAAGCGGTCGGCCGCGCCGGCCAGCTTGACCTCGGCGTCGGTCCAGCCGTCGCCGACCATGACCACGGGGCCGGTCAGGTTCAGCGCCTTGATGACCTCGGGCTTGCCGTTGTCGCGCGACAGGGGGTTGGCGTCGTCCACGCCCGTGACCCGGCCTTCGTCGTCATAGATCAGGTCATTGGCCAGGACATGATCGGGCGCGACGCCCAGCCGCGCGGCCAGGGGCGCGATGACCTCGCGGAAGCCGCCCGACAGGATATAGACCCGCTCGGCGTGGCGCTCGAAGAAGTCCACGTTGCGGCGGATCGAGGCGCTGGCCTCGTCCAGAATGCGATCCGTCAGGGTCTCGACGTGACCGCGGCGCAGGGCCAACAGGTCCAGACGGCGGCGCAGGGCCGTGCCGAAGTCCACCTGCCCCGTCATGGCCTGGTCGGTCAGGGCCGCGATCTCGGCCTTTTTCGTCGCCGCATCGGGCGCGTCGGACAGGGCGATGTCAGCGAGCGCTTCGAGCGTCTCGATGCGCACCAGGGTGGAGTCGAAGTCGAAGATGAAGACGGGCGAAGTCATGCCCCGCCCCTAGCCCACCTTCGCACTTGCAGCAATAAAAAGGGGCGCCGAAGCACCCCTTTCCGCATGAATTTTCCAAAAACGTCACAATTTGCCGAA
>DAIOID010000030.1:9546-22603 GCA_036744355.1 Brevundimonas sp.
TTCAGCAGCAGGGCGGCGATGCCCACCCCCGCCAGGACGGCGACCACGCCGGCGGTGACGCCAGGATGTTTGCGGACCTCGTCCACGGCGTTGAACTGTCGAACCATGGGCAACCAACCTCTTCTTGTCGAAACACTGTCGTCGGACAGGAGCGAACCGCGCCGCAAGAAGTTCCGCCGTAAACGGCCAAGCTGCAAGCTGCGACGACCGATCACGCCCTCCCTCTTACCAAGCGCGGGTCGCCTCCCTATGTTGCGCCGCTTCCAGACAGTTTCGCCTTTTTCAGGATCTTCGCCGTGACCGATCACGCGCCCGCCGCACAGCCCGTCAACGCTCCGACCGACGACTTCGCCGCCGCCTTCCAGATCGAGGGCTGGCCGGTGCGCGGCCGCCTGGTGCGGCTGGGCGAGGTGATGGACAAGATCCTGTCGGCCCACGACTACCCCGAACCCGTCGCCGCCCTGCTGGGCGAGGCCTGCGTCCTGGCCGCCATCGTCGGCTCGGCGCTGAAGTTCGAAGGCCGCCTGATCGTCCAGGCCCAGGGCGACGGACCGGTGCGCTACGTTGTGGCCGACTATGACACGGCGGGCACGCTGCGCGGCTTCTGCCGTTTTGATCCCGAAGAAGTCGCCGCGGCGTCCGAAGGCTTCACCCGCCCCGGCGCTCAGACCCTGCTGGGTCAAGGCGTCTTCATCATGACCATTGACCGGGGCGAGGACTTCGAGCGCACACAGGGCATCACGCCGATCGAGGGCGAGAGCCTGTCGCTGTGCGCCGAGCACTACTTCACCCAGTCGGAACAGGTGCCGACCAAGGTGCGCCTGGCCGTGGGTCAGGTCACGACCGAGGCCGGAACCGGCTGGCGCGCCGGCGGGGCGATGATTCAGGTCATCGCCGGCGACAGCGCCCGCGGTTCGACCGAGGAGGTGTGGGACCGCACCCGCGCCCTGTTCCAGACCCTGGGCGACGACGAACTGATCGACCCGACCATCAGCGCCGAGACCCTGCTGTACCGTTTGTTCCACGAGGACGGCGTGCGGCTGGAAGGGGCCCAGCCCCTGGCCGCCGTCTGCCGCTGCTCGAAAGAGCGGCTGGTCACGGTGATGCAGTCCTTCCCGCCGGAAGACCGCGCCGACATGGTCGAGGACGACGGCATGATCCACGCGACCTGCGAGTACTGCTCGACCGTCTACAAGATCGATCCGCAAGAGATCGCGAGTTGATCCTGCTCCAGGGACACTGAGCGAAGGCGGCGCGGCGAAGGCCTCGCCGCCTTCGTCAAATCTGGAGCCACGCAGGGCGATCACGCGGCCGTCACGCTCGCCCCCTACCCTCAAGGCATGATCCGCTTCATCCTGAGCGTCGCCCTTTTCCTCAGCGGAACCCCGGCCATGTCTGCGTCTCTGCCACAGGTCATCGCCCATCGCGGCGCATCCGGCGAACGGCCCGAGCATACGGCCTCGGCCTATCGGCTGGCGGTCGAGCAGGGCGCGGATGTCATCGAGCCTGATCTGGTGATGACCCGCGACGGCCAGTTCATCGTCCGCCATGAGAACGAAATCGGCGGCACCACCGACGTGGCCGACCGGCCAGAGTTCGCCGCCCGCCGCACGACCAAGGTCATTGACGGCCATGAGGTCACCGGCTGGTTCACCGAAGACTTCACCCTGGCCGAGCTGAAGACCCTGCGCGCCCGCGAGCGCCTGCCTTTACTCCGGCCCGGCAACACCGACTGGGACAACCGGGAGCCCATCCTGACCTTTGACGAGGTCGTCGCCCTCGCCCGCGAGGAAAGCGTCCGCTCCGGCCGCATCATCGGCGTCGCGCCGGAGTTGAAGCACCCGTCCTATTTCGCCGGCATCGGCCTGCCGATGGAGGACGCCTTCGTTGCGGCGTTGGAGCGCCACGGCCTGACCGGCGCCGAGGCCACCGTCCTGATCCAGTGTTTCGAAGTCGGCGCGCTGCAACGGCTGAAGGCCCGCATCGACGCCCCCTTGCTGCAACTGATGAGCGTGACGGGCGGCCCCGCTGATCGCCCCGACCTGACCTACGCCGCCATGAGCACGCCCGCAGGCCTGCGCGCCGTCGCCTCATACGCCGATGCGATCGGCGTCGAGACCGGGATGATCCTGCCGCGCGACGACATGGCCCGCAGCCGGCCCGCCACAGCCCTGGTCACGGACGCCCATGCGGCGGGGCTGAAGGTCGTGGTCTGGACCTTCCGCGCCGAGAACGCCTTCCTGCCGATGGAGCGCCGCCACGGCGACATCCCCGCCGATCACGGGGACCTGAGCGGCTATCTGAAGGCCTTCTACGCCCTCGGCGTCGACGCCGTTTTCAGCGATTTTCCGGGTGCGGCGGTGGCGGCGCGCTGACCTCCCGTCATCCCGGAAGCGGCGCAGCCGCTATCCGGGACCGCAAGAAACACCACCGTCGAGGCTTGGACGGTCCCGGCTCTCCGCTTCGCTTCGGCCGGGATGACGGGAAGATCAGGTCCCCTGGAACTGTAGCTGCGCCAGACGTGCATAGAGTCCGCCGCGCGCCGTCAGTTCGGCGTGGGTGCCTTCCTCGACCACCTGGCCGCCGTCCATGACGACGATGCGGTCGGCGCGCAGAACCGTCGCCAGACGGTGAGCGATGACCAGGGTGGTGCGCGCCTCCATGGCCTGATCCAGCGCCGCCTGGACCAGACGCTCGTTCTCGGCGTCCAGGGCGCTGGTGGCCTCATCCAGCAAGAGGATGGGGGCTTCGCGGACCAGGGCCCGGGCGATGGCCAGACGCTGGCGTTGACCGCCCGACAGGCTCTTGCCGCGCTCGCCCAGCGGCGTATCGAAGCTCTGCGGCAGGGCCTCGATGAAGCCCAAGGCCTGGGCCTCGTCGGCCACGGCGCGGGCTTCGGCCAGGGTCGCGTCTTCGCGGCCAAAGCGGATGTTCTCCAGCGCCGAGCCCGAGAACAGGGGCGCCTCCTGCGACACCCAGGCGAAGCGTTCGCGCACCTCGATCGGATCGGCGGCGCGCACATCGACGCCGTCCACCGAGACCAGACCCGATTGCGGATCATAGAAGCGCAGCAGCAGGCGGAAGACGGTGGACTTGCCCGCCCCCGACGGCCCGACCAGGGCGACGGTCTCGCCCGGGCGCACGGTCAGGCTGAAGCCCTTCAGCGCCGGCAGGTCGGGACGGCCCGGATAGGCGAAGTCCACCGCCGACATCGACACCTCGCCCAGCGGCGGCTGCGGCAGGGCCACGGGGTTCGCAGGCGGGGCGATGGCGGGCACGGCCCGCATCAATTCGTCGATCCGCTCCATGGCCCCGGCGGCCTTCTGCACGTCGCCCCAGCTTTCGCCGAGCGCGCCGACCGCGGCGGCCGAGAAGACCGACAGCAGAACGAATTGGAGCAGAGCGCCCGGCGTCATGTTCCCGGCGATCACGTCCTGCGCCCCCAGCCACAGCACCAGGGTCACGCCGCCAAACATGACGACGATGATCATGGCGGTCATGACGGCGCGCGCGCGCATGCGGATCAGGGAGACGCCGAAGGCCTCCTCCACCGCCGCGCCGAAGCGGGCGATGGCGCTCTTTTCACGGCCAAAGGCCTGAACCGTCTCGATGGCGTCCACGCTCTCGCCGGCGAAGCCGACGGCGCCCGCAAAGGTGTCCTGAGACTTGACCGTAAGCTTGCGCACCTGACGCCCGAAGATGAACAGGGGCACGATCAGCACCGGCACGATCAGCAGCACGAGGCCGGTCAGCTTGGGGCTGACGAAGAAGAGCAGGATCACCCCGCCGATCAGGGTGAAGAAGTTGCGCAGGGCGTAGCTGACCGAGGTGGTCAGCAGGGTGTCGACCAGTTGGATATCGGTCGTCAGGCGCGACAGCACCTCGCCGGTCCGCATATGGGCGAAGAAGACCGGGTCCAGCGTCAGGATGCGCTTGAACAGGGCCGTGCGAAGGTCGGCGATGATCCGCTCGCCCGTCTTGGTGACGTAGAAATAGCGCAGGGCCGTCGCCAGCCCCAGAATCAGGGCGTTGGCGCCCAGAATCAGGAACCAGGTGTTGATGTCGCGGCCGCCGTTGTCGAAGCCGTTGTCGATGGCGCCGCGCGCCGTCGCCGTCAGCCCCAGCGACGCCGCCGTGGACATGACCAGCCACAGGCCCGCGATTCCCGCGTTCAGCCGGTGCCGCATCATGAAGGGCAGCAAACGCCCCAGGGGCCTGATGTTGCGGGTCTTGGCGCGCTTGCCGCCCGCCTCGTCCATCTGCTCGACCAGCAGGGCGCCGGCGCCGGGACGGCCCCGGGTCTCTTGAGAAGCGGAAGGCGAGGAAACTTGGGTCATGACCGCGCTCTTGCCCCGGAACGCCCCCCGGTGTAAACGCCGCCGCTCATTCCCGCCGTTTAGCCTCGGCGGGTTTCTCTATTTACGCGCACTGACGGTCGGCATCGTCGAAGCGCAGAGACGGATCAGATCGATGAAAGCGGACACGCACCCCGACTACCACTTCATTACGGTTGTTCGCCCGGACGGCAGCAGCTTCCAGACCCGTTCGACCTACGGCAAGGAAGGCGCGACGCTGGCCCTCGACATCGACCCGACGACCCACCCGGCCTGGACCGGCGGCAACGCCCAGATGCTGGACCGCGGCGGCCGCGTTTCGCGCTTCAACAACAAGTTCGGCGGCTTCATCAAGAAATAAGCCGCACAGCCCCTTCTTCGGGGCTGCGACAAAGTCGCCACAGAAGCGCCGGTCCGATGGGCCGGCGCTTTTTGTTTGCCCGGAACGTCGATAACATGAGGGCGTTCGATCCTTCGGGGCGCAGGCGACGGGTCTGGCGCCGGACCGGCCTTTAAGAGCGTTTGCATATGAACCGACGGGAACTGGGCCTTGGCGTCGCTACGACGACCCTGACCCTTGGCGCGGCCTCGGCCGCTTTCGCGCAAAACCGGCCGATCGACCCTCAGGCCTTCATCGCGGGCTTCGAGGCCCAGGCTTCCCGCCTGCCCGCGGAACAGCAGGCCGACGTACGCGCCGTCTATCAGCTGACCGGCGGCAAGCCGATCTGGACCGCCGACCGCCTGCGTGTGCTGCAGGAAGTGGCCGCCGGCGCCGAGCGCCACGCCCTGCCCGCCGGCGACTTCTTCGACTTCGTCGGCCTGGCCGCCGATCCCGCCTCGGCCGAGATCCGCACCACAGCCGCCGCCGTGACCTACGCCCGCGTTCTGGCCCAGGGCCGCGTCGCCCCCGAGACGGTCGAAGACCTGTGGGAGATGCAGAAGAACAGCGTCGACATCCCCGCCGGCCTGACCCAGGCGATCAGCGCCAATCGCCTGAGCCAGTGGTTCGACGGCCTGGCCCCAACCGACATCGGCTACACCAACCTGTCGGCCGGCTACGCCCGCTATCGCCGCATCACCCGCGCCGGCGGCTGGCCCCCCTTCCGTTCCGGTCCGACCATCGAGCCGGGCGCCAGCGACAGCCGAATCCCGGCCCTGGTGGCCCGCCTGGTGGCCGAGGGCGACCTCAGCGCCGCCGCCGGCGAACGCCTGAAGGGCAACCTGGCCTATGGCGCGGAACTCCAGCAAGCGGTCCGCAGCTTCCAGACCCGCCACGGCCTCGGCGCTGACGGCCGCATCGGCCCCGGCACCCAGCGCTCGCTCGGCGCCTCGGCCGAGGACCGCGCCCGCCAGATCGCGCTCAACCTGGAACGCCGCCGCTGGCTGAAGCGCGAGCTGAATTCCGAGCGGATCGAGGTCAACACCGCCGCCGCCATCATGGTCTACTGGAAGGACGGCAAGCCGGTTCACTCCAACCGCGTCGTGGTCGGCTCGGCCGAGAACCAGACGCCCAGCCTGGAAAAACCCTTCGCCTCGGTCGTGGCCAATCCGCCCTGGACCGTGCCCATGGGCATCGCCCGCCGCGAGATCCTGCCCAAGGGCCCCGCCTATCTGGCCGCCCACGACATGTACATCAACAAGGACGGCTGGGTGGTGCAGCGCGCCGGCCCGCAGTCGTCGCTGGGCTATGTGAAGTTCGAGCTGCGCGACAGCTACGCCATCTTCCTGCACGACACCCCGGCCAAGGGCGCCTTCAACCTGTCGGTGCGTCAGCGCAGCCACGGCTGCGTCCGGGTGCAGAACGCGGTCGAGTTCGCCCGCCTGCTGCTGCAGCCCGATCCGACCAAGCTGGCCCAGTTCGACGCCGCCCAGGACAGCCGCGAGACCACCCGCGTCACCACCGGGCGCGAGATCGCCGTGCGCCTGCTCTACTGGACCGCCTTCGTCGACGGTCAGGGCCGCGTGGCCTTCCGCGAGGACGTCTATCGTCGGGATGAAAAACTGGCCCAGGCGCTCGGCATCGCCGTCAACCTGCCGCGCGTCATCGCCGACGGCCCCAGCGACGCCAACGACGTCGGGCCGTAAGATCCGATTTCGGGATTCGGAGGGGGCCTAGCCCCCGAAGGCCGCCTGCAGGCGATCCAGCTGGCTCTGCACCGGATTGACCGGCTGCTCATCGTCGCCGCCCAGATACATGCGCTGATCCAGGTGCAGGACCCGGTCGTACAGTTTCTCGGCGCGGACGGCGTATTCGATCAGGGCGATGGGCAGTTCGCGGTGGCTGGGTTCGCTCTCCACCTTGCGGTCGGCCAGACGATAGCGCGGCTCGCAGGCGGTGGCGGCGCTCATGTCCTCTTCGCGCACGGCGCGCTGCACCAGCAGCCAAGAGGCGATCTGCATCAGGCGCGTGGTCAGCTTCATGCTCTCGCCCGCATAGGCCAGGGCGGCGGCGCGCGACAGCAGGCGCGAATCCTGACGGCCGTCGCCGTCCAGATAGGCCGCCGTCTCCTCGACCAGCTCCATGCCCTCGCGGAAGGTTCGATCGAACAGCTCCGAGCGTGCGAAATCCAGCACCTCAGCGCTGCGCGAACGCAATCCGACCATGTCAGCGTCGATGGCAGTCAACTCGGTTCTACCCATGAAATGTCACGCGCGTCCGTCAAAACTCGCGGGTCAGAACGACGCCGCACGGACCGGAACTGCAATCGTCATGCCACGGATTACGAGAAGGCGGGAGGGGCTGGTCAGCGGAAATTGAACAGGGCGTCGGCGGCGCTGCGCTTGGAGGACTTGCCGTCGATGGCGGCTTTGGAGCGCGCGATCTCGGCCTCCAGGGCAGCGATCCGTTCGTGCAGTTCGTCCACGGCGTAGAGGTCCAGGTCCTCGCGTCCCAGCGCCTTCAGCGCCTCTCCGGCTTGAGGCCGGGGCTCCAGATCTTCGAACGACATCATCGCCTCCGTGGTCAGCGACCGCACGAACGCCTATGAAAACGCCCCAATGACAAGGATTGCAAGCGCCGGAGGCATCATGCGGGTCATCGAGATCGGGGGCGGCAAGGGTCCCGCCGAGGCCCTGCGGCTGGCGGAACGGCCCTCGCCGACGCCCGCGCCGGGTGAAATCCGCGTCCGCGTGCGCGCCGCCGGGGTCAACCGGCCCGATATCGTTCAACGGCTGGGTCACTACCCTGCCCCGCCCGGCGCCTCGGACATTCTGGGCCTGGAGATCGCCGGCGAAGTGGACGCCCTGGGCGACGGCGTGACGCGCTGGGCGGTCGGCGACCGCGTCTGCGCCCTGCTGGGCGGGGGGGGCTATGCAGACTACGCCGTGGTCGACGCCCGCCACGCCCTGCCCGTCCCCGAAGGTCTCGATTTCGTACAGGCCGCCGCCCTGCCCGAGACCGTTTTCACCGTTTTCACCAATGTCTTCGAGGGCGGCGGCTTGAAAGCCGGCGAGACCCTGCTGATCCACGGCGCGACCAGCGGCATCGGCGTGATGGCCATCCAGATGGCAAAGGCGGCGGGCGCCCGCGTCATCGCCACATCGCGCGGCGCGGCCAAGGCCGAGGCCGCCCTGGCCCTGGGCGCCGACGTCAGCCTGGACGCCACGGACGGCGACCTGCTGACGGCCATCAAGGCCGAGGGCGGCGCCGACGTGGTGCTGGACATGGTGGGGGCCGCCTACGCCGAGCTGAACCTGAATGCGCTCAAACCCGGCGGACGCTGGGTGGTCATCGCCACCCTGACCGGCGGCCTGGCCCAGATCGACCTGATGCGGCTCATGCTGAAACGCGTCGTCCTGACCGGTTCGACCCTGCGCAGCCGCCCCGCCGACGAAAAGGCCCGCCTGGCCGTCGCCGTCGAACAGATGGTCTGGCCGTGGGTCGCCTCCGGCCAGGTGCAGGCCAAGGTTCAGGCGACTTTCCCGCTGGAACAGGCCACCGCCGCCCATCAGCGGCTGGAAGCCGGCGATCACGTCGGCAAGATCGTGCTGACGCTCTAAGCGCCAAAGAAAAACGGGAGGCCGAAGCCTCCCGTTTCAGTCTCTTACCAGTTGCCGCGACGGGCGGGGCGAAGCGAAGAGATGCGGTCGTTCCAGCCCGTGCGGCCCAGGTTGCTCACATCGCCGTCGACGATCTGGCAACGGCCGCGATAGTTGGCGTCTTCGCAGACTTCCCAGGCGCCGCGCCCCAGACGCATCGAGCTGATGGCGTCGTTCATGCCGCTGTTGCGCAGGTTCGGGACTTCCTGACGGAAGGTCATCGACTGACCGCGGTAGTTGGCGTCGCGATAGACGGTGATCGAGGTATTGCCCCAGCCGCCGCCATTGCCGCCGCCCGGGCCGCCGGGCCAGCCCGGACGATTGCCGCCGCCGGGACGACCGCCGTCTTCATAGTCACCGCGATGGCCCTCGCAAATCAGACGACCGTTATCATTAACGATGTCGCTGCTGGAGCAGCGCGCCAGTTCGATCGAGGTCTCGCGCATCTGGCCGCGCATGTCGCGACAGTCAGCGTAAAGGCGGCCCTGATTGACGTAGGCGCCGGTGCAGGTCTGCGCGTAGCTTCCACGCGGAGCGCCGCGCGCCTGAGCCTGCGCCTCGGCCGAACCCGACGGCACGATGACGGCCCCGCCGAAGGCCATGACTGCGCCGGCGGCGATAATCGCGAACTGTCTCATGGAGCTGTCCTTCCTGATCCTTTGGCGCACAACGCACCACAAGCCAGACTGTTCAACATTCCCGATGAACCTTGGCTGTACGATGCATTCGGACAACGTTTCTTTTTGTCGCGAATGGGCCTATACAGAAGCTCTCAGCGCCCGGCCGAAAGGTCGGGCGCCGTCGATTCAAACGCTCGATTTTCGAGCCGCAAAGCCGGGACGCACGCCCCATGACCGACATCCTGATGCCCAAGGCCACCGCGGTCTGGCTGGTGGACAACACCTCGCTCTCTTTCGAACAGATCGCTGACTTCTGCGGCCTGCACCCGCTGGAAGTGCGCGGCATCGCTGACGGCGACGTGGCCCGCGACATCCGCGGCGCCGACCCCATCGTCAACGGCCAGCTGACGCGCGAAGAACTGGAGAAGGCCCAGGCCAACCCCGACTACCGCATGAAGGCCGTGGTCAGCCGCCACGCCGAGCTGCTGAAGCCGACCAAGTCCGGCCCGAAATACACCCCCGTGTCGCGCCGTCAGGACCGTCCGGACGCCATCGCCTGGTTCGTGCGCAACCACCCGGAAGTGACCGACGCCCAGATCGCCAAGCTGCTGGGCACGACCAAGTCCACCATCGAGACCGTGCGCAACCGCACCCACTGGAACTCGGCCAACATCAAGCCGGTCGATCCGGTGACCCTGGGCCTGGTCGGCCAGTTGCAGCTGGACGAGATCGTCAAGAAGGCCGCCGACAAGAAGGCCAAAGACGACGCCAAGTCGGGCGGCGGCGTGCTGCAGGCTATCGAGGCCGAGCCGGAAGAGCCCGAGTTCGTGCCGGAAGAGCGCGTGCGCCCCGGCGCCGAGCCGACCGCCGAATCGGTGTTCGGCAAGAACGACTGATCTCCTGCACTCCGTAATACGGAAACGGCCCCGAAGAGCGATCTTCGGGGCCGTTTTCATTTGGGCGTCGGGCTGGTGGCGGCGTTGCCCGAAGCCGTCGGCGGCCTCGCGCCCCGACCAGGCACGCCATTTCCTCCGGTCAGGCGTAGCCCCTAATTCGTCAAATTAGTTGCCATATATTGTCAGATAGTTTGACAACTAACGAAACTGCTGCGTCAATCTCCTCATCTCGCATTTAGAACGAGAGCCATAGGAGAGGGATAGGATGAAATTGTCATACTGGCTGAAGTGCGGCGTCGCGCTGGCCGCCGCCTGCGCCACCCCCGCAGTCGCTCAGGAAGTCGTCGTAGACGCCCAGTCGGCCCAGGTCGAGACCGCCACCATCGGCGACGTGGTCGTCACCGCCCAGCGCCGTGAGCAGAAGCTTCAGGACGTGCCGCTGGCCGTCAGCGCCTTCGGCGCAGAGGCCCTGGCCGACGGCAAGATCGAGAGCCTGACCAGCCTGGACGGCAAGATCCCGAACGTGGTCCTGGCCCCGGTCGGCGCCTATCCTTTCGCCAGCGCCTTCTTCATTCGCGGCCTCGGCTTCGCCGACGTCGAATCCAGCTTTGAACCCTCGGTCGGCGTCGAGCTGGACGGCGTCTACCTGTCGCGCAACGTCGGCGCGGTTCAGGACTTCTTCGACATCGGCGGGGTGACCATTCTGCGCGGTCCGCAGGGCACCCTGTACGGCCGCAACACCATCGGCGGCGTGGTCAGCGTCCAGTCGCGTCGCCCCTCGTTCGATTTCGGCGCTCGCGCCCAAGCCACCTTCGGCTCGAACGGCCGCCAGGAACTGCGCGCCGGCGTCGAAGGCGCCCTGATCGAGGACCAGTTGGCCGGCAAGTTCTCGTTCCTGACCAAGACCTACGACGGCTACACCAAGAATTTCGACGGCCGCGACATGGGGGCCCAGGACGTGACGTCGATGCGCGGCGCCCTGCTGTGGACGCCGACGGCGACCTTCGACGCCACCCTGATCGTCGACTACACCAAGGACAAGGGCACCGGCCCGGGCGTCGAGAACGCCAGCCTGCCCGGCATGGTCCTGCCCGGCTTCGGCGAGCCTGCTGACGCGGACGGCGATCCCTTCCTGACCCACATCGGCGACGACGTTTTCTCGAACCTGGAAGCCTATGGCCTAGCGCTGAACGCCAACTGGGACCTGGGCCCGGTCACGCTGACCTCCATCACCGGCTACCGCAACACCCAGACGGACGTGCAGAGCGACTTCGACGCCACGCCGATCCCGTTCATGACCGTCCACCGCGACGAAACCCACGACCAGTTCAGCCAGGAGTTCCGCCTGGCCTCGAACAGCGACGGCCCGTTGACCTATGTCGTCGGCGCCTACTACATGACCCAGGAATACGACATCGCCACGGGTCAGTTCGGCCTGGTGTTCGGCGGCCCGACGGCCGGTTCGACCATCTACACCAGCCAGAAGGCCGACTCCTGGGCGATGTTCGGTCAGGCGGACTACGAGGTCCTGCCAGGCCTGACGCTGACGGCCGGCGGCCGTTACAGCAAGGAAGAGAAGACCTTCACCACCCAGCCGCTTTTCTCGGCGATCGCGAAAACGTTCGACGCCAGCTTCGACGACTTCTCGCCCAAGGTGGCGATCAGCTACAAGTGGTCGGACACCCTGCTGACCTACGCCCAGTACTCGCGCGGCTTCCGTGCGGGCGGTTTCAACGGCCGCGCCGGCACCTTCACGGCTGTCGGTCCCTATGACTCCGAAACGGTCGACTCCTATGAGGCCGGCATCAAGAGCGACCTGTTCGACCGCCGCCTGCGCCTGAACGCTGCTGTCTTCACCAGCAACTACAAGGACATGCAGCAAAGCGTTCAGCAGGTGATCCCGGGCACCAACATCAACCAGACCCTGGTCGCCAACGTCGGCAGCGCCAAGATCTCGGGCTTCGAGGCCGAGGCCACGGCGGTCATCACCAACGCCTTCACCGTCACGGCGTCGGTCGGCTACCTGGATGCCGGCTTCGACGAGTTCATGGCCGATCTGGGCGACGGCAAGGGCGTGATCGACCGCACCAACCTGCCGATGACCTATGCGCCGGAGTGGAGCAACAGCCTCACCCTCAACTACAAGGAGTCCTACGACTTCGGTCTGGTGACGGCTCAGGCCAGCGTGCGCCACATGAGCGACATGTACACCAGCTTCAACGCCCTGAACGCCACGTCGGACTTCGCCATGCGCAAGGCCAACACCATCGTGGACGGCAGCGTGTCGCTGGAACTGCCGGACGGTCGCTGGCGCGTCAGCCTGTGGGGCAAGAACCTGACGGACGAGGTGGTGATCAACAACACCTTCGGCGTGGGCCCCCTGCTCGCCGCGCGGGTCTATCAGCCGCCGCGTGAAGTCGGGGTCGACCTCAGCTTCACCTTCTGACGACCCGGAGGCCGACGCCGAGAAGCGTCGGCCTCTTCTTTGCCCGAACGTTCCCATTCCGAGCTTACCCATGACGACTTCAGCCGAACTGATCGGCCGGGCGCAGGATCTGCTGCCCGTCCTCAAGGCCCGCGCTGCGGAGACCGAGACCCTGCGTCGCCCGCACGACGACACCATCAACGACCTGATCGACGCGGGCATCATCCAGATGCTGGTCCCCAGGCGCTGGGGCGGCGCCGAGTCCGACCTGAAGACCATGTTCGAGGTCGTCGACACCCTGGCCCAGGGCTGCATCTCGTCGGCCTGGATCGCGGCCTTCTACATCGGCCACAACCTCTACGCCGCCAAGCTGACCCCGCAGGCGCAGGATGAACTGTTCGGCGCGCGCGGCTTCGTGCTGCTGCCGGCGGCGACCGCGCCGACGATGAAGGCCGAGCCTGTCGACGGCGGCTGGCGAATCTCCGGCAGCGCCCCCTGGGGCTCAGGCGTCATGCACGCCGACTGGGTCATGGTTTCGGGCATGACGCCCGAGAAGACGCCGCGCAGCTTCATCATGCCGGTCTCCGAAGTCAGCGTGAAAGACACCTGGCGCTTCAGCGGCATGGCCGGGACGGGCTCGAACGACATCGTCGTCAACGACGTCTTCGTCCCCCACTACCGCTCGATCGACGGCGTGGACCTGCGCAAGGGCCCGACCGACGGCACGGCCCTGTACGACAACCC
>DAIOID010000030.1:22703-24151 GCA_036744355.1 Brevundimonas sp.
CAGACCGGCTTCACCACCGACGACCGCATCAGCCTGAAGGGCTCGGCCGGCTATCTGGCGCGCACGGGCCGCGAGGTGTCGCAGAACATGATGGCGAACGCCGGGTCGTCCAACTACCACCACGACCAGCCGATGCAGCGCTTCTGGCGGGACCTGGCGACGGTCACCTCTCACGCCTTCTGGGACTGGGACATCGCGCGCGAGCAGGTCGGCCGCCGCCACTTCGGCCTGCCGATCAATCACCCCATCGTCTGAACGGAACGTCTTTCATGTCGCTCGAAGTCGTCGCCACAGGCCTGCAATTCCCCGAAGGCCCCATCGCCATGGCCGACGGGTCGGTGCTGGTCGTGGAAATCCGTCGCCAGACTCTGAGCCGCGTCTCGCCGGACGGCCAGATCACCGTCGTCGCCCACCTCGGCGGCGGCCCGAACGGCGCCGCGATCGGCCCGGACGGGCGCGTCTATGTCTGCAACAACGGCGGTCTGGGCTGGGTAGATCTGGACGGCGGGCTGATGGTCCCCCACGGCGCGGCCAGCGACTACGCCGGTGGCTCGATCCAGGCCGTCGACCTGACCACCGGGGCCGTCGAGACCCTCTATACCGAATGCGACGGACGCCCGCTGAGCGCCCCGAACGACATCGTCTTCGACAGCCAGGGCGGCTTCTGGTTCACCGATCTGGGCAAGGAGAACGACACCACCCGCGACTATGGCGCGATCTATTACGCCAGAACCGACGGCGGCTTCATCTCGCGTCAACGCGACCGGATTTCGTGGCCCAACGGGTGCGGCCTGTCGCCGGACGGCAAGACCCTCTACGTCGCCGAAACCTGGACCTGCCGCCTCTGGGCCTATGACCTGAGCGCGCCGGGCGCTCTGCAGCCCGCCGCTGCGGCCTATCTGCCGGGCCATCACGTCCTGACCCTGCCAGACTATCTGCCCTTCGACAGCCTGGCCGTTCAGGCCAACGGCGATGTCTGCGTGGCCACCGGCGTCAATGGCGGGATCACGGTCGTTTCGCCGACCGGCGAGGCCACCCACATCCCCGTGCCTGACTTCGTCACCACCAACATCTGCTTCGGCGGCGCCGACATGAAGGACGCCTGGATCACTGGCTCCTCGACCGGGACCCTGTTCAAGACGCGCTGGGCCGAGCCCGGCCTCATGCTGGCCTTCAACGCATGAGCGCCCCCTTCCCCACCGACGCCGCCGTCCGCGCCCTGGCCGACCGCTTCATCGAGGCCATTCAGGCCGGCGACATCGAGACGGTGAAGGCCTGCTACGATCCCGCCGTCATCGTCTGGCTCAACACGGTCGGGATCGGGGTTGATCGCCAGACCAACCTCGACGTGCTGTCCGGCTTTGTCGAAAAGACCTCGGAGCGCGCTTATCGGAACCGCCGGGTCGAGACCTTCCCCGGCGGTTATGTCCAGCAGCACCTGCTGCGGG
>DAIOID010000031.1:0-4460 GCA_036744355.1 Brevundimonas sp.
CCGGTCGCGGAACTCCGTCCAGTCGAACTCTCTGACCATGCGCAGCTCGTCCGTGGCGCTGTTCCACAGGGCGATGGACGGCAGGGGGACGCCGTTGAAGGTGTTGGTCTTCACCATCGAATAGTGGGCCTGATCGAGGAAAGCCAAGCGCGTTCCGGGCACGGGGCGTTCGGCGAAGACGTAGTCGCCGATGATGTCGCCGGCCAGGCAGGACGGGCCGCCCAGGCGCACGGTGACGCCGTCCTCGGGCTCCTTGAGCATGGCGGGGCGGTAGGGGGCCTCGATCACGTCCGGCATGTGGCAGGTGGCCGACAGGTCGGTGATGGCGATGGGCATGCCGTTGTCGAAGACGTCGAGGATCTCGCCGATCAGGATGCCGGCGTCCAAAGCCACGGCCTCGCCCGGCTCCAGATAGGCGGTGACGTCGTAACGCGCCTGAATGTCGTTCAGGAAAGCGACCAGATCTTCGATCTGATAGTCGGCGCGGGTGACGTGGTGGCCGCCGCCCAGATTGATCCACTTCACGTCGCCCAGCAGGGGGGCCAGCTTGGGCTCCACCGCCGCCCAGATGCGCGACAGGGGCGCGAAGTCCTGCTCGCACAGGGCGTGGATGTGGATGCCGTCGATGCCGACCATCTTTTCCGGCGTCAGCTGCGACACGGGATAGCCCAGGCGCGAGCAGGGCTGGGCCGGGTCGTATTTGGCGACCTCGCCCTCGGAATGTTCGGGGTTCAGCCGCAGGCCGATCTCGAAGGTCTCGCCAGCCGCGCGGGCCTCGGCGATCAGGTCGGCGAAGCGCGACACCTGATCGGGCGAGTTGAAGATGACGTGGTCGGACAGGCGCAGGATCTCGGGCAGATCCTCGGCCTTGTAGGCTGGCGAATAGGTGGTCAGTTCGCCCTTGTAGAACTCACGCGCCAGCCGCGCCTCCCACAGACCGGAGGCGCAGACGCCGTCGAGGTATTCCCCGACGACGTCCGCCAGCGACCACATGGAAAAGGCCTTGAGCGCCAGCAGGACCCGGGCGTTGCACCGGTCACGCACGTCTTTCAGCGTGGCCAGATTGCGCCGCACCGCAGCCTCGTCCACCACGAAGGCGGGCGAGGCGACGCGGTTCAGATCAAAATGAGCAAAGGCTCCGGGATCGCCGGCCTGGGTTTCCATGTCGTCTTTTTGCTCGGGTCTTAGAAAGCGAGAGGAGCGTCCAGCTCTTCCACGGTCCACGGCAGGCCATGCTTGTTCAGCATGTCCATGAAGGGATCGGGGTCCAGCTGCTCCATGTTGAAGACGCCGGCGCCCGACCACTTGCCGGTCAGCATCATGGCGGCACCGATCATGGCCGGAACGCCCGTGGTGTAGCTGACGGCCTGGTTGCCGGTTTCGGCATAGGCTGCTTCGTGGTCGCAGATGTTCTTGACGTAGAAGGTCTTCTGAACGCCGTCCTTCTCACCGGTGGCGATGGTGCCGATGTTCGTCTTGCCTTTGGTGATCGGACCCAGCGAAGCGGGCTCCGGCAGCAGGGCCTTCAGGAACTCGATCGGGATGATCTCGCGACCCTGGAACATCATCGGCTCGATCGAGGTCATGCCGATGTTTTCCAGCACTTCCAGGTGCTTCAGGTAGCTGTCGCCGAAGGTCATCCAGAAACGGATGCGTTTGATTTCCGGGTAGAACTTGGCCAGCGACTCCAGTTCCTCATGGTACATGAGGTACATGTTCTTCTGACCCACGCCTTCGAAGTCGAACGCTTGCTTGTGGCTCAGGGCCGGGCCCTCGACCCACTGGCCGTTTTCCCAGTGACGCGAGTTGGCGGTCACTTCGCGCAGGTTGATTTCCGGGTTGAAGTTGGTGGCGAACGGCAGACCCGTGTCGCCGCCGTTGCAGTCCAGGATGTCGAGCGTGTCGATCCGGTCCAGCAGGTGTTTCTTGGTGTAGGTGGCGAAGACCGAGGTCACGCCGGGGTCGAAGCCCGAGCCGAGCAGCGCCATCAGGCCTGCTTCCTTGAACTTGTCCTGATAGGCCCACTGCCACTTGTATTCGAACTTGGCTTCGTCGCGCGGCTCATAGTTGGCCGTGTCGAGGTAGTTGACGCCAGCGGCCAGGCAGGCGTCCATGATCGACAGGTCCTGATAGGGCAGGGCCAGATTGACTACCAGGGCCGGCTTGACCGACTGGATCAGGGCCGTGGTCGCGGCGACGTCGTCGGCGTCGATCTGGGCCGTGTCGATGGTCACGCCAAAGCGCGACTTCACGGATTCGGCGATGGCGTCGCACTTGGACTTCGTGCGGCTCGCCAGGGTGATATGCGAGAAGATGTCCGCATTCATCGCCATCTTGTGGACGGCGACAGAGCTGACGCCGCCTGCACCGATAACCAGCACCCTGCTCATGTGTGGCTTCTCCTAGAAGTCTGAAAGGCTTTGGCGACACCGCCGCCGCTATAAAGGGCGGGGCTCTTAACACGATGATGACAGGATCGCTAACGGTCGCGTGTCGCAGGGGTTGCGGGGGTCAGCCCTCGGCCTTCTCGGCGATGGCCATCAGGGCGTCATGCAGGGACTTGCCCTGGTCGTCGATGATGTCGGCGATGCGCCACATGGGGCCCTCCCTGACCAGCTTCAGCGTCTGTTGCTGCGTCTGACCGTGGTTGGTGAAGGTCACCTCGGCGCTGGCGGCCTTGTCGCCGTTCGGCGTCATCTTCAGCGCGGTCAGCGCGAATCCGTCGGCGTCCTGACAGGTGCAGATCGGATCATAGTTCAGATAGGGGACCTCGTTCTTGGCCTCGGCCTCGCGGAAGTCGACGCCGACCAGGGCGTTCAGGCTGCGCGAATAGAGCGGATCGCGGCCGGGGCTGATCGTGGTCGCCGCCGGATCGTTCGCCATCGGCGCGGCGGCGTTGGCGTAGAGGGCGCGGGCGAAGGCCTCGGCGCTCTGTTCGCCGGCGGCATAGATGGCGGCGCGTCCGCTCAGCGGGGCCTCGGCCGGGGCGGGCGCCTTCTCCTCGGCAGGGGAGCAGGCCGCCGCCGTCAGCGCCAGCACCGCCGCTGCTGTCATCGCCTGAACGCGCATCCGCTCGCCTCCTGTCTGTTCGCATCGACTATGGCGCAGGCGCCGCCCGGTCTGCTAGACGGTTTCAACCATGACCGTTCGCGTGATCCGTCCGATTTCGATTAGCCGCCCGGCGTAGCGCCAGGGCTGGTCAGCCCCGCGCACGTCGGGATCGAATATCGCCGATGCCGTTCAACGGCCTTCACGCTAGACTGCGTCCGCGCCGCCTCTTCGGCGCACGCGCACAAAGACAAAGATTACCCCATGGCCGACGCCACCAACGACACCGCTTCCGACGCATCGGGCCGCGACTATCGCGACACCGTCTTCCTGCCCGAGACCCCCTTCCCCATGCGGGGCGGGCTGCCGAAGAAGGAGCCGGAAATCCTGGCCCAATGGGGCGACCTGTACGGCCACCTGCGCGCTGTGCGTCAGGCCCAGAAGGCGCCGCTCTATGTGCTGCACGACGGCCCGCCCTACGCCAATGGCGACATCCACATCGGCCACGCCCTGAACAAGACGCTGAAGGACTTCGTGGTCCGTTCGCGCTTCCTGCTGGGCTATGACGTCGACTACGTCCCCGGCTGGGATTGCCACGGCCTGCCGATCGAGTGGAAGATCGAGGAGCAGTTCCGCGCCAAGGGGCGCCGCAAGGACGAGGTCTCGAAGGAAGAGTTCCGCACCGCCTGCCGCGAATACGCCGGCAAGTACATCGACCTGCAGCGCGACCAGTTCCTGCGTCTGGGCATCACCGGCGACTTCGCCAACCGCTACGCCACCATGGACTTCACGTCCGAGGCGGCCATCGTCGCGGAATTCCACAAGTTCAAGAACTCGGGCCAGCTGTATCGCGGCTCCAAGCCGGTGATGTGGTCGCCGGTCGAGCGCACGGCCCTGGCCGACGCCGAGGTCGAGTATCACGACCACGTCTCGCCCACGATCTGGGTCAAGTTCCCGGTGGTCGGCGCGACCGACAGCCACCCGGACGACCTGCTGTCCTTCCGCGCGGCCACGCCCTCGGTGGTCATCTGGACGACCACGCCCTGGACCATCCCGGCCAACCGCGCCATCTCTTACGGCCCCGAGATCGCCTATGGCCTCTATGAGGTCACGGCGTTAGAAGAGGGTCTGGACTATGAGCCCTGGGCCAAGCCGGGCGACCGCTTCATCATCGCCGACAAGCTGGCCGAGGATGTGTTTAAGGCGGCCAAGATCAGCGGCTTCACGCGCGTCGACGCCATCAACCCCTCGGGTCTGGAATGCGCCCATCCGCTGGCGGCGCTGGACAGCGGCTATGGCTTCTCGGTGCCGCTGCTGGCCGGCGACCATGTTACCGACGACGCCGGCACCGGCTTCGTCCACACCGCGCCCGGCCACGGCGCGGACGACTACAATGTCTGGCTGGCCCACGG
>DAIOID010000031.1:4560-14208 GCA_036744355.1 Brevundimonas sp.
GACAACACCCTGCGCGACCGCGCCCTGAACGCCATCGACGCCACCGCCTTCCACCCGGCGGCCGGCAAGAACCGCATCCGGTCGATGGTCGAGGGCCGCCCCGACTGGCTGATCAGCCGTCAACGCGCCTGGGGCACGCCGCTGGCCATGTTCGTCGACAAGCAGACAGGCCAGCCCCTGCACGACCCCGAGGTCGACGCCCGCATCGTCAAGGCTGTGGCCGAGGGCGGCGCCGACGTCTGGTTCTCGGCCCCCGACGCCGACTTCCTGGGCGCG
Organism: Brevundimonas sp.; assembly: GCA_036744355.1. GTDB lineage: Bacteria > Pseudomonadota > Alphaproteobacteria > Caulobacterales > Caulobacteraceae > Brevundimonas. Next base: position 4,837 of record DAIOID010000031.1, read on the forward strand.
CACGATCCCGAGCGCTTCGAGAAGGTCACCGACATCCTCGACGTCTGGTTCGACTCCGGCTCGACCCACGCCTTCACCCTCGATCCGCGCACGGCCGAGCACGGCTATGCCGGCGACCGCCCGTCGCACTGGCCCGCCGACCTCTATCTGGAAGGCTCGGACCAGCACCGTGGCTGGTTCCAGTCGTCGCTGCTGGAAGGCTGCGGCACGCGTGGTCGCGCGCCGTTCAAGGCCGTCCTGACCCACGGCTTCACCCTGGACGAAAACGGGGAGAAGATGTCGAAGTCGCGGGGCAATACGACGGACCCCCTGACCATCATCAAGGAATCCGGCGCCGACATCCTGCGCCTGTGGGTCGCCCTGGTCGACTATTCGGACGACCAGCGCATCGGCAAGCAGATCCTGCAGACCACGGTCGACGCCTATCGCAAGCTGCGCAACACCGTCCGCTATCTGCTGGGCGCCCTCAACGGCTTCGACGAGGCCGAACGCCTGCCCTACGACCAGATGCCGCCGCTGGAGCAGTTCGTCCTGCACCGTCTGTGGGAGCTGGATGGGCAGGTGCGCCAGGCCTATGAGGAATACCGCTTCCAGGACGTGATCCGTCCGGTGCTGGAGTTCTGCTCGGGCGACCTGTCGGCCCTCTATTTCGACGTGCGCAAGGACAGCCTCTATTGCGACCGTCCCGACAGCGTCCGCCGCCGCGCCGTGCGCACGGTGATGGACGAGGTCTTCAGCCGCCTGACCGCCTGGCTGGCCCCGCTGACGCCCTTCACTATGGACGAGGCCTGGACGACCCGCTTCCCGGACGCCGGCACCAACTGCGCGCGGGTGATCCCGCAGACGCCCGATACGTGGCGACATGATGCCGAAGCCCGTCGTTGGGCCGGGGTCAATACGGTGCTGGAAGTGGTCAACGAGGCGCTGGAAGCCGCGCGCCGCGACAAGCTGATCGGCGGGGCGCTGGACGCCTGGCCGGTGGTGACGGCCCCGGCTGAGCTTCTCGCTCCGTTTGAAGGTCTGGACCCCGCCGAGGTCTTCCGCACCTCGGGCGCCGAGCTGGTGGCGGGCGGCGACGCTGTCACGGTCGAGGTCAGGCTGGCCGACTATCCCAAGTGCGCCCGCTCGTGGCGTCGGGTGCCGGACGTCGGCTCGGACGCCGACTACCCCGACCTGTCGGCCCGCGACGCCGACGCCGTCCGCTGGCTGGACGCGCAGAAGGCTTAGGAGATCAGGCCCCTCCGTTCCGACGAAGGGGCCTTTTTCTTTGAGAAAACTGTCATCAATACCCGCTCATCCCCGCGGAGGCAGGGCCCCAGTGCTTTGGCTGCAGAGCCGCCGCGCTTGGGATTTGGCAGGATTCAAACGGACACGCGTGAAGCTCTCACTAGGTCCCCGCCTCCGCGGGGATGAGCGGGATTATTCTCAGGCCGCATCATGGAAGATCAGCCCCAGGGTCATGCGCTGGCCCGCGCGCACGGTGCTGACGCCGTGGCGCATCTGGACGCGATAGTCGCCGCGCGTCCCGGCGACCGGCCGTTCGCGCACGGCGAAGATCACGGCCTCGCCCTGCTTCAGCGGCACGACATGGGCCTGTGACTGCGAGCGGGGCTTCTGCTCGACCAGCACGAACTCGCCGCCCTCGAATTCCGCCGGATCGCTGAGCAGGACGGCCGCCTGCAGGGGGAAGACCAGATCGCCGTAGAGGTCCTGATGCAGCCGGTTGTAGTCGCCGGGGCCGTAGCGCAGCATCAGCGAGGTCGGCCGCGCCTGGCCCGCCGCCCGGCATTGGGCGGTCAACTCATCCAGACTGTCGGGAAAGCCCGGCCGATCCAGCCGCGCCGCCCAGCCGTCAGCGATGGGCGCCAGTCCCGCATAGAGCCGCGTCCGCAGCCGGGGCAGGGGATCGGGCAGGGGATCGGTGAAATACTGATACTCGCCCTGGCCAAAGCCGTGGCGCTGCATGACGATACGGCTGCGGAACCGCTCGTGCTGGTCGTAGAGGGCTTGCAGCGCCTCACAGGTCGCGGGCGTCAGCAGGGGCCCGACCACAGCCCAGCCCCGGGCGTTCAGATCATCGGCGATGCGGGGCCAGTCGAGGGGAGAAGCGGCGTCGGTCATGAGCGCAGGAACGCTGCGTTGGCTGTCGCTGTCTGGCGGTTATCGGCGGTGGTTCACGAGGGGCAGCTGATCCATGTCCCGTCCTTGAGCTTGATTCTCAGCTCAGGATCGAGCCAGACTTGGATGTTCCCGTTGCGATAGTAGTCCTCGAGAATGCTGCCGCGCACGAACTGAACGGTCTGCTCGGGAAAAGTCACGCCGCTGATGATCAGGGTGCGGCCCTGATCCCGTGATTCCACGACAAGAGCTTCGCCGGATACGCAGCGGGCCAGATACTGTTGGTTCTCGCGGTGAAAGGCGGGCGTATCGCTGCACCCAGCGATCATCAGGCTCAAGCAGGCGGCTGCAATCAGTCGCGGCGTGAGCATCGTCCTAGAATCGGCGGCGTTGCTCGGCCGATTTCAGCGTGGAGCGGACGAACTCGACCGGGGGGTCGGTCTCGGCCAGGACGGCTTCCTTGATGGCGCGGGGCTCGCCGAACAGGTGGCCCTGACCCATGCCGACGTCCAGTTCGAGGATGTCGACGACCTGTTTCTCGCTCTCGACCTTCTCGGCGATCAGTTCCAGGCCGTAGCGGCGGGTCAGGGGGGCGAAGTCGGCGGCCTGGATGTCGGGCTGGGTGGGCAGAGGCGTGGCGCCGTCCAGATCCAGCAGCTGCTCGATCAGGAGGTCAGCGGCGATCTTGATGAAGCGCACGTCCGAGCGCTGCAGGTCGGCGAAGTCCAGATCCAGCGTCTGCACCTTGTCGATGGAGAAGCGGAAGCCCAAGTCGGCCAGCTTGGCCATGTTGCGGGCCTCGGCGGCGCCGCGCGCCTCGAACGTGGCCTGGCCCAGTTCGAAGATCAGGGCGTCCTTCAGGTCGCGGTTCTGGCTGAGGAAGTCGAGGAACTGCGGGAAGAAGGTCTCGTCGCCCAGCGAGGCCAGGGAGATGTTGCAGAAGACGCCGACCTTGCGGTCCTGACGCGCCAGACGCCGCACGATCTGGGCGCAGCGGAACAGCAGCAGGTTGTCGATGGCGGGCAGCAGGCCCTCGCCCTCGGCCACCGACAGGTATTCGGCGGGCATCATGACCCGGTTGGACGGATCGCGCAGACGGGTGAAGCTTTCGTAGAAGACAGTCCGGCGCTGGGGCAGGGTCACGACCGGTTGCAGATAGAGGTCGATGCGGTTTTCCGTCAGGGCGTCGTGGACGGTCCTGAGCAGGGTGTTCGACTGGACCTGACGGCGGCCCTCATAGGTGTCGGCGGTGATCGGCGACGAGGCCAGGCGCTCGTCGATCGACACACTCATCTGCTGGACCAAACCCTCCAGCATCCGCACCTCGCCGGTCAGGGCCTCGGTCTTGGACAGGGCGCCGCTCTCGATGGCCTCGGCCAGTTCGGTCAGGGCGCCCTGGGTCGACTCCATCGCGTCGGCCAGCAGGCGGTGCGCCTCGCGGACCTTGGCGACTTCCTTGCGCAGGGCGCGGCGATCCAGGACCCCGGCGACCACGGCGTGCGCCCCGATCAGAACCCCCAGGGCGCCCAGCACCCCGGCGGCGCCTGCGCCGGCGCCCATACCGGCGCGCCAGATCGCCGCCCCGATGGTCAGGGACAGGAACAGGTAGCCGAAGAACAGAAAACCGCCGGTGATCTTGCGCATGGGGCCGGTGTCGAGCCGCCTTTCCCTTATGGAATCGGCCGAGTATCGGTCTAACTAGAGATAACGGCTAGGGTTAGGGCGCATAAAACCGCCCTCAAGGGAGGTTAACGCATGGAATTGTTCGATCTGAGTGGCAAGGTCGCGGTCATCACCGGCTCTTCCAAGGGCATAGGCAAGGCCATAGCCGAACGTCTGGCCGAGCATGGCGCCCGCGTCGTCATCTCGTCGCGCAAGGCCGGGCCGTGCGAAGAGGTCGCCGCCGCCATCAATGAAAAGCACGGCGAGGGCCGCGCCGTCGCCATCCCCGCCAACATCGCGTCAAAGGAAGACCTGCAGCGTCTGGTCGATGAAACCAACAGCGCATTCGGCCAGATCGACATCCTGGTCTGCAACGCCGCGACCAACCCCTATGCCGGGCCGATGGCGGGTATCGCCGACGACCAGTTCGAGAAGATCCTTCAGAACAACGTCATCTCCAACCACTGGCTGATCCAGATGGTCGCGCCGCAGATGCTGGAGCGCAAGGACGGGGCCATCCTGATCATCTCCTCGATCGGCGGGCTGCGCGGCAACGCCCTGATCGGCGCCTACAACATCTCCAAGGCCGCCGACATGCAGCTGGCGCGCAACCTGGCGGTGGAATACGGCCCGTCGAACGTGCGCGTGAACTGCATCGCCCCCGGCCTGGTCCAGACCGACTTCGCCAAATACCTGTGGGAGAACCCCGAGCTGCTGAAGACGGTGACAGAACCGGCTCCGCTGAAAAGGATCGGCCAGCCTGATGAAATCGCGGGCACGGCGGTTTATCTGTGCAGCCCTGCCTCGGCCTATGTGACCGGACAGACTCTTGTAGTGGACGGCGGACTGACGATTGCCTGGTGATAGCGACGCGCGCTCAAGCAGCCCCAAGGGCGGCAGCGCTCAAATGAAGGTCCCGTTTCTGCAGGACCTGCATTGGCGGCTGGAGGCGGTGGCTTTCAAGGCGCTGTTCGCCTTTCTGCGGGTGATGGGCGTCGAGCGCGCATCGGGTTTCGGCGGCAAGCTGCTGCGCGGGCTAGGGCCCCTGACCGGTACGCACAAGACGGTGATGCGCAACCTGCGCATCGCCTTCCCCGACATGCCGTCCGCCGAGCGGGATCGACTGGCGATCGACCAGTGGGAGCAGACGGGCCGCACCTTCGCCGAACTGGCGGTGATGGATCGCCTGACGCCGGAAGGCGGGCGCATTGATCTGCTCGGCTTTGAGCGGTTGCAGGCCATTCGCGACAGCGGCCGGCCCGTGGTCTTCGTGTCGGGCCATCTGGCCAATTTCGAAGTCATGGCGGCGGCGATCCTGGCGGCGGGCGTGCCATGCCAGGTCACCTATCGCGCGGCCAACAACCCCTATGTCGACGCCTTGATCCGCCAGAGCCGCGAGCGCTACGGCATCAAGCTGTTCGCGCCCAAGGGCGACGGCACGCGCGAGCTGATGGCCGGCATGAAGCGCGGCGAATCCATCGCCCTGCTGGTCGATCAGAAGTACAGCCAGGGGCCCGAGGTCGAGTTTTTCGGCCAGCCGGTCAACGCCTCGCCCGGCGCGGCGCGTCTGGCGCTGAAGTTCGGCACGGTGATCCAGCCGCTGTCGGTGGTGCGCCTGCCCGGCGTCCGTTTCCGCGTCACCGCGCATGAACCGATCACCGTGCCCGATACCGGGGACAAGGCCGCCGACGTCGTGGCGGGCGTCCAGGCCGTCAACCGCTTCGTCGAGGACCGGGTCAGGGAACATCCGGTGGATTGGTTCTGGGTCCACAAGCGCTGGCCGCCCAAGGTCTATGAGGCGCTGAAGGCCGTCGAGGCCTAGTCGATCACCGCGTCGCTGGCTCGGCGGAACGGGCCGACATAATTGTCCGGCTGGGTACGGCGACGGTCGGGGCCGAAATAGTCGCCGCTCCGAATGAAGGGCCGGGGGCGCATGATGACCGCCTCGATGCGCGCCAGAAGGGCGGGGGCGTTGACCGGCTTGGTCACAAACTCGGTGACCCCGGCGTCGCGGGCTTCGGTGACGCGACGGCGCTCCGAATGGCCCGTCATCATGATGATCGGCAGATAGGGATTAGGGCTGTCCTCGGCCGTGCGGATCAGCTGGGTGAAGGTCACCCCGTCGATCGGCAACATGCGGAAGTCGACAATGGCCATGTCGGCCGGGCGCGCCTTCAGGGCCTCCAGGGCGGCGGCCCCGTCATCGACCTCGCGCACGCGGCCCACGCCGACGGACTTCAGCATGGCCGCGACGATGGCCCGCATGTTCGGATTGTCGTCGGCGAGCAGGATGTCGAGCGACTGCAGGGCGGACATGGGACACGACACGATCTGACGGCCGCCGGGGCGCGCCGCGATGAGAACGGGGATGGCGAGGGTCAGGCGTCGCGCGCGGCGGCCATGAACTCCAGCGGGCTGGCGTAGGCTTCCTGACGCTCGACCGACCAGTAGCGCAGGGCGGCCAGGGCGATCGGCACGCCGCTGACGGCGCAGGTCACATAGGCGCCGGGGCGCAGGACGGCGAACTCGCCGTCGCCGTAATGCAGCGTGGCGGGCGAGGGCGAAACGGGCGGGGCAGCAGGCGACGTCATGGGCGGATGATAGGCACGGCTTGCCGCGCGAGACGAGGGGCGAATCGCTGTCATCTGAAAACAAGTCCATGACAGGAGCCGCCGATGACCCCTTCGCACGCCCTTTTGGCCGCCCTGGCTCTGGCGACGACCCTGGCGAGCGCGCCGGTCGCCGCGCAATCGGGTGAGATCCGGCCGACGATTCGCGACCTGGGCCGGACGCCCGGGGTCCTGTCGCCGGGGCCGCTGAACGCCATTACCGACGTGGCCGGCGTGCGGGTGGGGCAGGTGACCTTGCGGCGCGGCGACAGCATCCGCACCGGGGTGACCGCCGTCCTGCCGCACGGCGGCGATCTGTTCCGCGACAAGGTTCCGGCGGGCCTGTCGGTGGCCAATGGCTTCGGCAAGCTGGCGGGCGCGACCCAGATCCGCGAACTGGGCGAGATCGAGACGCCCATCGTCCTGACCAACACCCTGTCCGTGGCCCGAGGGATCGACGGAATCTTGGACTGGACGCTGAAACAGCCGGGCCATGAGGACATCCGCTCGGTCAACGCCGTGGTGGGCGAGACCAACGACGGCGGGCTGAATGACATTCGCGCGCGGGTGGTCACCTCCGCCGACGTGGTGCGGGCTATCGAGACGGCGACGCCGGGTCCGGTCGAGCAGGGGGCGGTGGGCGCCGGGACCGGCACCATTGCCTTCGGCTTCAAGGGCGGCATCGGCACCAGTTCGCGCAAGCTGCCCGCCAGCCTCGGCGGCTTCACCGTGGGCGTATTGGTCCAGTCCAACTTCGGCGGGGTGTTGAGCGTGGACGGCGCGCCCGTCGGGGTGCCGCTGGGTCGCTACTTCCTGCGTCAGGAGGTCGAGGCCGAACGCGCCGACGGCTCGATCATGATCGTGGTGGCGACCGACGCGCCCCTGTCGGATCGCAACCTGGAGCGGCTGGCGAACCGCGCCTTCGCCGGACTGGCGCGGACGGGGGCGGCCTTCTCCAACGGGTCGGGCGACTACGCCATTGCCTTCTCCACCGCCCATGACGTGCGGCGGACGCCGGCGCGGCGCGGCGGCGCGACGACGGTGGCCGACTGGCCCAACGACCGCATGTCGCCCCTCTTCGTCGCTGTGGCCGAGGCGACCGAGGAGGCCATCCTCAACTCCCTGCTGAAGGCGCAGACCACGACCTCGGTGATCGACGGCCAGACGGTGACGGTCGAGGCTCTGGACGTTGAGGTGGTGAAAGGGCTGCTGGCGGCCCGCTAGAGCGGCGTCAGAACAGGTTGCCCTGTCCCGCAGCCGGCGGCTTCGGTCGCGGCGCGGGCTTGGGAGCGGGCGCCGTTGCCGGACGCGGCGCAGAGCCTTCGCCGTCGATGGTCGCACCCTTGGCCCCGTCGCCGAAGACAATGCGCACGGCCTGACCGGGCGACAGGGCGGCGGCCGAGGCGATCATGGCGCCGGCCTCGTCCTCGATACGGGCGAAGCCGGGCTTGGGCCGCTTGGGGTCCAGCGTGGCCAGCGCCCGCGACAGGGCGGCCAGCCGGGTCTCGTCGCGGTCCAGCCGCCGCTTCATCGCCGGGCCGAAGCGGTCGGCATAGGCGGTCAGACGGTCTCCGCGCCGTTCGATGGCGCGTTCCAGCAGGCCTTTCGACAGACGTCCGCCGACCACGGCCAGCTGGCGCTCATGCACGGCGACGTTGCGATGCAGGCCGGAACCCAGGCGGCTGGCGGCGTGGTCGAGACGTTGCTGCGGCAGGGCCAGCAGGTCCTCGGGCCGGGCGGGCAGGCCGCGGGCGGCGGCGCGCAGACGAGTGCGGCGGTCCTCCAGCAGGCGCGAACCGGCGCGCGCCAGACGTCCTTCCAGATCGGTCAGGGCCCAGCGCAGGTCGGCCAGGACCGGAGTGGCTATCTCGGCGGCGCCGGTCGGGGTCGGGGCGCGGCGGTCGGAGACGAAGTCGATCAGGGTGGTGTCGGTCTCGTGTCCCACGGCCGAGATGATGGGGATGCGGGCCTCGGCCACGGTGCGGGCCAGGGCTTCGTCGTTGAAGCACCACAGGTCCTCGACCGAGCCCCCGCCGCGCGCGACGATCAGCAGGTCGGGACGCGGAACGGGGCCGTCCGGGCGCATGGCGTCAAAGCCGCGAATGGCGTTGGCCACCTGTCCGCTGGCGGCGTCGCCCTGAACCACCACCGGCCAGACGATGACGCGGCAGGGCCAGCGCTCGGCCATGCGGTGCAGGATGTCGCGGATCACGGCCCCGGTCGGGCTGGTGATGACGCCGATGGTGGCCGGGAAGGTCGGCAGGGGCTTCTTGCGCGACGGCTCGAACAGGCCTTCGTCGCGCAGACGCGCCTTCAGCCGCTCCAGCTGGGCCAGCAGGGCGCCGGCGCCCGCCGGCTCCATGCTCTCGATGACGATCTGATAGGAGGACCGGGCGGGGTAGGAGGTGATCTTGCCGGTGACGATGACTTCCAGACCGCTTTCCGGCTGGGCGCCCAGGCCCCGGACCATGCCCTTCCAGATGACGCCGTCGATGGCGGCCTTGTCGTCCTTCAGCGTCAGATAGACGTGGCCCGAGGCGTGACGGTTCACCTTGGAGATCTCGCCGCGCAGCCGCACATGGCCGAAGCGGTCCTCCAGCGTGCGCTTCAGCGCGAAGCTGAGTTCCGAGATCGACAGGGGCGGGTTGTTGTCGCGCGCGGCGGCGGGCGCCTCGGCGGAGCCTTCGAAAGCATAGTCGTCGTCGGAGATCATGGCGTGACCTTAGCCCGTCCCGCGCGCCGCGGGAACGGGGCGGATCGACAGGCGTTGGCGTCGGTGATGTCCGATTACACCCCGCCAGACCCGCCTGAGGACCCGACTGAGCGCGACCTGTCGCGCCGCAGCGGCAATCCGGCGGTCAATCCCTGGCTCGTGCTGATGGGCGTCGTCCTGCTGGGTGTCGTGGTCTATGCGGCCTCCGCCCTGCTGCCCTCGCGATAGGAGAGCCCTCCATGACCCGCAGCCTGATCCTGGCCGCCGCCG
>DAIOID010000031.1:14308-23747 GCA_036744355.1 Brevundimonas sp.
GACGAGCCCATGGCTCTGGGCCTGACCGTGGCCCAACTGGAAGACGCCGACCTGCTGTCGACCAACGGCTCGGACCTGGGCGATGTCGAGCGGGTCGATGTGGACAGCGCAGGCAAGGTCACCGGCCTGATCGTCGCCCCGACCGGGCCGGGCGAACGCTGGGTGCGGCTGCCGCTGACGGGCCTGACCATCAAGACGGACGGCGACGACCACGACGTGGTCACAAGCATGACCTGGGAAGAGGTCAAGGCTCTGCCCGCCTGGGCGCCCTGAACCCCGGCCCCCGAGTCTGGGACCCCTGAAACGCCGCTAACCCTTTCCCCGGCTTGACCCGCGCCGCCGGGGCGGTCATTGCGCAGACATGAACATTCTGCTCGTCGGATCGGGAGGGCGTGAGCACGCCCTGGCCTGGAAAATCGCCCAGTCGCCGCTGGTCACGCGGCTCGTCGCTGCGCCGGGCAATCCGGGCATGGCCCGGCACGCCGAGCTGCGGCCCGAGCTGAAGGCCACTGACGCCGAGGGCCTGACCGCCTTCGCCCGCGAGATGAAGGCCGACCTCGTCGTGGTCGGTCCGGAATTGGCCCTGGCCGAGGGGCTGGCCGACCGGCTCAACACCGTGGGCATCCCCTGCTTCGGCCCGACCGCCAAGGCGGCGCAGCTGGAAACCTCCAAGGCGTTTTCGAAGGCCTTCCTGCAGCGTCACAACATCCCGACGGCGGGCTACGGCGTCTATGAGGACGTGGCTGAGGCCAAGGCGGCGCTGAACCACTATGCCGCCCCCTATGTCATCAAGGCCGATGGTCTGGCGGCGGGCAAGGGCGTGGCCATCAGCCCTGACAGGAAGGACGCCGAGGCCGAGATCGAGCGGATGCTGGGCGGGCGTTTCGGTTCGGCCGGCTCACGCGTGGTGATTGAAGAATTCATGGACGGCGAGGAAGGCTCGCTGTTCGCCCTGTGCGACGGCCAGCGCGCCGTCCTGTTCGGCGGGGCCCAGGACCACAAGCGCGCCTTCGACGGCGACATGGGGCCGAACACCGGCGGCATGGGCGCCTATTCCCCGGCGCCGGTCTTCACCCCGGAACTGGTCCAGCAGGCCGATGAACGCGTGGTTCAGCCGACCATCCGCATGATGGCCGCCGAGGGCGCGCCCTATCGCGGCGTCCTGTACGCCGGTCTGATGGCGACGAGCGAAGGCCCCAAGGTGGTCGAGTTCAACGCCCGTTTCGGCGACCCGGAATGCCAGGTGCTGATGATGCGCTTCGACGGCGACATCGTGCCCCTGCTGCTGGCCTGCGCGCGCGGCGACCTGACCAAGGCTCCGGCGCCCCGGTTCAAGGACGGCGTGGTCATCACTGTGGTTCTGGCCGCCAAGGGCTATCCCGACAGCCCGTTGGAGGGCTCGGTCATCCGCGGCGCCGATCAGGACTTCGGCCCCCACGTCCAGGTCTTCCACGCCGGAACGCGCAAGCGTGACGACGGCGCCCTGGTCGCGGCGGGCGGTCGGGTGCTGAACGTCTGCGCCCATGGCGCCGACATCGCCGAGGCGCGCGCGCGGGCCTATGAGGCGGTCGCCAAGATCGACTGGCCTGGCGGCTTCCACCGCAGCGACATCGGCTGGCGGGCGCTGGAACCGCGTTAAGCGGCTCCACTCGCTCAGGCCATGGCGAACAGCAGCCGGCCGTCGCCCATGCGTTCGCGCAGGGGCGCCAGGTCGGCGTGGGACACCGAGAAGCAGCCGTAGGAGCGGCCCAGCTTGCCCTCGCGGGCCAGGAAGGCCGGGTCGGCGTAGTCGGCGCCGTGGATGATGATGGCCCGTTCGCGCGCCCGGTTGTTGGAATACTCCAACCCGTCCAGCAGAACGTTCGGCCCCTGCTGCGAACCCCAGCTGGCGCCGGCCGTGGCGAAGGCGCCGACCGAGGACATGTGGCTGTTCATCTCGTTCGAGAAGCGCTGGGCGAAGCCCGAGTGCGCGGGGTCTGAGCCGCGGCCGTGGCTGGTCCGGTAGGCCGTGACCCAGCCGCCCTCCAGATCGACCTCGTAGAAACGGTCCTCGCCCGAGAACTTCTGGAAATCGACCAGGTACATGCGGTCGCGCCGGGAGATCTTGTGCCCATGGGTGTCCATGGCCGCGCGGGCGCGTTCCATCAGATCCTTGCGGACCACGCCGTGAGGATCGATGACGGGGCCGCTCGCCGCGACCGCGACCGGCTGGGGGGCGGCGGTCGGAACGGGGACGACGGGAAGGCTGGCAGGCGCGGCGCCGGCGAGCTGGAGGTTGGAGGTCGAAGCGGCGGAGGAACACCCCGCTAACAGGGCCGAACCGCCCAGGATCAAGCCACGTCTGGAAAGCCGCATGCGACGCCCCTCGCACGATTAAACAACTGTGACGGCTTGTTTCACAAGGCCCCATAACGACGCAACCTGAGCCTTGGCGAAACTCGATGAGCGTCTAAGGTGAAACGTGGAGTTCTGGGAGGGACCGATGAAGAAACTGGCTCTGATTGTGACCGCCGCCGTTCTGGCGGCGACCTCGGCGCAGGCGCAGCAAGCCCCTGCCGTCGCAGCCGTTTCGGCGGAACAGCCGACCACGTTCGTCCAAGTGGGGCGACTTCTGGCCGATCCGGCCAGCGGTCGGGTGCTCCGTGATAAAACTCTCGTGATCAGAGGGAACCAGATCGTCGAAATCCGCGACGGCTTCGTCGGCGACGGAAAAGTGGTCGATCTGCGCGGCGCCTTCGTCCTGCCGGGCCTCATCGACAGCCACGTCCACCTGACCAGCCAGCAGAACCCCAACGGGCGTTTGGAAAACGTCACCGAGTCCAACGCGACCCAGGCCATGATCGGCGCCCGCTATGCGCGCCGCACCCTGAACGCGGGCTTCACGACGGTGGCCGACCTGGGCGCCAGCAATGAATCCATCTTCGCCCTGCGCGACGCCGTGCGGCGCGGCGACGTGCCGGGACCGCGCATCATCGCGGCGGGCTCGGCCGTGTCGGTCCACGGCGGCCACGGCGACATCAACGGCTATCGCGAGGACGTCATGCACGTCCTGTCGCCGGAAAGCGTCTGCTCGGGCGTCGAGGACTGCATGCGGGCGGTCCGCCTTCAGGTCCGCAGCGGCGCCGACATCATCAAGATCACCGCCACCGGCGGCGTCCTGTCCAACACCGCCGCCGGTCTGGCCCAGCAGTTCAGCGAGGACGAACTGGCCGCCATCGTCGCCTCGGCTCACCGCATGGGGCGCCAGGTCACGGCCCACGCCCACGGCGTCGACGGCATCAACGCCTTCCTCAAGGCGGGCGGGGATTCCATCGAGCACGGCACCTATCTGAACGACGAGTCCATGCGGCTGTTCAAGGCGCACAACGCCTGGCTGGTCCCGACCCTGATGGCCGGCGAATATGTGGCCCGCATCGCCGCCAGCCCGGACAACTTCTTCACCCCGGCCCAGACGGCCAAGGCGCTGGAGGCGGGACCCAAAATGCTGGACATGGCCCGCCGCGCCCATGCCGGCGGCGTCCGTATCGCCTTCGGCACCGACACCGGCGTCTCGGCCCATGGCGACAACGCCCGCGAGTTCGCGCTTCTGGTCCGCGCGGGCCTGACCCCGCTGGAGGCCATCCAGGCCGCCACCGTCGGCGCCGCCGAGCACCTGAAGATCGCTAACGAGGCCGGTCGTCTGGCGGCGGGCATGCCCGCCGACCTGATCGCCGTTTCGGGCGACCCCCTCAGCGACGTGACCGAGCTCGAACGCGTCCGGTTCGTGATGAAGGGCGGTCAGGTCTACCGTCAGGACTGACTGTCCCTGACTACGGCCATGGCTCGACCGTATTCGGCGGGTTAGAGTGAGCCATGGCCCGTTCTTCTCCCGTATTGATCGCCCTGGCTGCCGCCGTCGCCCTGCCGGGGTGCGCCACGGGGCCGCGCATAGCGGTCACCTCTCCGGCGGCGTTCCAGCCCGGAGCGGCCACCTATCGTCTGGCGGTCGCCGACGCCGGAGCTCCGGATGTCAGTGCAGCCACGGCCGCCGTGCGCCGGCAGTTGCAGGCGCGGGGCTGGCGCGAGGGCGACAAGACTTCCGACTGGCTGATCGAGGTCGCCTATGCGGTCCGCCCCCAGCGCACGGGAGCCTTCACCGACGACGCGGCGCGCCAGGGCGAATGGACGGCGTCGCCGGTTCTGCCGCAGTGGTGGAGCACGGGCCGCAAGACCCATGTCCTCAGCCTGACCCTGAACGGGCCGGGCGCCGCGCCGACGGTCTATAAGGCCAGCGCCGTCACCGTGGTCGGCGATCGCAGGAAGGACGCGGCGCTGGACGCCCTGGCCGGGGCCGTGGTCGCCGAACTGCCCGCCGCCGACTAGGCGTCGGCCTCGATCACGCGGGGCAGGGTAAGGACGAACGTTGCTCCGCTCGCGTCGCCGTCGTAGCCGATGCGCCCGCCGTGACGCCGGGCCACTGTGCGGACGAAGGCCAGACCCAGGCCCGAGCCGCGCGCATCTGCGTCGCCATGGCCGAAGGGCTGGAACAGACGACGCTTCGCTTCTTCGGACAGGCCTGGACCCTGATCGCTGATGCGCAGGATGCAGACGGGCTGCCCTTCCTCTTCGGCGGCCTCGAGCGTGCAGGCTATGAGGCCGCCCGCGGGGCCGTACTTCAGGGCGTTGTCCAGAAGGTTGGTCAGCAGCCGGCGTAGCAAGGCGGGGTCGCCCTGAACCAGATGCTCTTCCTCGCCGTCGGGCGTCTGGATGGTCACGCCCTTGGCCGAGGCCTGTGGCCACAGGGTGTCGGCGGCGTCCATCAGCACCTGGCCCAGATCCAGGACGAGGTTGCGATAGGGCTGGGATTCTGCGCGAGCCAGCTGGACATAGCCCTCGGCCAGATCCAGCGTCTGGCGGGCGTAGTCGCCGATGCGGCGCTCAAAGGCGGGATCGGCGCGGTCCTGCCGGCCTTCCAGCAGGGTCAGGATCGATACCTGGGGCGCACGCATGTCGTGGCTGAGCAGTTGCAGGGCCTGTTCGCGCTGGCGCTCGGCGACGCGGAAGCCGGTCATGTCGGCGAAACGCACGATGTGGCCCAGCGGACGGCCGTCGGCGTCGGTCAGGGCGGCCGCCGCAACCTTCAGGACCTGACCGTCGGGGGCCAGAATATCGCCGAGGTCCGTCGTCTCGTCGGTGATGAAACGCCGCCACGAGGGTTCGCCCAAGGTCAGGAACAGGTCGCCCAGGCCGGCGTTCGCGCCGAGGGCCGCGCCGAACAGGGCTTGTGCCCGATCATTGGCCACCAGCACGCGACCGTCGGGCGAGGCCACCACCGTGGCGTCGGGCAGGCTGCGCAGGGCGTCGGCGATGAAGCGGTCGAGGTCGCGCAGCTGTTTAAGGGCCGCGCGCAGGGTGTCGACTTGTTTGGCGACGACATCGCCCCGGGGCGGTGCAATCACGGCGGGGGTCAGTCCGGCGATGGGAATGGGCGCGGCCTCGCGCTCGAAGGTCTCGACCTCGCTCTGCATATAGGCCGAGGCGGCGGCCAGCCGGCGCCAGCTCCAGAAAGGATAGGCGACGGCCAGTCCGGCAACAGCGGCGGCGGGCGGGAACCACAGGCCCGCCGTGACGAAGGCGACGGCGCTGAGGGCCAGCGTCAGCACGATCAGGCCCGCCCCCAGCACCATGTTGGCCAGCGGCCGCAGCACCAGGAAGCCTCCGATCAGCAAGGCCAGCGGCAGCAACGACAAGACCAGCACCCAAGGCGGGCTGACGGAGCGGGGGCCGCCGCCCTGCAGCAGGGTCTGCAGCAGGGCCGCCTGAATCTCGACGCCGGGGCTCAACTCGCCATGGGGCGAGGCCGGGGTGGCGTAGCGGTCGCCCAATCCCGGCGCGGTGGCGCCGACCAGAACCAGCTTGTCCTTCAGGAAGTCGCCGGGAACCTCGCCGTTCAGCACGTCGACGAAGGACAGGGTGCGGTAGCGGCCGGGCGGACCGCCGTAGGCGATGGCTTCGGGCGCGGCGGCGATCAGGGCCTCTCCGTTCGCGGCGTCGGGATGCGGCGCGGGCGGGGCGGCCCCCGTCGTCTCGGCCAGAGGCAGAACCAGATGTGGCCAGATGCGAGCGCCGGCCTGCATGTAGAGCGGCACGCGGCGGATCACGCCGTCGCCGTCGACGACCATGTTGACGTGGCCCAGGCCGGCGGCCGAGCGGGCCAGATCGGGCCCCGGTTCGCTGACCTGCCAGGGGGCACCGTTCTGGCCGGGGGCGTCGATCAGCAGCGGCAGGTGTATATCGTCGGCGCGTGCGACAGCCGCGGCCAGGGCGCTGTCGCCAGCTTCGGGCTCGGTGAACAGGACATCATAGGCCACGGCGCGGGGCCGGGCCTGACTGAGGCGATCGATAAGGGCGGCGTGGACCGTGCGCGGCCAGGGCCAGCGGCCGATCGCGCCCAGGCTGCGGTCGTCGATGGCGATGATGACGATCGAAGGGTCGGCGGCGCCGTCCTGCAACCGGATCAGGCTGTCATAGACGAGGTTGTCGGCGCGGTCGGCGACGGGGCTCAGCGCCAGCCAGCCGACCAGCAGGGCCGTGACCGCCGCCACCAGCCCCCATTCGATCAGGGCGCGCCGGCCCGTGAGGCGTGCGCCCAGCCAGCCTCGCGTCAGCATGAATTAGCGCCCGATGCGAAGTTGCTGCGGCTCGGACCAGACCTGCAGCAGGCGACCGAAGCGATGGCGCGTCCCCTGCACCCGCCAGGTGTAGACGCCGGGCGGCAGGTCGCTGAGGGTGAAGGCCTGCTCCGCCACGCCCGGCTGATCGACCAGGGGCGGGCCTTCGGGCTGGCCGTCGGCGTCTTCACGCGACAGCTGGAAGCGGAAGCGGGCCTCGCCTTCGCCCTCGGCCTCCCAGCGGAAGCGGTAGAAGCGCCGGTTGTCGCGGGTCTCGCTGCCGGACGTCAGTCCTCCCACGCCGTTGCGGGCGCGGATGAAGCTGTAGGTGGTGGCGCGGCCTTCCAGGCCCTCGGGCGACAGGGCGCTGAGGCGCAGGAAGTAGGCGCCGTCCGCCAGCGGGCCAAAGGGCAGGCGGGACTGGTTCGGGGCGCTGTCGACCTCGGCGAAGGCGTCGATCATGCCCGCGTCCGTAGCCAGACGCCCGCGATAGCCGGCGGCGCCGCTCACGGGCGTCAGGGCGAAGTCCACGACCGGGCCTGATTGAACCTCGTCGGGTTTGACCAAGGCGGGCGCGGGCAGTAGCGGCAGCAGCCACGTGTCGGTCAGGCTGGTCGACACCCCCTGATCGGCGACGGCCACGGCTTCGCTGAGCCCGTCTCCGGAGTCGACCTCGACCACGCCCTCGATGACCTCGGTGGCCGAGCGGTCGGCGTCGTCGTTATAGGCGACGCGGAAGTCAGTGCCGCGCACAGCGGAGACCGAGACGGGGGTGCGGACCACGAAGCCGCCGGGGCGACGACGCGGCGTCACGCGGGATTCTGCGCGCCCGGCCTCCACGGTCAGGGCATGGTCGACGGCGCCGTTCAGGGCGTAGCGCCGCAGGCGGGACAGGCGGACACGGCTGTTGGACGGCACGACGACATGACTGCCGTCCGACAGGGCCAGGCGGACGAAGGCGTTGGCGCCGGTGGTCAGGATGGCGTTCTCGGCAACGGTCTGGCCCTGAACCGGCGGGGCGGCGCGACCGCCTTCGCTCAGGTTGACGGCGCCCCGGAAGCCGGCGATCCGCGCGTAATCCGGGTCGGCGCGCAGCAGCGACACCGGAATGGTCAGGGTGCGCCCGATGGGAAGGCGGCGGGGGTTGGCCACGCGGTTGTCGCGCTGCACCCGGCGATAGTCGGACGGGCGGTTCAGATAGGCGGTCGCCAGATCGATCAGGGTGTCGCCGGGCAACACCACATAGTCGAGCGTTTCGGGCGCGGCGGAACGGACTTGCGCAAGGGCGGGAGAAGCCGTGAGCAACGCCGCCGTCAGGCCGACGATGATCATCCGGTTTCTGTTCATGTCGTCGCCTCTTACGCGTCCTCGGACTCGACGTCGTCCATAAGGGCCTCAACGGCGCCGACGCGTTCCAGGCGATATCCGTAGCTGTAAATGGGCGTCAGGCGGAAGCCCTGTTCGGGGCGCAGCTCAAGCTTGGTGCGGATGCGCGAGATATGCATGTCCAGCGATCGGCTGTTCAGATTGGGCTCGTTGCCCCAGACCGTTTCCAGAATATAGGTTCGCGACAGAGCCCGATGCAGGTTGCGGAACAGCAGCTGCGCAAGTGCATATTCCTTGGCCGTCAGGACCACGGTCTTGCCGTCGCGCGTCACGGCGCCAGCCGAGTCGTCAAAATGGGTGTCGCCGAAGGTCTCGGCGCCGGGCGGCGAATGCTGGGCGTAGACGCGCCGCATCAGGGCGTTGATGCGCGCTTCCAGCACGGCGGCGGACAGGGGCTTGGGCAGGTAGTCGTCAGCGCCGGCGTTCAGACCGGCGACGATGTCCTCGTCCTCGGCGCGGCTGGTGACCAGCAGCATGGGTGGCGGCGGTTTCAGATTGGTCCTCGCCCAGGCCAGGACTTCCAGACCCGAACGGTCAGGCAGATTCCAGTCCACGATCAGCAGGTCGAAGGTGTCCTTGCGCAGCGCCGAGATCAGCGCCTGCGCGCGCGAGAACAGGACGGGGCGATAGCCAGCCGCCTGCGCCACGCCGGAGATCGCCTCCAGTTGGACGGGGTCATCATCAAGAACTGCGATCTTCATACTGCGGCACGCTCCGGGAGGAGCTCAAGCATAGCCCTTAAGGTCTGGCTTGGGGCTGGAGACCATCGTCAGGATTGTAAATTTGCGTCACTTTCGGACAATTGGAGGGGATGGGCGTCCCCCGGCTCAGGAGAGCCTGCAGCCCCGGCGCAGAAAATCGCGAAAGGCCGACTCATTCTCAAAGCGCGCGACGACCGGCCAGGCGACGATTCGCGGTCGCCATGACAGGGGCAATCTCACCCAGTCCTTTTCCGTCGTCACCAGACCCGCGTCGAACAGGGCGGCTCGCTCTGTCAGGAAGACGAAGTCGCGTTCCGACAGTTCGGCGTGGTCGGGGAAGGGGACGAAGTCCTTCAGGTCGCAACCGGCGGCGAGCAGCGAGCGCTCAACCTTCCACGGCTTGGCGATGCCGGCGAAGCCGACCTGAGGTCCCGCAGGCGGTGCGGCGGCGGGCTCCAGCCGGGCGATGAAGACGGGCAGGGCGCCGAAGGTTTCGACCAGTTCGGGATCGGCCTCGGCCAGGTCGGCAGGCAAAAGGATGACGACGGCGTCGGCGCGGGCCAGTCCCGCCTTCAGCGGCTCGCGCATGGGACCGGACGGAAAGACCGAACCGTCGCCGAAGGGCCATTCGTCGCCGCGCGTCTCGCCGTCGACGACGATCAGGCTGAGGGCCTTCTTCAGCGTCGGGTTCTGATGGGCGTC
>DAIOID010000032.1:0-23643 GCA_036744355.1 Brevundimonas sp.
GGATGGGCGCGCGGCTGCGCTGGGCCTGGGCCACCATCTGGACGATCTGGGCCAGAAGGGTGTCGGCGCCGACCTTGTCCGCGCGCATGAGGAAGGAGCCCGTCTTGTTCAACGAACCGGCGATGACCCTGGCCCCGGCCTCCTTGGTCACCGGCATGGATTCCCCGGTCACGAGGGATTCGTCGATGGCCACGCGCCCTTCGAGGATCTCGCCGTCGACCGGGATTTTTTCGCCCGGTCGAACGCGCAGCCGATCCCCGACCGCCACGAGGTCAAGCGTCACATCCTCGTCGGCGCCGTCGTCGCGAACACGACGGGCCGTCTTCGGCGTCAGGTCGAGCAAGGCCCGGATCGCGCCGGAGGTCTGTTCTCGCGCGCGCAACTCCAGGACCTGGCCGACCAGGACGAGCACGGTGATCACCGCCGCCGCTTCGAAATAGACGGGCGCGCTGCCGTCCATGCGCAGCATGGCCGAGGGAAACAGCCCCGGCGCCAGCACGGCGGCGACGCTGTAGATCCAGGCTGCGCCGACGCCGATGGCGATCAGGGTGAACATGTTGAGACGCCGGTTCAGGATAGACTTCCATCCCCGCTCGAAGAATGGCCAGCCGGCCCACAGGACCACAGGCGTCGCCAGCACGAACTGGATCCAGTTCGATGTCTGGCCCGAAACCCGGTCCGCGAGCCCGGTCAGGTGACCGCCCATCTCCAGCGCGACGACCGGCAGGGTCAGGACGGCGCCGACCCAGAGCCTGCGCGTGAAGTCCTTCAGTTCTTGATTGGGCGTAGCCTCGGCGGTGACCGTCTCGGGCTCCAGCGCCATGCCGCAGATCGGACAGGCGCCTGGTCCCACCTGACGCACCTCGGGATGCATGGGGCAGGTGTAGATCGTCCCGGGCGGCGCGGGCTTCGCCTCGGGCTTTTCGCCGAGGTATTGCCCCGGGTTCGCGACGAATTTCGTCCGACAACCCGCTGAACAGAAGACGTAGTCGTGGCCTTCGTGTTCTGCGCGATGCTGAGCGGAAGCTCGATCCACGGCCATGCCGCAGACCGGATCAATCGCCTTTTCGCCTTCATGCGGAGAGCCTTGGTGGGCATGGCTCTGGTGAGGGTCGTGGGCCGTCGGCATGGCGTCACTCCTGTCAGCGCCCGACCGGCCGAGAGTCCTGAATGGTTCAAGACGCGCCGGAAGCGTATGCTGGATGGTCTATCAAGACCGATGATGCAGTCGGAAACAAGCCTTGCTTCTGAACCAATCGGAACGCCGCCGAAGACCAGATGAGCGGCGCAACATGGATGGTGGCGGATGATCGCTGCTGCATCGACAGTCCGGCCAGGATTCAGGCGGCGTGCGCCGCCGTGCAGCAGGCTGGAAAATGAAGTCCCGGGCGATCGCCGCGACCACCAGGTCATGGGCGCCCGGGTCATGACTGCGATGACCGGAGACCTTCCCAACCCGAAGCCAGAACGGGTCTTCCGACCATGAAGTCCCGCGCCACAGGAGTTTCAGCGTGAATATCGGCCAAGCCTCTCGCGCCACGGGCGTGTCCGCCAAGATGATCCGCTACTACGAATCCACAGGACTGATCCGGCCGGCGGAGCGCACCGGAGCAACTATCGCGCCTTCGGCGATCGCGACATCAACGAGCTCCGGTTCATCCGCCGCGCCCGCACGCTCGGTTTTTCAATCGAAGACATCGTCATCCTGCTCTCCCTGTGGCGCGACCGGACGCGGCCCAGCCGGGAGGTCAGGGCCGTCGCCGAGCAGCGCCTCGCCGGCCTTCATGCCCGCATCGCCGAAATGCAGGCCATGGCTGACACCCTGGAGACCCTGGCGCGTTGTTGCGCAGGCGATGAGCGGCCGGATTGCCCCATCCTCGCCGACCTAGCTGCGGCGCGTGAAAACTGACGACCCGAGACGCCTGACATAGGGGCGCAGCACGGAGAACGGCCATGACCTACCGTGACATCATCGTCGATGCGACGCCGAGGGACGATCTCGTCCAGACCCTGGAACAGGCGCGCGATCTGGCCGCGAAGTTCGACGCTCGGCTGACGGCCCTGTGTTTCGCCTGGCCCCGGAGGTCAGCACTGAGGACGGCCGTGGCGAGTTCGCCCCTGTCAGTCCTAGAAGACACGCGAAGAATGGACGCCGCCCTCGCGGGCGCCCACGAGGCCTTTCTACAGGTGTTTGGCTCCGGCTCGAACGCCCCCGCATGGCTTTCCGGCATGGCGGAGCCGGCCCCCCTGCTGCGCCATCACCTGCTCGCCGCAGACCTGCTCGTCACCTCGTCGCCCCCGCCGATCGACTGTGCGCTTCCTCACGCCGGCGAACTCGCCATCCACGGCGGCGGCCCCGTCCTGCGTCTTGGACGCAAGGACGCGGACCTCAGTCTCGCCAATGCGGTCATCGGCTGGAAAGACGCCCCCCAGGCCAGACGCGCCCTTCATGACGCCCTGCCCTTGCTCCGGCGCGCCCGGGCCGTGACCGTGGTCGGCGTCGGCGACGAGGTCGAACAGGATCGACTTGCAGACGTCGCCCGGCATCTCGAGCGGCATGCTGTGGCGGCCGCAGTCAGCCACGTCCCGGCGACAGCAGGAACAGCGGTCGCCGCAGACCTTCTCGCCGAAGCCCGCCGCCTTTGGCGCCGACCTGATCGTCACGGGGGCCTTTGGCCGCGGGCCCTTGGCGCAACGCCTATGGGGCGGAATGACCAGCGGCCTTCAGGACGACGCCCACCTGTCCTGGCTGCTGTCGCACTAGAACAGTCCCGTGTCCGGTGCTCCGCCCTTCAGAATGCGCCGATATTCGCCCATTTTGAGAAGACCGCAGCGCGACCGCACCTCCCCCTCGATGGGAGCCAGGAGGCCCGCCGACATTCTTTCGGACGCGCACTCCAGCGCTAGGCACGGCCCCTCAAGATACTATACAGGGGTATTCTATGGCGCACACATCAACCAACAAGAAGAAGCTCGTCGCCCGCGTGCGGCGGATCGCCGGTCAACTGGGCGCGATCGAACGGGCCATCGAAAGCGACACCGACTGTTCGCAAGTCCTTCAACAGGTCGCCGCGGCACGCGGCGCCATGGGCGGGCTGCTGGAAGAGCTGATCGAGGACCACCTGCGCCATCACGTCGCCCACCCCGAACTGAGCGACGCCGAACGTCAGAACGGCGCTGAAGAACTGATCGCCATCATCCGCCGCTATTCCAGGTAGTCCACGCCCATGACCCTGTTCGATACCGAACACCTGACCCACGACCACCACTTCCTGAGCCGCGCCCATGACGAGAACGCGCGTCGAACCCTGTGGGTCGTCGGCCTGACCGCAGTGATGATGGTCGGCGAAATCATCGCCGGCGTGATCTACGGCTCGATGGCCCTGCTGGCCGACGGCTTCCACATGGCCACCCATGCGGGCGCCCTGGCCGTGGCGGCGGCCGCCTACGCCTACGCCAAACGTCATTCCGCCAACCGGCGGTTCAGTTTCGGGACCGGCAAGGTCGGCGATCTGGCCGGTTTCGCCTCGGCGCTGGTCCTCGGCATCGTGGCGCTGGGCATCGCCGGCGAGTCCGTCGCCCGGCTGCTCGACCCCCGCTCCGTCGCCTTCGGACAGGCCGCCCTGGTCGCCATCCTCGGCCTGGGGGTCAATCTGGCGAGCGCCCTGCTGCTGGCGGGCGGCGGTCATCACCATGGCCATCATGGTCATGGTCATGGCCACCATCACCATGAGGATCACGACCATCATGGTGCCCGGGAGGGTCAGCCTCATGAAGGCGGACATCGCGACAACAATCTGCGCTCAGCCTATTTCCATGTCCTGGCTGACGCCTTGACGTCGGTTCTGGCGATCATCGCCCTGGTCGCCGGGCGCTACCTGGGCTGGGTATGGCTCGACCCCGTGATGGGGATCGTCGGCGCCATTGTCATCGCCCGCTGGTCATGGAGCCTGATGCGCGACACGGCGGCCGTTCTGCTCGATACGACCGACCGCCACATCGAGGCCGAAGTGCGCGAATGCGTCGAGGGACCGGGCGACGTCCGCATCACCGATCTGCACGTCTGGCGCATCGGTCCAGAGGCCCATGCCGCCATCGTCAGCGTGACCGGCGGCGTCGACGGCGACACGGTTCGCGCCCGGCTCAGGCCGGTTCATGAACTCGGGCATCTGACCGTGGAATGCCGCTGAGGCGTCACCGCAGCCTACGGCCGAAGCCATCCCCGCCGAGCCAAACGAAGCGCATGCCTATCGTCATCGGCTGACCGGCAACAAATCGGCGTTCACCGCGCTTATGTGGAGGATGCGGCGACTTCCAGGGAGGTCGCCGCAAGTCCTCAGTGGCCGCGCGCTGCCGGAAAGGCGACCGGCAAAGGAGCCGGGCCATGCATTCGCCCCCGAATTCCAGGAACGACGTGCGGTCATCTGCGACCTCCGCAGAGGCTCTGAGCCCTATCCTCTCGCGCGTCCCGGCCGGCCAGACGTCCATCTGGCGATGCCCGCGTTGCCATGGAGCGCTCGCCTGCAGCAAGGCGACCCTCGATTGCAGGAGGTGCGGCCATGCCTATGGCCAGGTCGACGGCATCCCCGACCTGCGCGTACCGGGGGAAAGCTGGATCGATTTCGAAGAGGACCTGGCGACCGCTCGCGAGGTCGCGGCCCTGGACCTTCCGCTGGAGGATCTGGTTCGCGCGGTCTACGCTCGCCGTTCCGGGTGGGATGAAGACCTGATCGGGATGAGAACGCGTCAGGTCCTGGCGGCGCCCGAACGCCTCCATGGGGATATCTCGGGCTGGCTGGCCGAGGCCACCTCCCAGGATGTCTGGCTCGATCTGGGCTGCGGCCCGGGGATGCTCCTGGCGGCCGCTGCGGACATGAAGCGGCCCGGCTCCGGCATTGGCGTCGACGTCTCGATGACCTGGCTGGTTGTGGCCAGGCGCCTGATTCTGGCGCACGGAGGGAGGCCGATCCTGGCCGCCGGCCTTGGAGAGGCCCTGCCCCTGGCCGACGGAGCCCTATCGGGCGTCGTCTCGCTCGACGTGATCGAGCATGTCGATCGCCCCGACGCCTATCTTCGCGAGATCGACCGCGTGACCCGGCCGGGCGGACGCCTGGCGCTGAGCACGCCCAACCGCTTCAGCCTGGCGCCGGAGCCCCATGTGATGGTGTGGGGCGTCGGCCTTCTGCCGCATCGCTACCAGGCTCGCTATGTCGCCTGGCGGAGCGGCAAATCCTATGTCTCCACCTGTCTCATGAGCAGCATCGGGCCTCGCCGGATATTGAAACGCTGCACGAACTTCGCAGCCAGGATCATCATCCCGCCCGTCCCGGAAGATGAGATCAGACGCTTTTCCCCCACCAAGGCCAGACTCGCCCGCCTCTACAACAGCCTTTCGGGCGAAGTGGCGTTGCGCGCGGTCTTCTTGCTGATCGGCCCCTTCTTCAGGATCACCGGCGTCAAGGAGACAAGCCTGCCCGCCTGAGGCCGCCGGATCAGCCGGATCGACAGAAGGGGTCGAGGCGTTCAGCAGGCGCCGCAAGGCGAGGCGAAACGACGTCGCCAGTTGAGTCCGTGAGCGGCGATCAGGATCAGTCCCCCGAAGACGGTGACGAGCGTCCCCCAGGCGGCCGAGGGCGTTTCCGTTGCGCCCGCAAAAAGCAGGACCACGCCGAGCGTCGCCAGCCCGATCACGATCCTGGAAAGGCCGCGCCGCTCCCGGAGCAGGGTCCAGCCGGACAGGGCTGCGGCGGCGAAGGCCAGGGCCCAGTGCGCCCATGCCGTCTGCACCCAGGCGCCCGCCAGGGACAGGGCGCCGGCGGCGACGGACAGGACCAGGCAATGGACCAGGCACAGGCTGGACAGGAGAATGGACAGGGCGTCGCCCGTCCGTCCTCCGGCGCGCCCGCCGATCCCTGGCCTTGCGGCCCCCTGTTCCACCGTCGCCGTCATCTTCGGCCTAGAACCGGTAGGCCACGCCGAGGCGCAGATTACGGCCCGGCAGGGGCGCGATGTCCTTGAGGAAGGAGACGTGCTCGCGCGCCTCCTCGTTGGTCAGGTTCCGGGCCTCGGCGAAGACCGTCACATTGCGGTCCGCCAACGGCCTCCAGGCCCCCGAGAGATTCAGCAGGGTATAGCCGTCCGTCGGCATTTCCCCCTCGGCCACCTCGTCCTGCAGGCCGACCCGGCGCACCTCGACGGCGGCGTCGAACGGCTTTGACGTCCACGCCAGGCGGGCGGTCGCCGAATAGGGCGGGATCCGCGCCGCCGGTCCCAGGTCGGTGTCGGCCTTGACGTAGTCGGCGGCGCCTTCCAGCGACAGCTTGCGCGCGCCGCTCTCCCACAGGGCGTAGGCGCCTTCGGCCTCGAAACCATAGAAGTCCGCCCCGGTCTGGACGAACTGATAGATCGGGAAGAGCTCGCCCTCGGCGTCGAAACTCTCGCCCGTGGGCCGCTCGTCGATGAAGCCGTCGTATTTGGATCCGTACAGGTGGAGGTCCCCGCTGAAGCGGCCCTTGTCGTAGTGGGCCGTGGCCTCCAGGGTCGTCACCTTCTCGGAGTCCAGGTCGACATCCCCGGCCTCATAGGCGGCCGTGGCGACGTGCAGGCCGTTCGCGAACAGCTCGACCTCGCTGGGCGCCCGCTCGTTACGCGCCAGGCTCAGGCCGAGGAAGAGGCCCGGAGCCGGGCGCAGGAAGACCGCGCCGGACGCCGACCAGTTGTCAAACCGGCGCTCCACCTGATCCGCGGTTCCCAGCGGCGTGGCCGCCAGGGTGCGTCGATCGAACCGCAGACCGCCTTCGAAGCCGAGGCCGCCGCGGTCAAGGCGCTGGACGGTGTAGACGCCCGTCTCCTCGATATCGACCGAGGGGATATAGGCCTCGGCGCCGACCGCTTCGAAGGTGCGTGACAGGCCCTGGACGCCGACCGCACCGTTCCAGCCGTTCCGTTCGCGCTGGACCAGGTCAATCCGCACTTCCTGGCCGTCCGAGTTGAACACCGTGCCCGGCTCGCCCGGTCCTTCGAACTCGGTATGGGTGTATTCGGCATGGCCGTAGGCGCCGCGGATCGCTTTGAAAGGCCCCGCCTCGAACCGGTATTCGCCGCGCACGTCCTCGCGCGTCTGGTCGAGGTCTATGAAGACATCGGGTTCGGCGACGGTGCCGTATTCGCTCTGCGTGTCCTTGTAGGAGACGCCGATGAAGCCCTTGGAGCCGATGTAGGAGCCGCCGACGCCCCAGGTCGTCAGATCGGTATAGCTGTTGGCCTGGGTCCCGCCCGGTCCGCGCTCGACGCCTTCGGCTTCGGCCAGGCGGCGAGAGATCGCAGGCGACGGGATGTCATAGTCGTCGGTCTTGCGCCGCACGCCGTCGATGTTGAAGGCGAAGGGGCCCGCGCCGATGGTGACGCGGCCGAAGAGGCTGCGTCCGTCGTCGACGCTGGAGGCCTGGGTGGAGACCACGCCCGAAAGGCCGCCTTCCGGCAGTTCCGTCGGAACCCGGTCGTCGATGATGTTGACCACCCCGCCGATGGCGGAGCCGCCATAGACCAGGGTCGCCGGCCCGCGGATGATCTCGACCCGGCTGGCCTCGGCCGGATCCGTCGCCACGGCGTGGTCGGGCGAGATGGAACTGGCGTCGATCAGGCCGATGCCATTGCTCAGAACCTGGACCCGCGGACCGGACAGGCCGCGAATGACCGGGCGACTGGCGCCGGGCGCGAAGCTGGTCGACCGCAGGCCGGGCCGCCCGGCCAGAAGATCTCCCAGGGACGAGGCCGGCGCAACGGCCAGGGCCTCTTCGTCCAGCACGTCGGTGGCGATCACGGTGGCGCGGTGGCTGACGCCATAGGGCGCCGCCGTGACGATCACGTCCGCCACCTCGACGACCTCCTCCGGCGCCTTCTGGGCCTGGGCCTGGCTCTGGGCGGCGGCGGCCCCGGCCAGGCAGCTCCAGGCGGCGGCCGTCAGGAGGAGAAGACGCGGCGACCGGACGGGGGAAAGCGATACAGACATGGGGAACCTCGGACGGCGAAGACCGCGCCGCAACCTGTTATGAGATAACATCACGACCCGTCAAGACGCCTCGACCTTCGCCCTCCTTCCGGGCCGCCCGTCGACCATTCCGTTGCGACGGACTTGCGACTGAAAATCAGCCTGCTAAGGACGAAAGCGCCCATCGTGAGCCCATCATGACCGCATCCCTTTCCAGCCGACTGCGTCGCCTCTGGCTGGACGTCCATCTCTGGATCGGCGTGGGGCTGTTGATCGCCATCATTCCGCTCTCGACCTCCGGCGCCATCCTGGTCTGGAAAGACGGGCTGGAGCGCCTCACTCACCCCGAACGCTATGCGGTCAGCGGTCCGGACGTCAGGCAGGCGCCGTCGATCTATGTCCAGGCCGCCGAGACCGCCTTCAAGGGCCAGGCCGACTTCACCCAGCTTCGCCTGCCGGAGAAGGCGGGAGACCCGGTCGTGGTGGTGGCTCGGCTGAAGGAAGAAGACGCATCCGGCGGCCGACTGCGCAATCTCAACGTCTGGATTGATCCCCCAACCGGCAAGGTTCTCGGTCTGGCCGACGTCTCTCGCGCCTTACCCCAATGGCTGCACCGACTGCACGGGTCTCTCTTCATTCCGAAAGTCGGCCCCAAGTTCGTCGGCGGGCTGGGCTGGGCCATGTTCGTCAGTTGCGCCACCGGCCTGTGGTTATGGTGGCCGCGAAACGGCGCCGTGCTGAAGGCCCTGCGCTGGCGCCGCGGTCCGTCCATGCTGTTCAACCTGCACCACATGATCGGTTTCTGGATCTGCCTGCCGCTGGCCGTCCTGTCCCTGACCCGTGTCTACATATCCTTCCCCCAGACCAGCCGCGCCCTGTTCGGGGTCCACCAAGCCGAAGCCGGATCCTCCGCGCCGCAGGGCG
This sequence comes from Brevundimonas sp., assembly GCA_036744355.1. Lineage (GTDB taxonomy): Bacteria > Pseudomonadota > Alphaproteobacteria > Caulobacterales > Caulobacteraceae > Brevundimonas. The sequence continues at coordinate 8,915 of DAIOID010000032.1, forward strand.
ACCGCTTCGCCCCGCCGATCCCCCATCCCAGTCTTGAGATCGACGCCGTGCTCCGAAGCGCCCAAGCCTCGACGGCGGGGGCCCGGATCATCAGCATCAGCGCGCCGATCATAGGAAATGAGCCCTCCTGGCGCATTCAGATCGCCCCGCCGGGACAACCAGCTCCCACAACCCTGCAGATCGTCGACGCCTCCGGCCAGATCAAGCCTGGCCAAGGTCCGACGGGCGGTGGTGATCCCCTCTCCCGCTGGATGCGCAACATCCACGACGGCGGCGACACCGGCCTGATCTGGCAGACCATCATCGTCCTGGGCGGCGTCTCCCCGGTGATCCTGTCGATCACGGGCCTGATCATGTGGCTTCGTCGGCGGGCCATGGCCCGCCGACGGGCCGAAGCGTGACGATGGCCGCGCCGCCCTCCGCCCCAGCGACCATCAGTCCGTTGCGCGGGATACGATTTTCCCCTAACGGAATTTGATCTGGGAATTTTCAACTTGCCGCGACTGATCCGCCTCCTTTGCATCTATCTCGGCGTGACCATCATGGTCGCGGTGCAGATGCATGGGGTGCTCAACAACCAGCACCGCGTCCAACACGGCACACAGTTCCCCGGCGTGTCCTATGAGGCCATGGCGGACGTGGCCCACGACCACGATCATCACCCCGATCAGGTCCAGGCCGGTGAAACGCCGGGAAGCGACGCGTCTCTCGACGCCGCCGATAATGGCCAGGACGCCCCCTATAATCATCACCACAACGGCGGCGGCGATATCCACCTCGCCTTGACCAGCCCGGCGCATCCCGCCGGATCCGGCCTCATGGCCGCCGTCGACCTGGGGCCTTCGCCTCACGCCCTGCCGCCCGGCCTCACCGGCGACGGCCCTTCACGCCCTCCAAGACACGCGCGCCTGATCGCCTGATCCTGCGCGGCCGCTCGGCCGCGCGCGCCCCTGTTCTGGAGACTATCCTTGAGACATCCCATGTCCGGCCCCGCCGGATCGTGGGCGCGTCGTGCGGCCGTTTCGGCCCTCGCGCTCACACTCGCGGCGGCCTGGCCGCCCGTCGAGGCGCTCGCCCAGGCGACGCCCGCGACCGCCCCTGCCCGCCCCCTTCCTCTGGAAGAGGCCCTACGCCGCGCCGTCGGGGCCGATCCCGCCCTGGCCGGAACCGCCGCTCGCACAGAGGCGGCGCAAGCCGGCGTGCGGCAGGCTGACGCTCGCCCGAACCCTGTCGTCGGCCTGATGGTCGAGAACCTCCCCACGTTCGGCGGAGGAGACATTCTCGGCCGAACCGAGACGACCCTCTCCTATGAGCAGCGCCTGGAGAGAGGCGGAGACCGTTCCGCCCGGGTGACGCTGGCGCGCGGAGAAACCGGTCTCGTCGCCGCCCAGGCCCGCGTGGCCCAATTGGACCGGCTTGAACGGGTCCAGCGCAACTGGTCCGAAGTCCTGACGGCCGAAGCCCAGCTGGAGATCGCCCGCGAACGGCTCGTCCTGGCCGAGCGCTTCCAGACGGAAGTGCAACGCCGGGTGAAAGCTGCGCGTGACCCGCTGTTCGCCGGAGCCCGCGCCGAAGCCGAACTGGCCCAGGCCCAGATCGACTTCGACCAGGCCGAGATCACGGTGCGCATGGCCCGCATCACCCTGGCCAAGTTCTGGGACGGCGGCGCAGATTTCGTCATCGGCGCCGCCGCGTTCGAGGACGTCAGCGCCGCCCGCGTCGCGGCGGGCGCGCCCGCCCAGGCCGATCTGGACGTCTTCGCGGCCCAGCGTTCCATCGCCGAGGGCCGCGCCCGCGTCGAGGAGGCGCGCGCTGTTCCCGACCCCACGGTCAGCGTCGGCGTCCGGCACATCTGGGACAGCGAGGTCGCCCTCGTCGTCGGCGGATCGATCCCCCTGCAGCGTTATGATCGAAACCAGGGCGCCATCGACCGCGCGCGCGCCGAAGGCCATGCCGCTCAGGCGGACATGAACGCCTTGCGCATCGACCGCGAACGCGAGATCGCCCGCCTGCAGGTCCAACTGCTGGCGCGGGCGAACGAAGCCCGACGCATCGCCGAGGAAACCCTGCCGCAAGCGCAACGCGCCGTGACCCTGGTCCGGGACGGCTTCGCGCGCGGCGGCTTCACCTACAACGACGTCATGAGCGCCCACACGGCCCTGTTGCAGACCCGGGCGCGCCGCGTGACGGCGCTTCAGGCCTTCCATCTTGATCGCGCCCGCCTTGACCGGCTGACCGGCGCCCATGCCGATCTGATCGGCCCGGAGATCCAACCATGATCCGCTCCATCTCCGCCCGCCTTCTCGGCGGGGCGGCCATGGCCGCCTGCGCCCTGGCCCTCTCCAGCTGCGGCGAGCGCGCCAAGCCGGCCGAGGGCGGCGAGGCCGAAGCGGCCGCCGCCGCCGACTATGAACGCGGCCCCCACAACGGCCGCCTGCTGCGCGACGGCGACTTCTCGCTCGAGATCACCATCTATGAGGAAGGTCCCGAGCCCCTGTTCCGCCTCTACCCCTACCTCAAGGACAAGCCCCTCGATCCCGCCCTTGTGTCGGCCGACATCGCGCTCACCCGCCTGGGCCCCAAGGTCGACCGTTTCCAGTTCACCCCGGAAAAGGACTATCTCGCCAGCCCCGGCGTCGTGTTCGAGCCCCACTCCTTCGACGTGGCCGTGAACGCGACCCAGGCCGCCAAGCGCTCGACCTGGACCTATCAGTCCTATGAAGGCCGCACGGTCATCACCCCGACGGCCGCCCAGGCCGGCGGGGTCACGACCCAGACGGCCGGCCCCGCCGTCCTCGGGGAAAGCCTGCCGCTCAGCGGGCGCGTCGAGATCACGCCGGAAGGCCAGAGCGAGGTCCACGCCCGCTACCCCGGTCGGGTCGTGGCCATGAACGTCCAGCTCGGCCAACGCGTCACGCGCGGCCAGGTCCTGGCGCGCGTGGAATCCAGCGAAAGCCTGCAGACCTACGCCGTCACGGCGCCGATCTCCGGCGTCATCCTGGCCAAGAACGCCAACCCCGGCGCCATCACCGGCAACGGCGCGCCCATGCTGGTCATCGGCGATCCGACCCGGCTTCACGCCGAGTTCTTCCTCTATCCGCGCGACGCCGAACGCGTGCGTGTCGGCCAGAGGGTGGAGGTGACGAGCCTGGCCGGCGAACACCGGGCCAGCGGCGTGATCGAAGCCATCCTGCCGTCGGATGACGTCCTGAGCCAGACCCTGGTCGCCCATGTCGAGCTGCCCTATCAGAACGGCGTCTGGCGTCCGGGTCTGGGCGTCCAGGGATCGGTCCAGGTCGGCGAAGGCGAGGCGCCGCTCGCGGTGCGGACCAAAGCCCTCCAGCCCTTCCGTGACTTCACCGTCGTCTACGCCAGGGTCGGAAACACCTATGAGGTGAGGATGCTCGAACTGGGCCGCCGCACCGACGAATGGACCGAGGTCCTCGGCGGCCTGGAGCCCGGGACCGAATATGTCGTCGACGGCGCCTTCCTCATTCGCGCGGACATCGAAAAGTCCGGCGCGAGCCATGACCACTAGGGGGCGCGCGCATCATGCTTGATCGCATCATCGCCCTGTCGATCCGCTTCCGATGGCTCGTCATGGGGCTGGTCCTCACGGCCTGCGTCGTCGGCGTCTGGAGTTTCCAGCGCCTGCCGATCGACGCCACCCCCGACATCACCAACGTCCAGATCCAGATCAATACGGAGGCGCCGGGCTATTCCCCGCTGGAAGCCGAACAACGCATCACCTTCCCCGTCGAGACGGCCGTCGCCGGCGTGCCGGGACTGCAATACACCCGCTCGGTCTCGCGCTACGGCCTGAGCCAGGTGACCGTCATCTTCGACGACGGCACCGACATCTATTTCGCTCGCCAGCTGGTGAACGAACGGCTGCAAGGCGCGCTCGGCCAGCTTCCGCCGGGGATCACACCGGAGCTGGGTCCCATCGCCACGGGGCTGGGCGAGATCTTCATGTATACGGTCGAAGCCGAGCCCGGCACCCGGAGGCCCGACGGCCAGCCCTATTCGACCGAGGACCTGCGCACCCTGCAGGATTGGGTCATCCGGCCCCAGCTTCGCAACACCCGTGGGGTCACCGAGGTCAACACCATCGGCGGCTATGAGCGGCAGTACCACGTCACCCCGCGACCAGAGCGGTTGTCCGCCTATGGCGTGACCATGGCCGAGATCGTCGAGGCGCTGGAGAAGAACAACGCCAACGTCGGCGCGGGCTATGTCGAACGCTACGGCGAACAGTATCTGATCCGGGTGCCGGGCCAGGCGACCAGCCGCGAGGATCTCGGCGCCGTGGTCATCGCTACGCGCGGCGGCGTGCCGATCCGCGTCGCCGACGTCGCGGACGTCGACATGGGCGAGGAGCTACGGACGGGGGCCGCGACCGAGAACGGCAAGGAGACGGTGCTGGCCACCGTCCTGATGCTGGCGGGCGAGAACAGCCGCGTCGTGGCCCAGGCCGCCGCGGCCAGCCTGGAGGAAGCCGCCAAGGCCCTGCCCAAGGGGGTGAAGGCGTCGCCGGTCTATGACCGGACCGACCTCGTCGAGCGGGCCGTCAAGACGGTCGAGAAGAACCTGGTCGAAGGCGCCCTGCTCGTCATCGTCGTCCTCTTCCTCCTGCTCGGAAACATCCGCGCCGCCCTGATCACGGCGGCGGTCATCCCCATCACCATGCTGATGACGATCACGGGCATGGTGCGCACCGGCACCTCGGGCAATCTGATGAGCCTGGGGGCGCTGGACTTCGGCCTGATCGTCGACGGCGCCGTCATCATCGTCGAGAACTGCCTGCGTCGCTTTGGTGAGGCCCAGCATCGTCTGGGGCGCATCCTGACCCGAGAGGAAAGGTTCGAACTGGCGGGCTCCGCCTCCAGCGAAGTGATCCGCCCCTCCCTGTTCGGGGTGATGATCATCACCCTCGTCTATGTGCCGATCTTCGCCCTGACCGGGGTCGAGGGCAAAACCTTCCATCCGATGGCCATCACCGTGGTCATCGCCCTGACGGCGGCCCTGCTGCTGTCCCTGACCTTTGTTCCCGCCGCCGTCGCCATGTTCGTCACGGGCAAGGTGGAGGAGAAGGACAGCTTCCTCATGCGCTGGGCGCGGATCGGCTATCAGCCCGCGCTCGACTTCGCCCTCAGGAGCCGCAGGCTGATGGTGGGGCTGGCCGTAGTCCTCGTCGTCATCGCCGGCTTCGGCGCTTCAAGAATGGGCTCGGAGTTCGTGCCCAATCTCGACGAAGGCGACATCGCCATGCACGCCCTGCGCATTCCGGGCACCAGCCTGACCCAGGCCGTCCAGATGCAGACCGCGCTGGAGGCCCGTCTGGCGAAATTCCCCGAGGTCGAGCGGGTCGTGGCCAAGATCGGCACCGCCGAAGTCGCCACCGATCCCGTTCCGCCGTCGGTCGCCGACACTTTCATCATGCTGAAGGACCGCAGGGACTGGCCTGATCCCCGCAAGTCGCGCGGGGACCTGGTCGCGGAGATGGAAGCCGCCGTCAGCGAGATTCCCGGCAGCAAATACGAGTTCACCCAGCCCATCCAGATGCGGTTCAACGAACTGCTGTCCGGCGTTCGCGCCGACGTCGCCGTCAAGATCTATGGCGACGATCTGGACGAACTCCTGCGGCTGGGCGCCGAGGTCGAGGCCGTCGTCGCTTCAGTCGAGGGATCGGCCGATCCCCAGACCGAGCAGATCACCGGCCTGCCGGTGCTGCAGATCACGCCTGATCGCACCGCCATGGCGCGCCTGGGCCTGAGCCTCGACGACGTCCAGTCGGTCATCTCGACCTCCATGGGCGGCACGACCGCGGGCCAGATCTTCGAGGGCGACCGTCGCTTCGACGTGGTGGTCCGCCTGCCGGAAGACCTGCGCTCGGACGTCAACGCCATCGGCCGCCTGCAGATTCCCCTGCCGGCCGCCGAGGGCCAGGCGCGCCGGTTCATTCCCCTGAGCGAGGTCGCCGTGATCGAACTCGTCAAGGGGCCGAACCAGATCAGCCGCGAAAACGGCAAGCGCCGCATCGTGGTGACAGCCAATGTCCGCGACCGCGATCTGGGCTCCTTCGTCGGCGAGGTGCAGAAGCGGATCGAAGCCGACGTGGTCGTCCCTGCCGGCTACTGGGTCACCTACGGCGGTACGTTCGAACAGCTGATCTCGGCGGCCAAACGGCTCCAACTGGTGGTGCCGGCGGTGCTGCTGCTGATCTTCGGCCTGCTGTTCGCCCTGTTCCGTTCGGTCAAGGACAGCGCCATCGTCTTCTCCGGCGTGCCCCTGGCGCTCACCGGCGGGGTCGCGGCCCTGATGCTCAGAGGCCTGCCGCTGTCGATCTCCGCCGGCGTCGGCTTCATCGCCCTCTCGGGGGTGGCGGTGCTGAACGGGGTGGTCATGGTCACCTTCATCCGCAGCCTGATCGCCGAGGGCAAACCCCTGGGCGAGGCCCTTCGCGAAGGCGCCCTGACCCGGCTGCGGCCGGTGCTGATGACCGCCCTGGTCGCCAGCCTCGGCTTCGTGCCCATGGCGCTCAACGTCGGGGCCGGCGCCGAGGTCCAGCGCCCGCTGGCCACGGTCGTGATCGGGGGGATCATCTCCTCAACCCTGCTCACCCTGCTCGTGCTGCCAGCCCTCTACAGCCTGGTGCACGGGCGATCGAAGCCTGACGGGACCACGGGCGCTGCACCCGGCGGCCTGGCCCGCTTCGATCCCCGGCGCTTCCTGCCTTTCAGCCGCCGGCCCTGAGGGCGTCCGGGCGGCGCGGCTTCGGCCGCGCCGCCCCCTTCCTCCCGCACACTCGATTTCCGCCCAAGAGGATTCACATGACAATCGCGTCCCGCCACGACCCCTGGTCCTGGCTGAAATCCCCAGCGACGGCGCTTCTGGCCGTCCTCATCTTCTTCATCATCGACGGCGCCGCCGCCCAGGCGCTCGCCCACGGCGTGGCCGAGGGCGACAAGGGCTATATCCAGGAAACCTCCGGGATCGTCTTCTGGCCGTTCGTCTATCTCGGCGCCAAGCACATGGTGACCGGGTACGACCACCTGCTGTTCCTGTTCGGGGTGATCTTCTTCCTCTACCGGCTGAAAGACATCAGCATCTACGTGACCATGTTCGCCATCGGTCACTCCACGACCCTGCTGCTCGGCGTGCTGACCAACATCAGCGTCTCCAGCTACCTGGTGGATGCGATCATCGGCCTGTCGGTCGTCTACAAGGCGCTCGACAACCTGGGCGCCTTCCAGCGCTGGTTCGGCTTCCAGCCCAACACCAAGGTCGCCACCCTGGTGTTCGGCCTGTTCCACGGCTTCGGCCTGGCCACCAAGCTGCAGGACTTCCAGCTGTCCCCCGACGGCCTGTTGGTCAATCTCGTCGCCTTCAACATCGGCGTGGAGATCGGCCAGCTTCTGGCGCTCGGCGCCATCCTCATCGTCATGGGTTTCTGGCGCCGCAGCGAGAGCTTTTTCAAACACGCCTATCTCGCCAACGTCGTCCTCATGACCCTCGGCTTCATTCTGACGGGCTACCAGCTCGTCGGCTATTTCGTCGCCTGACCGGAGACCTGAACCATGTACAACGCTGACAAACCCCGCCTGTCCGACCTGCCCACCACGGGTCAGTTGCTCCGCTCGACCGGCATCGCCGCCGTCGTCGCCGCCGGCCTGCTCGTCACTGTCGTCCTGCCGTCCGAGTACGGCGTCGATCCGACCCGGGTGGGAACGGTCTTCGGCCTGACCGAGATGGGCCGGATCAAGGTCTCCCTGGCTGCGGAAGCCAAGGCGGACGAGGCGATGGACGCCGCTGCAGCCGCGGCTCCGATCGAGGCGAGTCCAGCGCCCGTCGTCGTCGCTGCGGTCGCCCAATCCGCGGCCGCCAGCCCGGCGCCCGACGCCGCCTCCGGCCAGCGCACCGATGAAACCATACTGACCCTGGCGCCCGACCAGGGCGCCGAAATCAAACTGGTCATGACGGAGGGCGCCAAGGCCCGCTTCACCTGGACGAGCAGCGGCGGACGCCTGAACTTCGACACCCACGCGGATCGCCCCGGCGTCTCCTACCACGGCTACGGCAAGGGCTCGTCCCAGAGCGAAACCGGCGAACTGACGGCGGCCTTCACCGGCAGTCACGGCTGGTTCTGGCGCAATCGCACGGGCGCACCCGTGACAGTCACCCTCAAGACCGAAGGTGCCTACACCGAAGTGAAACGCGTCGTCTGATCCACAGGGGGTTCACGCCTTCGTCGTCGGCCGGCGGTTCCGCCGCCGGTCAATGACAGAGACAGGAGAGCGAGCGGCCTCACCGCCTGGACCACGGCCAGCGCCTGTGTCGCTCGTCGATCACATAGGGATCGGCATGCGTAGTCTCATCCGTCCCCTTGTCCTGCACGTGATCCTGCAGGTGCGGATCGCCCCGCCCGCCGCAGCAGCCAGGCTGATCGCCAGCAGTCCGCGCAGACACGGCGCCAGGGCGAAGAGACCAACGCCGTCGGTCAACCGCCGGAGGAAGGGGCGCGCGCGTCTGGCTGAGGGCCGGCAAGGTGGCGCTGACGACAAACAGGCCGATATGACGAAGCCGACCGAGGTCGCCGAGGTTGTTGTAGCTCCTGAAGGCCAGAAGGACGGCCACCACCCACACCCTATGACGGCGTAGAAATCATCGACTTAAATTTCGCAACCCATCAAACGGGGTGCACCGCTTCGGTGTCGAACAGCGCCTCGATGATGGGGCAGTCCGGCGTCGAGCCTTCGGCGCAACGGGCCACCATGTCGGAAAGAACCCGCTCCATCGCCCGCAAGCTGACGATCTTGGAGCGCACATCAGTCAGGTGCACGGCGGCCACTTCGCGGACCTCGGTACAGGGTCGATCCCGCTGTTCCGCCAAGTCCAGCAGGGCTCGAACCTCATTCAGCGTGAAACCGAGATCACGAGCCCGCCGAACGAAGTTTAACCGAAGGAGGTGCCCCCCGCCGTAGAGGCGGTGCCCCCCGTCGCTGCGAGCCGGCGCAGGGATCAAGCCGATCCGCTCATAGTAGCGGACGGTCTCGATGTTGACGCCGGTTCGGCGCGACAGCACGCCGATCGCGAACTGCGGCGTCGTGTCACGCAGGGCGAATTTGTCCATCGAAGATAAAGCCCTTGTATCTGTAGTCGCTACAGACCCTATCTTGCCTTCATCACCAAGAGAAGGAGTGGGCAATGGCCGCCTCGGACGGCATCGAGAACCCCAACGGAAACGCCGCGGCCCCAGCCGACAAGTCGTCCAGCCGTGCGTGGCTGGCGGTTGCAGGCCTTGCTGCCGCGATCGGCGCGTCGTCCTGCTGTGTTCTGCCGCTGGTGTTGTTCGCGCTCGGCGTCAGCGGGGCCTGGATCGGCAACGTCACGGTCCTCGCGCCCTATCAACCCTATTTCATCGTTGCGGCGGTGGCTTTCCTGGGTGTCGGATTCTTCCGCGTCTATCGTCGTCCTCGCACCGCCTGCGCCGAAGGCGAGACCTGCGCTCGACCGGGCTCCACCCGCCTTGTCAAGATCGCGCTTTGGGCGGCGTCCGTGCTCGTCGCCATCGCCGTCGCATTTCCCTATGTTGCGCCGCTGCTACTCGGCGCGTGAGTTCCTGGAGATCAAGGCCATGACCCTTTCCATCCGCGCCGCCCTTGCAGTTGCAGCGGCGCTTTTCACTGCCGAAACGGCGCAGGCGGCCGAACGCACGGTGACGCTGGATGTCACCAATGTGTCCTGTGTGACGTGCGCCCCTATCGTTCGACGCGCTATCTCGCGGGTTCCGGGCGTTACGGCTGTATCCGTGAACCCTGGCGACGCCGGACGGGCCGTGGCGACCGTGACCTACGACGACGTGCGAGTGACGCCGACAGTCCTGGCTCAGGCCTCGACCAACGCCGGCTATCCCGCGCGTGTTCGGGCCAGCCACTAGCGGAACCAGGTTTCGCTAGTGGGCGTCATCGGCACGAACATCGGCGGCGCCATGCAGTTCTACTTCCTGACGAGCCCACCCGTTCCGGCCTTCCCTGCCGTCGCGCCGTAGCGGGCCGCCAGGCCTGTCCGGTTGCAGGCCGCCCGCCCAACGGCGGACACAAGATTTGAAAGCACCGAGCAGTATGAGTGACTGTCGCCCTCTCTCCCGGAACGCCGCAGAGACCTATGATCTGGTCGTGATCGGCGCTGGCTCAGCCGGCTTCTCCGCCGCCATTACGGCAGCCGAAGAGGGAGCGCGGGTAGCGCTCGTCGGCGCCGGAACGATTGGCGGGACCTGCGTGAACATAGGCTGCGTGCCGTCGAAAGCGTTGATCCGCGCGGTGGAGCCCCTGCACCAGGCGCGGGCCGCAAGCCGTTTCGACGGCGTGAGAGCCACTGCTGAAATCAGCGCCTGGTCCGAGGTGATCCGCCAGAAGGACCAACTGGTGAACGCTCTGCGTCAGGCCAAATACGAAGATGTCCTGCAAGGCTACGACGCCATCGCCTACCACGAAGGCGCAGCCAGGCTCGTCTTGGGCGGCGTGGAGGTCGGCGATGTCCGGCTCACCACCGACAAGGTGATCATCGCGACGGGATCGCGACCGGCGATTCCGGCGATCGCTGGGATCGACACTGTCCCCTATCTGACCAGCACGACCGCGCTCGAACTGGAGGCGCTGCCGCAGTCCTTGCTGGTGATCGGTGGTGGATACATAGGCGCGGAATTGGCTCAGATGTTCAGCCGGGCCGGCGTGCAGGTCACGCTCGTGTGCCGGTCACGTCTGTTGCCGGAAGGTGAACCCGAGATCAGCGAGGCGCTGCAACGCTACCTCTCAGACGAGGGCGTCACCGTGGTTGTCGGGGCGACCTACGAGGCTATCGCCCATTCGGAAACGGACGTGTCGCTCACCCTTACGCAGGGCGACAGCCGGAGGGTGCTCACCGCCGAGCGCGTGCTCATGACGACAGGCCGGATCGCCAACTCGGACGGCCTGGGTCTTGCCGAGTCGGGGGTCAGCGTCTCCGAAAACGGAGGAATCGTCGTGGACGACCGGATGCGCACGACCCGCCCCGGCGTCTACGCCGTCGGTGACGTCACCGGGCGTGACCAGTTCGTCTATATGGCGGCCTACGGTGCCAGGCTCGCTGCTCGTAACGCGCTCAACGGCGACAGTCTGTCCTACGACAACAGCGCCATGCCGGCGGTCGTGTTCACCGATCCCCAGGTGGCGACGGTCGGGCTCACGGAAGCCGCCGCACGGGCGGCCGGGCATGATGTCCAAACCTCGATGATCACCCTGGATCACGTCCCGCGCGCGCTCGCGGCCAGAGACACGCGCGGGCTCATCAAGCTGGTGGCGGATCGCGGCACGCGGCGGCTCCTCGGCGCGCACATTCTTGCTCCGGAAGGGGCCGACAGCATCCAGACCGCAGCGGTGGCCATCAAGTGCGGAATGACGGTGGAGCAGTTGGGCGACACGATCTTCCCCTATCTCACGACCGTCGAGGGCCTGAAACTGGCGGCGCTGACGTTCAACAAGGACGTCGCCAAACTCTCTTGCTGCGCCGGTTGAGGGCCAAGACGCGATGCTTCCCGCTGCGACGGCTATCGGCTGCTGCGCGCCGGATCAGACGCTCTTCATCGAAACAGAGGGGTCCGCCAGCAGGACCGGATCCACTGGCGTCGCCTTGCCGATCAGCAGCCGTCCGCCCATGAAATCGGCCGGGGCGTTGACCGCTTCGACGCAAACGATGCGGTCGCCATTCAGGTGGAAGACGGCGAAAGCGCCGCTGGCCGGATCGCCACGCACCACCTGATGGTCGGCGTCAAACGGAAGGCCGGCGATCTGAAGCTTGACGTCATACTGGTCCGACCAGAACCAGGGCACTTCGGCCGCCGGGGGCGCTCGGCCGACGATGGCGGCGGCGGCCTGCTTGGCCTGTTCCAGGGAGTTCGGAACGCTTTCCAGCCGATGCATCCGCCCGCCGTGGACCGGGATGGGCCGATGGGTGACGTCGCCGATGGCGTAGATTGAGGGATCCGCCGTGCGGGCGTTCTCATCCACGACCACGCCGTTCTCACAAGGCAGACCCGCCGTTCGCGCCAGGGCTTCGCGCGCCAGGGCGCCGACGCCGACCAGAACCGCGTCCGCAGCGATCAGGGTTCCGTCCGCCAGCCGGACGCCTTCGGGGCGAACGCCGCCGCCCTCAAAGCCCGACACCTCGGCGCCGGTCAGAATCTCGACGCCGCGCGCCCGGTGATAGTCGGTGAAGAAGGCGGACAGGGTTTCCGACGCCACGCGCGCCAGCACCCGGTCCATGCGCTCGATCACCACCGCCTCGGCGCCGAGGGCGCGGGCCGAGGCTGCCGCCTCCAGCCCGACATAGCCGCCGCCGACCACGGCCAGACGCTTGCCGGGGGCGAGCGCAGATTTCAGTCGTTCGGCGTCGTTCAGCGTGCGCAGTTCCATGAGGTCGGGGCGGTCGGCTCCGGGGATGGCCAGCTTGCGCGCCATCGAGCCCGTGGCCAGGATCAGCACGTCGTAGGCTTCGACCACGCCGTCAGCGAAGGTCACCGCCTTGGCTCCCGCGTCGATGGCGGTCGCGGTGACGCCGGTGCGCAGGTCGATCTGCTGCTCGGCGTAGAAGCTCTCGGGGCGCAGCAGCAGGTCCTCCAGACCCGCCTCCCCCTTCAGCCAGGCCTTGGACAAGGGCGGTCGCTGATAGGGCGCCGCCGCCTCCTCGCCCGCCAGGACGATCTCGCCCGCAAAGCCATACTGCCTCAGCAGCGCCGCCGCCGAGCCCCCCGCGTGTCCCGCGCCGATAATCAGAACCCTGGTCGAGTTTGCAGACATTGAGCCCCTGCTTCCTGATTCCACATTTTCGTCAGAAGCGACGTCCGTCGCAGCGAATTTTGTAAATGGCGCAGGGCTCCGCCTCGCGCCGTCCGTCCGCCAGGGCCGCCATCTCCTGGAACAAGAGGCCCAGGGCTCGGTCGAGCCCGGGTCGGCGTCCTAGTCCGAAGCCTCTGCAGGGTCCGAGGGCGCGAACCGCGCTCCGAGATCATAGGCTTCCCCTGGAAAGGTCAGTCGAACGAAGGTGATGCGCTCCGCTCGCCGCCACGTCCGGCGTTCGAGGGAAAGGCAGGCCGCAGCAGGATCGATCCCTAGGGTCAGCGCGGTTGCGCGGGACACGTTCACGGCTCGGATTCTGTGCTCGGCTTCCGTCCAGGGAACGCGCTCCAGCAGCCATGTGCCGGGCGGACCCTGGGTAAAATCGGCGTCCCGGGCCTGGGGCACGGAGGCCAGGCTGATCAACCGTTCCTCGAGCGCGAAAGGACGACCGCTGCTGCGGTGGAGGCAGCGCAACTCGATCACCTCGCCGGATGCGGCGAGTGCAAGTTCTTCCGCGTCCCGCTTGTGCGCGGCCCGGACCTTCCGGGACAGGAGTTCGAAATCATAGGGTTCGCCGCGATTGAGAATCTCGGCCTGTATGTCCGGGATATCCAGCACGAAGGAATGTATCCGCGGCCGCGCCACAAAGGACCCGAAGCGTCGACGGCGTATGATCATGCCCCGTTCCGCCAGCGGCGCGAGGGCCTTGTTCACGGTCATGCGCGAACAACCATACTCCTCCATCAGCTCATGCTCGAAGGGGATGCGGAACCCGGGCGACCATTCGCCCGACAGGATGCGGTCGGCGATGTCGGAGCGGATGCGTCGGTGGAGCGTGAGATCCATGGAGTCGTTCCTCCCCGTCATGTCCGTTAATCGGGCCAAGCTTCAGCTTGGCCCGCATTGGCCGCCAATCCAACAGGAAGGCGCCGGGGCGCAGAACGCCCCGGCGCAGTCTCAACGGCGGCGCTGCAGCCATTCGATCCCGTCATGGATATAGGCGAAATCCTGGCGTCGGAAGGCGCTGAACAACATGATGAAACCGCTCAGGGCCAACCACAGACACCCGGTGGCGATGATGATGATCAGCGGATGGTTGAAACTCTGGCGATCCGTGTAGTCCATGATGTGGATCATCCAGAAGAAGTCCCAGAGCCGCCAGGTGTTGGTCTTGGCGCCCGCGACCTCGCCGGTGACGGCGTTCAGGATCAGGGTCGTCTTCTCCTTGTCCGCGAACTCGACCCGCCAGGCCGGAAGCGCGAAATCTCGCGTCTCCAGCGTCGGCTTCTCGACCAGAGCCACGGAGGTCACCGGCGCTGTGCCGTTGAAGGCTGCGACGGCCAGCGTCTTGGCGCGGGCGTCGTCGATGACGATGCGGCGACCGTCCACGGGGTCGACCAGTTGGACGCCGCTGGGCGTCGTGGCGGCGTAAACCCAGGCGTCTTGCAAGGGACGCAGCTCGATCCGGGAAATCGGCTGGCCCACCGCCTGGGCGACCTGAGCCAGCGACAGCACCCCAGCGGGCGTGGGCGACGGCGTAGAGTGGACGATGGAATCTTCACCAGCCACCTTGCGGTGATCGATCAGCGCCATGGCGGCGCCGCTGATGGCCCAGAGCAGAAATTGAAGACCCAGGACCAGGCCGAACCATTTGTGCAGTCTACGGATTAGAAACATCTGATGATCCTCACGCTGCGGCTTTGCGCACGCGGCGCTTGCGACGGAAGCTGTAGAGCAGGAGCCAGGCCCCGGTGAGGGAGGTCACCACCATCATCCAGGTCGCGACCTTGAGCAGGATGTTGTTGACGTTGTCGCGGGTCTCATAGTCCATGATGTGGAACATCCAGACGAAGT
>DAIOID010000033.1:0-6705 GCA_036744355.1 Brevundimonas sp.
GGCGGCGGCGCGGAAGGTCTGGTCGATGGCGGCGTAGAGGCGTTCGTGGGTGACGGGCTTGGCCAGGTGGGCGTCCATGCCCGCCGCCAGACAGCGGGCGGCGTCTTCCGGCATGGCGTCGGCGGTCACCGCCAGAATGGCCACTTCGCCCGCATCTGCTGGCAGGGCGCGAATGCGGCGCGTCGCCTCCAGCCCGTCCAGACGCGGCATCCGCACGTCCATCAGGATCAGGTCGAAACCGCCGCCGCTGGCCTTTTCCAGCGCCTCTAGACCGTCGGCGGCTTCGACCGCCTCGCAGCCGGCCGCCTCGATCAGCAGCCGCAGCATCTGGCGGTTGACCGGATGGTCGTCAACGATCAGGGCGCGCAGGGCGGTGACTTCCGTCGGCGTTTCTGCGGCGGGCGCGTCGAGCGCCTTCAGCTGCGCCGTCAGGTGGAAGACCGACCCCGACGGCGAGGTCGAAAACAGCATGATGTCGCCGCCCATGCATCGGGCATGGCGTCGTGCAGCGGGCAGGCCCACGCCCGCTCCGCCGTGCCGACGGCGCAGGGAATCATCGCTCTGGGCGAAAGCATCGAACAGCCGGGGAAGGAAGCCGCTCTCTATGCCGCAGCCCGTGTCGGCCACCTCGACCAGCAGACGGTCGCCCTCGTGCGTCGCCACCAGCCGGACCCCGCCCTTGTCGGTGAATTTGACGGCGTTGGAGGCCAGATGCCGCAGGGCCCCGCGCAGACGCCGGGCGTCGCCAAGCACGCGTCCGCCGGGCGGCAAGTCTAGCGCGATGTCGAAGCCCAGGCCCTTGGCGCGGGCCGCAGCGGCTTCGAGCGCGACCGCGTCGTGGATCAGAGCCGCCAGATCGAACGCCTCCAGACACAGGGGCTCGTCCCCGCGCGACACGTCGAGAACATCCTCGACCAGGGTCAGCATGGCCTCGCCGGACTGGCGGATGGCGGCGACCTGGGCCTGGGCCTCGGGCGACAGGTCGTCGCGGCGCGACAACAGGTCGGCGTAGCCGCTGACCCCGTTCAACGGGGTGCGCATCTCATGGCTCATCAGGGCGAGGAAGCGCGACTTGACCGCATCGGCGGCCTCGGCGCGACGCCGCTGTTCAAGGGCGGTCGCCGTGCGGCGCGCCAGACGGGCGATGAAGGAGCGCCGCTCGGCGATCATGGCGCTGATCGGCAGGGCCGTCATGGCCGCCACCAGCAAGAAGCCGTAGTAGAGCGGCATCTGCCTCATGCGATCCGACAGATGGCTCAGTTCCGCCACAGGGGGAATCGGCGAGGCGCTGACGGGGCCATGCCCGGTCAGGGTCATCAGGCCGCTGATCCCCGTCGTCAGGATCAGGGCCACGGCGATCCACGGCGGCGACAGTCGGAAGGCCGCCAGCATCAGCGGCGGGAACATCAGGAAGAGGAAGGGCGCGGACTGGGTGAAAATCCACAGCGCCGTCGCCGTGACCAGGCCCAGGACGGCGACGATCTCCAGCGGCGACGCCGCGGCCTGACGGAAGCGGTGCGCGCGGGCCAGCAACAGCAGACTGGGGGTGACGATGACCAGGCCCAGCAACTCCATCGCGAACAGGTGTCGCCAGGCGAAGGCGGCCCGAACCCATGAATAGTCGCGCACGACGAAAGCCACGATCACGCTGATGGTGGCGGTCAGGGCCACCGCCGGCGTCGCCGCGCCCAGCGCGAACAGGACCACCCTGCGAGGCCGCCGCATATCCAGGGCCGCGCCGCACAGACGCCGCGCCAAAACTCCCGCCACTACCACCTGGACCAGGTTCAACAGCGGATTCAGCCAGACGAAGGGCGGGGCGTCTCCGCGCACCATGGTACTGACCAGGTTCAGCGCGAAACAGAGGGCCAGAACCCCTGCCGCGCGCCGCCGGGGCAGTTGCAGGAAGGCCGCCAGCATCACCCCGTTGGCGGGCCAGGCGATCACCGCCTGGAAGGTCGTCGCGCTCCAGTGGCCCAGCAGCAGGCAGAGGACGAACAAAAGGACATAGACGGCGGCATGGGGCCCGGCCTCCTGGCCCGCCTCATGACGAAACGCCCGCCAGCGTCCGCTCATACCCCACTCCCCAGCCGATCCCGCCTTGGACTTAACCCTGCGCCGGAATTGTAAACAAAACCTGCCGCCGGAATTACGTCGGTTTCCCTAGGTGGAGATCAGCCCCATGGCCCGGGCCTCGGCCTCCAGCCCGTCGCGGAACTGCGGCGCGGCCAGGCCGATCAGGGCGCGGGCGCGCTGGTCGACGGTGAGACCGCGCAGATTGACCCAGCCGTGTTCGGTCACGACGATCTGGGTGTCGTTGCGCGGTGTGGTGACGGGCCCGTCCAGTTTGGCGACGATGCGCGAGGCCGTTCCCCTGGCCGCCGTCGAGTGACAGGCGATGATCGACTTTCCATCCGCCGAGGCCGAGGCGCCGCGCACGAAGTCCAGTTGCCCGCCCGAGGCCGTGTACTGGCGCCCGTTCAGATATTCCGAGCAACAGGCGCCGAAGAGGTCGATCTGCAGCGTGGCGTTGACCGACACCATGCGGTCGTTGCGGGCGATGACGGCGGGATCGTTCACATAGTCGACCGGGCGGGCCTCCAGCCCCGGATTTTCATGCAGGAAGTCATAGGTGGAGCGGTCGCCCATGGCGAAGGTGAAGACGGTCTTTCCCGGATGCAGGTTCTTCTTTGCATTGGTGACGACGCCAGCGCGCATCAGCTCGACCAGGCCGGGCGTCAGCAGTTCGGTATGGATGCCCAGATCGGCATGGTCGTGCAGGGCGGCGCAGACCGCGTCCGGCAAGGCGCCGATGCCCATCTGCAGGGTCGAACCGTTCTCGATCAGCCCGGCGATCAGGCCGCCGATGATCAGATCCTGCGGCTGGGGCGCGGCCTTGCCCGCCTCCAGCAGAGGGGCGGCGTGCTCGACCAGGGCGGTGACTTGGGACACATGCACCCGACAGTCGCCGAAGACGCGCGGCATGTGCGGATTGACCTCCAGGATCACCCGCTTGGCCGTCCTCGACGCCGCCAGGGCGTAGTCGGTGTTGGTGCCGAGGCTGAAGTTGCCGTCAGCGTCCATCGGCGAGACGGTGGCCAGCAGGGTGTCGACCCCGATTTCGCGCGTCAGGACCTTGGGCGTCTGCTGGAAGCCGGTGGGGATGAACCAGACGCCTTGGCGGCCTTCCTCGATCCCGCGCGCCTCCAGTTTCCGCTCGATGGCGCCATGGAACAGGCTGTGGGGGCGCAGGCGGTCGGTCAGTTCGTAGCGCAGCACCGTCTCGCCGGCGATGGCGGTGGACAGCAGGTAGTAGATGTTGACGTCGCCGACCGCCTTCGCCTCGGCCCGGTCGGCCAGCGCCTTCAACAGGGCGGGCGGCTGGGCGACGCCCAGCGCCATGGCCACCTTTGCGCCTGAGGGGATCAGGGCGGCGGCTGCGGCAGGCGTCGTCAGGCGTTGGGCGTACTGCGTAGCGTGATCGGTCATGACGTTTCCTCGAACGGCCGTTCGGCTCTCTTCGATCCGTTATCCGGCGCCCGGCGCATCCCGACCGCTAGACATTGGTCGAAGGCGCATCCTGCAAGGGGGCGTCGTGCAGCCTCTGGCGGCGCTCGATCGCATAGGCGGCCAGCCACAGGGCCATGGCCCAGGCCGCGCCTACGCTCCATCCAGCGAAGACGTCCGAGGCCCAGTGCGCCCCCAGATAGATGCGGGTCGCCCCGATCAGCAGGGCGATCAGGACGGCGCAGCCCAGGACATAGGCCTTCATCCTTTTGCGCGGGAAGGCGCGCGTCAGCATGACTCCCAGCGTCAGATAGAAGACGGTCGACAAAAGGGCGTGTCCCGAGGGGAAGCTGGCGTTCAGGGTCTCGACTGCCTGAAACTCCAGCGGCGGCCGCTCGCGCTCGAACAGGGCCTTGAGGCCTTCGCTCAGCGCCACCCCGCCGGCCAGGCCCAGGACCAGCAGCAGGGCCGACAGCCGCTTGCCCTGGATTAGCATGAAGCCCAGGGCGATCAGGGCGAACAGGGTCAGGACGGAAATTCCGCCCAGAGATGTCAGATCGGCCGCCGCCTCGTGCAGCCACCACGGGCCCCAGGGACGGCCCGGGTCGTCGGCGAAGGGCCGCACGGCGTGCAGCACCGCCTGATCGAAGGCCTGGCCGTCGGCCTCGCGAATGTCGTCGGCGACCTCGATAAAGGTCAGGGTGCCCAGGGCCACGACCAGCAGGGCGACGACGGCGGCGATTTCGGTGCGGGCCACGCGCAGGGCGCGGGTCAGGAAAGCGGTCGGATGCGGAGCCATGAGCGGCTAACGGTCAAGCTGGATGAGCCGTTCCCTTGTCTTGTTGATCACGCGTTTGTGAACACATCAGGGGCGACGACGAGAGCCTGGCTTGACGGTTGTCTTTTCCGACTTTTCCACAGGGGCGGCGGCGCGGAATCTCGCGCCTCCACATC
Organism: Brevundimonas sp.; assembly: GCA_036744355.1. GTDB lineage: Bacteria > Pseudomonadota > Alphaproteobacteria > Caulobacterales > Caulobacteraceae > Brevundimonas. The sequence goes on from DAIOID010000033.1 coordinate 4,462, forward strand.
CCCCGGCCAAGATCAAGACTTTATAAAAAATTAAAGATGTGCACCCATACATCTAGCCGAGCACGGGAACAGAGACACCACATCTAGTGTTTCATACCGGCACGGTCTTCATACGATTTTGATCGGGGCAAGGATCAACATGGCTGGCGGCGAAGCTCTGCAGACGACGGAATTCACGACGGTTTCTGCGTCGCCGCCCGAGGGCAAGCCGCACCTGAAAGTGGTCACGGGCCTGACCCTGGACCGCACGCGCGACGCCCTGCTGACCGACTTCGGCAAGAAGACCCTGGAAGACCGCTACCTGCTGGCGGGCGAAAGCTATCAGGACATGTTCGCCCGCGTCTCGACGGCTTACGCCGACGACGCCGACCACGCCCAGCGCATCTACGACTACATGTCCAAGCTGTGGTTCATGCCCGCCACCCCGGTCCTGTCGAACGGCGGCGCCGATCGCGGCCTGCCGATCAGCTGCTTCCTGAACGCCGTCGGCGACAGCCTGGACGGCATCCAGAACGTATGGAACGAGAACGTCGCCCTGGCCTCGAACGGCGGCGGCATCGGCACCTACTGGGGCGGCGTCCGCTCCATCGGCGAGAAGGTCAAGGGCGCCGGCCAGACCAGCGGCATCATCCCCTTCATCCGGGTCATGGACTCCATGACCCTGGCCATCTCGCAGGGCTCGCTACGTCGTGGTTCGGCCGCCGTCTATCTGGACATCCACCACCCGGAGATCGAGGAGTTCCTCGAGATCCGCAAACCTTCGGGCGACTTCAACCGCAAGTCCCTGAACCTGCACCACGGCCTCAACATCACGGACGAGTTCATGGAGGCGGTGAAGACCGGCTCCACTTTTGATCTGAAGTCGCCCAAGGACGGCGCGGTCATGAAGACGGTCGACGCTCGCGCGCTGTGGACCAAGATTCTCGACATCCGCATGCAGACGGGCGAGCCCTATCTGATTTTCTCGGACACGGTGAACCGCCAGATGGCGCCGCACCAGCGCGAGCTGGGCCTGAAGGTCAAGCAGTCCAACCTGTGCGCTGAGATCATGCTGCACACCGGCAAGGACCACCTGGGCGCCGAGCGCACCGCCGTCTGCTGCCTGTCGTCGGTCAACGCCGAGACCTTCCTGGAATGGCGTGAAGAACCCAAGTTCATCGAAGACATCATGCGCTTCTTGGACAACGTCCTGGAGGACTTCATCCACCGCGCCCCGCCCGCCATGGCCGCCGCCGTCTATTCGGCCAAGCGCGAGCGTTCGGTGGGTCTGGGCCTGATGGGCTTCCACTCCTTCCTGCAAGGGCAGGGCGTGGCCTTTGAAAGCGCCATGGCCAAGTCGTGGAACATGCGCCTGTTCAAGCACCTGCGTCGCGAGGCCGACAAGGCCAGCCGCGTTCTGGCCGAGGAAAAGGGCCCTTGCCTCGACGCCGCCGAGCGCGGCGTCATGGAGCGTTTCTCGCACAAGCTGGCCATCGCCCCGACCGCCTCGATCTCGATCATCTGCGGTGGCGCCTCGGCAGGCATCGAGCCGATCCCGGCCAACATCTACACGCACAAGACCCTGTCGGGCTCGTTCGCGGTCAAGAACCCCTATCTGCAGAAGCTGCTGGGCGAGAAGGGCATCGACACCGATGCCGTGTGGAACTCGATCCTCGAACACGAAGGCTCGGTGCAGCACCTGGAGGCCCTGTCGGACGACGAGAAGGGGATCTTCAAGACCGCCTTCGAGCTGGACCAGCGCTGGGTGGTGGAGCTGGCCGCCGACCGCGCGCCGGAAATCTGCCAGGCCCAGTCGCTGAACCTCTTCATCCCCGGCGACGTGAACAAGTGGGACCTGCACATGCTGCACTGGTCCGCCTGGGAGCGCGGTGTGAAGTCGTTGTATTATCTGCGCTCCAAGTCAGTGCAGCGCGCCGCCTTCGCCGGCGCCGAGGACAAGGCCGAGGCCGAGATCGATCCGAACCAGCCGGACCTCTTCTCGGCGGCCCGCACCGACTACGACGAGTGCCTGGCCTGCCAATAGGTCCTTCTCGCATCACGATCTGCTGATCCAGCCGCACTGATCCAGCCGCCCGGGGGAACCGTCCTCCGGGCGGTTTCGTTTGAGCGTGACAGGATTGTGGCTTGAAAGAGTCCGTTGCAGTTCCCCCGCGTTAGTGCAGAGTGCGACTGTTAACGGCTTTGGGAGGGGACCGTTGTGCGCGTAGAGGCTTGCCTCGCTGGCGTTCTGATCGTGGTGGGCCT
>DAIOID010000033.1:6805-13665 GCA_036744355.1 Brevundimonas sp.
GGCCTGGAGGTGTCGCTGACGCCCCACGCCGGGGTCGGTTTCGGGAGCGACGGCACGACCGCCGAGGCCGGCGCCACGCTGAAGATCGGCGAGGGCCTGGATCGCCTGGCGCCCGACGGCGACGAAGCCTTTGGCGATCGCGCACGCTGGTATGTCTACGCCGCCGGGTCCAAGCGGGCCGTCGGCTACAACTTCGCTCGCACCCGCGACGGCGACTTCGCCCGGTCGGGCATGAGCCATGACGCGGGCGCCTTCCTGGGCGACGCTTCGATCGGCGTGGCCTATCGCCGGGGCGCGTTGCAGAGCTCGTTCGGCATCGTCTACCGCGAGATCGAGGCGAACGGCATTCGCGGTTACAACGGCATCAACACCGACGTGTCGGAAGGCTTGGTGGCCTTCCAACTGACGATCCGCCCCCGCGAGTAGACCTACTGGGTGCGGGCCACGCCCTCGCGACGGCTGTCGGCCGCCCCGTCCCAGCGTCCGTCGCGCCACAGGCCGCCATGCAGACCCGAGGTTTCGGTGGTGTTGGGGCGCAGGGTCACGCCGCGCTCGGCCATGCCGTCGCGCACCGCGGCGGGGAAGCCCTCGGTGTCGGCGCCGAAGCCATTTCCCTTGGCCACAAGGTTGGGCAGATCGAAGGCCGCCTGCAGCGGCAGGTTCCAGCCCAGGGCGCCGATCAGGGCCTTGGCGTTATAGGCCAGGATGGATGAACCGCCGGGCGAGCCCAGGGCGCCGACCAACCGTCCCTCACGATCCAGAATAATGATCGGCGACATGGACGAACGCGGACGCTTGCCCGCCGCCACGGCATTGGCCGCCGGCGTGCCGTCCGCCGCTGTCGGGACCAGCGAGAAGTCGGTCAGCTGGTTGTTGAGGAAGAAGCCGCCCGCCATCCGGCCCGAACCGAACAGGCTCTCGACCGTGGTGGTCATGCTAACGGCGTTGCCCTTGGCGTCGACCACGACGAAATGGGAGGTGCCGGCGGGCTCACGCGTGGAGTCGGCGCCGACGCGCGGCGCGCCGGGCGGCGTGCCGAACGGCGCCGCGCCGCGCAGGGCCGGAGCCAGGGCCGCACGTTGGGCTGTATAGGTCGGGTCCAGCAGGCCCGCGACCGGCACCGAGACAAAGTCTGGATCGCCGAAATAGCGGTCGCGGTCGGCGTACATCAGCCGCTGAAGCTGGCCGAATGCGGCCCAGGCCTCAGGGCTCTGCGCCCCCTTGTCGAGATCGGGCGTCCGCTCGCCCATGGCCAGCAGTTGCAGGATGGAGGCGCCGCTGGACGGCGGCGGCGGCACGCAGACGACATAGACCTTGTACGGCCCGCACACGGCCTCGCGCACGATCGGACGATAGGCCGCGATGTCGGCGGTCGTCAGCCCGCCGGGACGCGGGCCCTCGGCCACGGCGGCGGCGATGGCTTCAGCCAGCGGCCCGGTCTGCATCCCGGCTGCGCCTTCGCGCGCCAGCGTCCGCACCGTCTCGGCATAGGCGGGGTTCTTCAGCACGTCTCCGGCGACGTAGCGCGTGCCGTCGGCCTTGGTGAAATACTCGCTCGCCCAGCGCGTCCTGGCCTGAGGCGCGTCGCCGTTGATCATCCCCGCCAGACGCGGGCTGACGACGAAACCGTCCTGCGCCAGCTTTTCAGCATCCCCGAACAACTCCGACCACGGCAGAGCGCCATGCTGCTTCTGCGCCAGGGCCAGCATGGGCACGACGCCGGGGGCGCCGGTCGAGTGGCCGCTCAGCACGGCATCGACAAAGGCCATCGGGCGACCGTTCTCATAGAAGAGCTCCGGCGTGGCCGAAGCCGGGGCCGTCTCGCGCCCGTCATAGACGGTGAGCGCCGCGCTGTCGGCGTCGTAGAACATCATGAAGGCGCCGCCGCCCAGACCCGACGACTGCGGCTCGACCAGACCCAGCACCGCCTGAATGGCGACCGCGGCGTCCACCGCCGACCCGCCGCGGGCCAGAACCTTCATCCCCGCCTCGACCGCCAGCGGATTGGCGGCCGACACGAAGGGCCCGCGCGCGGGCGCGCTCGCCGTCGCCGCCACGGGGGGGGCGGCCGTCGTCTCCGCAACCGGCGCCGTGGCGCAAGCGGTCAGCATGAAGGCGACGACAGCCGCCCCGGTCAGAATGAGCGAAATCTTGCGCCGGCGGTTCGACGAGGGGTTGGAATAGGCGCGCACCAAACGGCTCCTGCGGGGTTCAGGGAGAGGTTCATGCCTAGTGTCCCGAGGCCCAGAGTCCAAGCCCGCATTTTCTATCGACCTTTTCAGAAAAGCCGCTTGCCAGCCCCCGGCCCACCCGCTAGATAGCCGCCCTGCCCGCAAGGCGGTGCGCACCCGTAGCTCAGCTGGATAGAGCACCAGACTACGAATCTGGGGGTCAGGAGTTCGAATCTCTTCGGGTGCGCCACTTTGCTTTCAAGGACTTGACGGATAGTCGAGTTGCCTCCTTGAGGCATCGCTGCGGTCGTTTCCGTTTTTCTGCCGATTCTTGTTCTTCCTAGCCCAGGTGCTTTCGCGCGCCGGTCTTCACGCATCCTGCCGCCATGAGGAGCTATGGCGCGACGCGTCTCCGGCGCGCCTGTCATCGCATGATGGTGTTCGTCTTGACCCCTCCGGGCGGCCCTCCTAGGGGTAAGCGAGGCGGGGGCCACGACGATGACGCAGCAAACATGGATGGGGTCCGTGCGCCCGGACGCTTTGGCGGGCGGGGCGCCGCAGGCCGGCCGGAGGCGGCTGACACGGCGACGAGTCCGGGCCGGATCCGCCTTGCTGGTCTTGTTGGCCGCCGCAGCGGCTCTGACGGCGACCTTCCAGACCTACGCCGATCCGCGCCTGTTGTTCATGGACGTGATCGCCGGGGCGCAGGCCTCCGGCTACTGCTGCCGAGGCTACTACGGCGTCATGTCCAACCTCGGCGCGATCGGCTGGGCCCTGGCGGCGGGCGCGGCCCTGTTCGCCGCCCTTTGCGTCTGGGCGCGAGGCGGCGCGCCGGTGGACTGGCTGTTGCCGGGGTTCGGCGGGGCGCTCAGCCTGGCCCTGTGCATGGACGACATGCTGCTGCTGCACGAATCCATCCTGCCCGGCTGGGGCGTGCCGCAGGTCGCGGTGCTGGGCGGTTACGCCCTGGCCAGCCTGGCCTATGCCTTCGCCCAGCGTCGCCGTCTGTTGTCGAGCGACGGAGCGTTTCTGCTGCTGGCTTTCGTCCTGCTCGGGGGCAGCCTGGCGGTCGACGTCCTGTTGCACTCCACGCGGAGTCTGGTGGTGGCGGCCGAGGACGGCCTCAAGTTCGTCGGCATCTACGCCTGGCTGGCCTTCCACATCGACTTCGCCCAGCGCGCCGTTCTGGGTGAAGACTAGGACCAAGGGCCTAGTCCGAAAGGCCAGGTCCTAGAAGGCGGGGACAAAGGCCTAGTCCGCCTGGCCAGATCGACGGGCACCGTACGGCGATCGATAGTTCGCCTACGGGAGGCCTGTCGTCCCGCCCAACGCGCGCCCTCGACCGCCGACTTCAGGTCTCCCGTCGCCGCTGAGCCCGATCACGTTCGGCCTCCTCCCAGGCATTTCCGCCCCGGAGGCAAAGATGGTCGCGCTCAATCAACATGATCTGGAATTCATCCTGAAGCAGATCAGGATCGCCGAGGCGCACGCCAACGGCACGCCCCTGACGGAAATCCGTCTGGACGCCAGCGGCCGGGTCATCACCGACCGGGCCTGGTACACCTCGGCCAGCTTTGATCCGACCCTGCCCCTGGCCATCCCGGACGCGAAGACGCCCTATGGTCTGCGCACGGTGGACGGCAGCTACAACAACCTGATCGAAGGACGTGAGTTCTGGGGCGCGTCGGACCAGCCGATGCCGAGGCTGCTGAACCCGAACTTCATCAACGAGGGCGACGACAGCATGGCGCTGGGCGGCGGCCAGACCGTCACCAACAACAACTACGGCACGATCGGCGCCCCGACGCCGGGCGTGAACGGCGGGCACTCGGGCAATGTCGCGGACGCCGATCCGCGCCTGATCTCGAATCTTGTCGCCGACATGAGCTTCAACAACCCGGCCGCCATCGTCGCCGCCCTGACCTTCGCCGGCTCGGCGGACGTCTATGGCGACCTGGCCGTGGTGCGCGCCGCCCACACCACCCTCATCAGTACGATTGTCACCATCAACGCCGACGCTGGCCTCGACGAGGTCGCGAAACAGACGGCGCGCGACGCGGCCCAGGCCCAGTTCGATCTGGTGCTCGAGGCCAAGGGTCTGGAAGCCGAAAACGGCTCTCTGATCATTCCCAATGTCGCCGCGGACGAGGGGCTGAGCGCGCCCTTCAACGGCTGGATGACCTTCTTCGGCCAGTTCTTCGATCACGGACTGGACCTGATCACCAAAAGCGGCAACGGCACCATCTATATTCCGCTGGCGCCCGATGATCCGCTGCGCACGCACGGGGCCGACGGCATCCCCGGCACCGGCGACGAGGTCTCGGCGCAGAACGCCTTCATGGTGCTGAGCCGCGCCACTCCGGTTGCGGGCCCCGGCGCCGACGGGATCATGGGCACCGCCGACGACACCGCCCACGAGGCGGTCAACGTCACCACGCCCTTTGTCGATCAGAACCAGACCTACACCTCTCACCCCTCGCATCAGGTCTTCCTGCGAGAATATGCGACGGTCAACGGCCGGACCGTGGCCACCGGTCGTCTGCTGGACGGCGCAAACGGAGGACTCAGCACCTGGGCCGACGTCAAGGCCCAGGCGCGGACCATGCTGGGCATCGAGCTGACGGATCAGGACGTCTTCAACGTGCCGCTGCTGCGCACCGACGCCTATGGCCGCTTCATTCCCGACCCGACCACCGGCTACGCCCAGGTCATTCTGGGCGTCGGCGCCGACGGCATTCCCAACACCAGCGATGACATCGTCATCTCCGGCACGGCGGCCAATCCGATCAACCTGATCGCCATGGCGACCACGCCGGTGGTGATCAACGGCGTCAGCTATTTCGGGCCGGCGCGGACGACGCACGCCTTCCTCGACGACATCGCCCACAACGCCGCGCCCGGTTCGGTGTACGACGCTGACGGTGATCCCGCCACGCCCGGAACCCTGGTCGTCCAGGCAGACACTGACGACGTCTCCGGCAATGCGATCGCCACCGATTTCCGCGGCCGAAAGGTCGCCTACGACGACGAGCTCCTAGACGCCCACTTCGCCACCGGCGACGGACGCGGCAATGAGAACATCGGCCTGACCGCCGTCCACCACGTCTTCCACTCGGAACACAACCGGCAGGTCGAGGCCCAGCAGCTGACCATCCTGCGCTCGGGCGACATGGCCTTCATCAATGAATGGCTGGCGACGGACATCGGGGGGCTTCCCGCCAACTTCGCCTCCCTGTCGGCTCTGGATCAGGCCGCCTTCGCCAACACGCTGAACTGGGACGGCGAGCGGCTGTTCCAGGCGGCGCGCTTCGCCACCGAGATGCAGTACCAGCATCTGGTGTTCGAGGAGTTCGCGCGTCAGGTGCAGCCCCTGATCGATCCCTTCGTCTTCAACAGCACGACCGACATCAACCCCAGCATCTTCGCCGAATTCGCCCATACCGTTTATCGTTTCGGGCACTCCATGCTGACCGAGAACATCAGCCTGGTGGATGCGAACACCGGCGCCCAAAGCGAGATCGGACTGATCGAGGCCTTCCTCAACCCCGGCGCCATGAACGCGCTCGGTACGGCGGATGAGGCCGCGGCCGCGATCGTGGCCGGCATGACCCGCGTGCGCGGCAGCGAGATCGACGAGTTCGTCACCGGCGGCCTGCGCAACAACCTGCTGGGCCTGCCGCTGGACCTGCCGGCGATCAATATCGCGCGGGGACGTGACGCCGGAATTCCATCGCTTAACGACGCCCGCGACCAGCTTTACGCCGCGACCGGATCAACCTTCTTGGAGCCCTACAAGAACTGGGTCGACTTCGCGGCCAACCTGAAGAATCCCCTCTCCGTGGTGAACTTCATCGCCGCCTACGGCACCCACGCCAGCATCACCGCCGGCGCCACCTCGGCGGCCAAGCAGGAGGCGGCCTGGGATCTGGTCTTCGGCGTGGCCGGTGAAACCACGAGCGAGCGCGCGGCGCGGATCGCCTGGCTGAACGGTCCGGCGGCGACCACCGGCGTCAACGCCATAGACTTCTGGATCGGGGGTCTGGCCGAGAAAAAGATGCCGTTCGGCGGCATGCTGGGCTCGACATTCAACGCCGTCTTCGAGGCCCAGCTGGAGAACCTCCAGGACGGCGACCGCTTCTACTACCTGACCCGCACCCAGGGGCTGAACTTCCTCAATCAGCTGGAAGAAAACGCCTTCTCCAAGCTGATCATGAAGAACTCCGCCCTGTCCGATCCCGGCCCGGACGGCATTCGGGGCACCGGGGACGACGTCATCGACCGCCATCTCGGGGTGAACGCCTTCGCCGACTACGACTTCTATCTGGAGGTCAACGCCGCGATGCAACTGGACTCGGACCCGCTCGGCAATGATCCCGTGCTGGAGGGCATGGGGCGCGGCAAGGTCCAGCGTGATGATCCTCTGACGGGCGTCGTGGAGGCCAACTTCCTGCGCTTCACCGGCGGCGAACACGCCTCGGTCGGCGGCACGAGCGGCAATGACACCATCATCACCGACTTCGGCGACGACTCCATCTGGGGCGGAGCCGGAAACGACCGCATTGAATCCGGCGCGGGCGTCGACCTGGTCAACGGCGGCGACGGCGACGACATCATCACCGACAGCGGCGACAGCGGCGACTTCCTGAAAGGCGAAGGCGGCGACGACGTGATCGCCAACTCCAACGGCCT
>DAIOID010000033.1:13765-14967 GCA_036744355.1 Brevundimonas sp.
TCCGGCGACGACATCATGGTCCAGGGCGAAAGCGTCATGCGCAACGAGGGCATGCTCGGCTTCGACTGGGCGATCCACAAAGGCAGCGCGATTGCGGCCAATGCGGATTTGACGAAGCCCATCTTCACCACCGACCAGGCCGATATCCTGCGCAACCGCTTCGACGCTGTCGAAGCCCTGTCCGGCTGGAACAGGGATGACCGGCTCTGGGGCGACAATCGCGCCGCGCCGACCGACGCCGGCAACGTCCTCGCCGGCGCCGAGGGCGCCATGACCGGCCACGAACTAGACCAGGCCGGTATCGACCGCATCGCCGGCCTCGACCAGATCATCACCCCCGATCTGATGACGACCCGCCCCTATTGGGCGGACAGCACGGGCGAGGTGAAGTCGGTCTTCGTCGGCGGCAACATCCTTCTGGGCGGCGGCGGCAGCGACGTCATTGAAGGGCGCGGCGGCGACGACGTGATCGACGGCGACGCCTGGCTCAACGTGCGGATCTCGATCCGCGACACGGGCGGCGCCGAAATCGCCACCATCAACAGCCTCAAGGACGATGTGACGCTTAACGGCGTGACCAAGCCGCTTTCGGTCTGGATGCTGGATCGCGTCATCGCGCCCAGCCAGTTGCATATCGTGCGCGAGATCCAGCACGACAACAGCGGCGATGACGTCGCCGTCTATTGGGACGTTCGCGCCAACTACGACATCACGTCCAACCCTGACGGTTCCGTCACCATCTTCCACCGCGCGCAGACCGTCGGGGCGATCGATCCGGCGACGGGTCAGAACCGCGTGTCTGACGGGACCGACACCATCCGCAACATCGAGGTGCTGCGCTTCGCCGATGGCGACGTCAGCCTCTCGCCGCCAGAGCTCTTCCTGCAACAGGTCGTTCGGCAGTACGCGGACAACTTCAACACCGCGAACCTGGGCGCCTCGACCGGCAATGCGTCTTGGAACCCCGACTGGGTCGAAGCCAATGACAGCGGCGGCGTCACCACCGGCCAGATCCGCATCGACGCCGGCAACAACAACGTCCTGCAGTTCACCCAAGGCGACGGCGCGCAGATCCAGCGGACCGTCGAACTGGGCGGCAAACTGTCGGCGTCACTGGCCTATTCGGTGGCCGAGACCGGCCTCGACGCCGGCGAGACCGTGACGGTCTTCTTCTCGCGGGACGGCACCGAAGCGGCGATGGT